>JALOQC010000046.1 GCA_025453555.1 Myxococcota bacterium | reverse complement strand
TCGCCGCGGAGCCAACGACCCACCTGCGTGATCGCAGAGCGCCCGAAGCGGCGATGCGCGGCCCGGAACCAGCCCGAGCCGCGCATCGGTGCGTCCGTCCTGCGGGTTGATTCCGGAATCACGCGCAGATTCCAGCAGGGTCAAACATGGTTCTCGGAAGACCCTCTGCAACGCGCCGCGCGAGCGGCGGGGCGCCGCGCGACCGGAGGGTCATCCCCCACCTACCTCGTACGGTGGACTCACCCGAGTACGGTGGACTCACCACCTCCAAGCCGGTGCGCCGATCAGCTTCGCCGCAGCAAGCCGTCGAGGACGAGTCGATGCAGACGGGGGAGCTCGGCGCGGAGCTCGTGGGCTCGCGACGGCGCGAGGTGCGGAGGTGCGAAGGCGGCGTAGGCGTGCAGCAACGTGACCGCGGTGCGGCGCGGGTCGTCGTCGACCACCACGGCGTCGCGGGCGGCGTCGAGGGCGCGCGCGAAGAGGTCGCGCTCGGCGTCGTGGAAACGTTCGTGCGCGTCGCGGATCGCGGCGCAGCGTGCGCAGTGGAAGAGCTCGGGCCCGTGCGGACCGCTCGCGATCGTGAGGAACGACTCGAAGCGTGCGTCGAGCGCGGCCCGTAGACGATCGCCAATCGGACGCGTGGTGTCTCGGAGCGCCTCTTCTTCGCGCTGGAGCACACGCTGGTGCGCGTGCCGCGAGAGGGCGCCGAGGATGTCGTCCTTCGAGCGGAACTCGAGGTAGACGCTGCCGACCCCGACGCGCGCCTCGCGCGCGATGTCCGCCACCGTGGTCTTCGAGGGACCGTAGTGGTGGAAGAGGCGCAGCGCGGCTTCGAGGATCGTGAGCTGTCGGGACGACGTCACGCGCCGAGTATACGCGGACGATCGCGGGCGACGAGCCGCGCGAGAGGGCACCGCCGCCGACGCCGTTGGCGAGCTTCGAGCGAACGAGTAGCGTCCGCGCCGCGGGGGGCGTGCCGAGCGCACGACTGCTCCGATCCGGAGGGTGGAGATGTCGTTCTTTCGTCGTGTGCCGCATCGCGTGACGTTCCTTCCGACCGTGGTGCCCGTCGTGCCCGACGCGCTGCGCTACCCCGCGTCGTTCCTCGTCAACGCGGCGATCTTCGAGAGCCTCGTGCGGCACCCGCACGTCGCGATGACGGACCGCGACGACTTCCAGCTGCTCGACGAGCAGGGACGCCTGGTCGACGCGGGGCATCCGGACGTGCGGAGCGTGATCGCGTACGAGCTCTACGAGAACCGTCGCGACGAGGTGCTCGCGATCGAGCTCTCGACGGACGGCAAGAGCGCGCGGCTCACCTCGCATCGGCACGGCAAGCCGAGCGACACCTTCGAAGGCGCGGGCGCGATCGCGGCGATCGCGATCGACGAGGCGCTCGCGCGCTGGCTGCGCGCGCGGGGGCTCGGCGCGATGCCGCATCCGCTCGAGCCCTTCGACGTCGAGGTGCTGCGCGCGGTGGCCGAGCACGCGGCGCGGGAGGTCGCGACCGATCGGGCGCGCCCGGAGGGGCAACGTGGCGGGCTCTCCGCGCCCGCCAAGCTCGTGATTCCGTTCTGCCACTTCGCAAGCGTGGAGCTCGGCTACGACCTCGCGCACGTGATGCTCGGCGCGGATCCGAGCTGCGCGTGGGGCCTGCGCGACGATCACCTGCGGCGCTGGCACCAGCAGGCGCCGGACGGGAAGGGCGGCACGCGGCCGGGCGCCTCGCGCGACGACATCCGCCGCGCGCTCGGCCTCGCGCCCTGCTGGGGGAAGCTGCACGCGTTGATGTGGGGCGACGACGTGCCGCTCGAGGAAGAGCGCTACCACGCGTCGATCGCGGCCACGCTGCTGTCGAGCAACGGCATCACGCTCACGAAGTACGCGTGGGCGCTGCAGAAGTGGGGCCGCTTCGAGGAAGGACATCGCTGGGCGTCGAAGGCCGCGCGTCTCTTTCCGGCCTACGTCGACGCGCACCTCGCCGCGATGGACACGGTGCGCGATCTCGGGCGCGACGGACGCGCGCTCGCGGACGTGCAGCAGCGGCTCGCGCTGCTCGGCGAGCTCCAGCAACGCGGCCGCTTCGGGGGCGCGGAGCCCGCGCTCTGCCTCGCGCGCCTGCGCCTCGCGGACAGCTTCCTCGACGTGGGCCGGCTCGAAGACGCGACCTTCGTGCGGCAGCGCGCGCTCGAGCTCGTCTTCAACCGCGATCAATGGCCGAAGATGACCGAGCTGCTGCGCAAGTGGCAGACGGAGCCGGGGGTGCTCGCGCTCGCGTACGCGCGCGAAGGTTTCCACCGCGGCGAGCCGGGGCGCGCGATCCTCGGATTGACGCGCGCGCCGATCGAGCATTGGAGCGAGCTCGTGAAGCTCCTGGAGAGCTTGCTCGCGGTGGGGCGTCGGCAGGAGGCGCTCGCGTGTTGGCATCACCACCGTCGCCTGCGCTTCGCGTACGCGGATCTCGCGCAGCTCGCGGGTGCGCGGGTGATGCTCGCGAACGGGCGCGCGGACGAGGCGATCCGGACCCTCGCGATCACGCCGCTGCGCGCGCCCACGCGGCGCACCGAAGCCGAGGTGAACCGGCTGCTGCGCGTGGCGGCGGCCTTCGGGCCCGAGCCCTTCGAGCGTCAGATCGCGGAGGCGGAGCGCCTCGGCGCGAAGCGGCTGGCGGCGGCGGTGCGTCGCGACGCGTCGGACTTCGTGCCGAGCTTCCGCGCGGCGCCGACCCTGCCGTCGATCTCGTTCCGCGCCGACGCGCTCGCGAAGCTGCACGCGCGCCTCTCGCGCGACGGATCGCTCGACGCGATCGACGCGCTCTTCGGTCAGCTCCGCGACGACAACCAAGCCTCGGCCGACGCGCTCGTGAACGGCTGGGTCGAAGCGGCGGGCGTGCGGACGGTGGACGTCGACGTGCCGGATGGCGCGGCGTTCGCGGGGCGTACGATGTGGCTCCTCGCGGGCGCGCTCTGCCGCTACCTCGCGCTGACCACGCAGCCCGCGAACGCGCTCGCGGGCGCGCTGCGCACGGTGGCGACGGAGGCGCTCGCGCTGATGGAGGACCGCGGCGTGCGCTACGACGACGAGACCCTGCGAGGGCTCTTCGAGGCGCTCGAAGCCCACGCGAGCGTGGAGCCTGCGATCTTCGATCGTTGGCTGCTGCGGGTGGAGCGCGCGCTCGAGCTCGATCGTCGCAAGGGCGGACACCTCGAGATCGCGATCGAAGGTTTGCCGCGCGTCGCGCATTACCTGCGCGGCGACGAGACGGTCGCGTTCGAGCTTCGGCTGGCGAGCGATCTCGCGAAGGAAGGTCAGCGCCCCGCCGCGCTCGAGCTCTACGAGCGATCGTTCCACGCGCTCGGCGCAGAAGCCGTGAAGGCCTGGATGGAGCTCGCCGCGACGGGCGGTGCGGCCGGCAACGACGACGAGGCGATCGACGTCGCCTGGCTCGCCTTCCACACCTTCCCGCGCAACGCCGCGCCCGCGGTCGAGCTCGCGAAGCGGCTGTGGGCACGCGGGCTGCGTGGGGAGGCCTTCGGCGTGCTGGGCGAGCGGCTCGGCTGGGCGGGGAACGACTGGCGCCGAGCGCGGCTGACGGAGCTGTCGACGCTCACGCAGGGCGCGTGGCCGGCGCCGATGCTCGACTTCCAGAGCTGCGCGGCGCGCGGCGTGGAGGCGGCGCAGCGCGGCGATTGGGCCACCGCGCGCACGCTCTGGACCTGGGCCGACGTGCTCGATCCGGGCAACGCCGAGATCCTGCGCAACCTCGGGCTCGCCGCCGCGAAGCTCGGGGACGCCGAGGGAGCGCTGGCGTGCTTCGGCGAACAGGATCTCGCGCAAGGGCCGGTGCACGCCGCGCAGCAGCTCCTCCACGCGGGGCATCCGGCGGCGGCCGCGTTCGTGTACCGCTATCTCTGCGTCGCGCCGCGCGACCCGGTGCTCTACCTGCAGTGGGCGAGCGCCGCGTACCTGGCGGAGGACGACGCGGGCACTTGCGAGGCGTACGCGCTCGCGGAGCGCTTCGGTGGTCCGGCGGTGATCGACGGCGCGATGCTCAACGCGTGGGCTGGCTCGGCGGACAACGTCGGCGACGTCGAGGCTTGCGAGCGCGTGGCGCGGCGTCTGATCGCGGAGTTTTCGAACGATCCGCTGCTCCACGCGTGTGGGCTCCATCACCTCGCGTGTGCGCTGCTTCAATCGGGCAAAGCGGCCGAAGGGCTCGGCTACGCGCAGCAAGCGCTCCAGCGAAACCCCGAGCCCGCGAACGTGGCGGTCTTTCAAGAGACCTTCGCGCGGTGTCAGCAGAATCTGCCGCGCGAGCCTTCGCCGAGCTTCCACACCTCGTTCGCGGGGCGCGCGTTCGCGAAGCTGGAGGCGGGCGACGCGGAGGGCGCGCTCGCGGTCTGCACGGAGTCGGCGGCGGCCGGGCAGCAGAGCTGGCTGGTGATGCAGGCGGCGCTGCGCGCGAACGAGCGTCGACCCGAGAGCACGACGCCGGTCGCGGAGGCGCCTCACCTCGGCGGCGCGGCCCCCGACGCGGGAGCGTCGAAGTGGGGACGCGACACCGCGCCACCGGCGGAGAGCGCGTCGACGTCCGCGGCAGAGCCGATGCCCGGCGTGATGCCGCAGGCGCTCGCGCTCGCGGGCCGCATCGCGAGCTGGTCGGTCGGCGCCATCGATCCGGACGCGCTCTTCTGCCGCGAGCGCGCGCTTCGCGTGCGTGAGAACGCGTGTTTCCCGATCGATCCGCCGCCTCTGCTCGGCAAGCGGATGACGGAGGCGGCGTTCGCGGCGGAGTACGAGCGGCGCGGAGGCCTGCCGTTCGTTCCGCGTCCGAGCGCGATGGCCTCGGCGGACGCCGACCCCGAGGTGCTCCCGGGGACCCAGCTCCCGCGATTGAGCGACTACGTCGGCTTCATGAAGCTGCTTCAGACCGGCGACATGAACGGGGCCATGAAGCGCTACGGCCTGGACATGGGGAGCTACGCGCAGCTCTCGCAGACGTGGTCGCAGAAGATGCAGCAGGATCCGGCGTTGATGTCGGCGTTCCAGCGGCGCATGCAGGGTTGAGCGCCGATCGCGGTATTTCGCCGCGGGACTCGGGGATTGGACGCCGCGGCCTCCGTGATTGGAAGCGGCCTCAGTGATTGGACGCCGCGAGCACTCCGCCCGCGGCCTGGATTCGCACCCGCGGATCCGGGTCGCGGAGCGCGGGCAACACCGCGTCGGGCAGGTGCGCGCCGCGGGCCAGGGCGCGGGCGGCGACTCCGCGCAGGAGCGGATCCTCGGACGCGAGCGTAGCCTCGAGCTTCGCTACGCCGGCCGCGTCGTCGTGCTCGGCGAGGATCGACGCCGCTTGCACGGCCGGCATGTCGTCCCCGTCGAGCAGCGCGAGCAGCGCGTCGCGTGCGGGGCGAGCGTCGTCGTCGCTCGGCAGCAGCGCGCGCGCGAGTCCGAGCCGAACGCCCCGATCCTCTTCGCGCGCGAGCGCCGCACGCAGCGCGTCGAGCGGGGCGCCGGTGGGGGCGACCGAGACGAGCGCGATCGCCGCGGTCGAGCGCAGGCTCGCGTCCTCGTGCGAGAGCACGCCGAGCAGCCATTGCAGCGCCGTCTCGCCCGTCTCGTCGCGCGCCTCGTCCACGCCGACGTACGCGAGCACGCGAGCCGCCTCGACGCTCGCGGGCGAAGGCGGCAGCCCGAGGAGCGGCGCGATGATCGGGATCGCCGCGTCGCGATCCGCCTGCACGAGGGCGCGCACGACGGTCTGTCGGACCTGCGGATCCGGATCGTCGAGCCGCTCGCGGAGGCGAGGCACCGCGGCGGCGCCGAACGATCCGAGCGCCCGACACGCGGCCTCGCGCACGCGCGCCTCGGGATCGACACGCGCGATCTGTACGAGGGCTTCGAGCGCGGCGCTCGAGTCGCGTCGCGCGGAGAGACGAAGCGCGGCGGCGCGCCGCACCTGCGGGTCGGAGTGCGCGAGCAGCTCCAGCATCCGCGCTTCTTCGTCGTTCTGCAGCGCGGTCACCGCGAGCGCGAGGATCGTGGGGTCGTCGCCGTCGAGCAGCGCGTAGAGGAACGCGCGCGCCTGCGAGTCACGGCGCTTGGTGAGCGCGGCGAGGGCTCGAGCCCGCGCGATCGTCACGCCTTCGCTGCGACCGATGCGGCGGAGCGTGTCGAGCCCCGCGTTGCCCGCGAGCTCGAGCTGCGCGAGCGCGGCGTCGCGGCGGGCGGGCTCGTCGGAGAGCGCCTCGAGCTCGAGGAGCAGCGCGGCGACGTCGGCGAGCAGCGCGACGTCGGCGCCTTCGGTCGCGCGGAACCGATCGTACGCGTCGAGCGCGCCGCCGAGGTCGCGGACGTCGAGCGCGTCGTCGACGCCGCGTCGCGGACCTCCGCAGCCGAACGGGAACGAGAGCACGCCCACGAGCAGAATCGCGCCCGCGCGACGTCGAAGCGTGAGTCGTCGGCGCGCGGGTCGTCGAGGACGGTGGGGGCGCGAGCTCGTCACGGTGTCGGCCCGATCACGGCTCACTTCTTCGGCGGCGGCGGCGGAGGCGTGGTGACCTCCACGAGCCAGGCGTCGCTGGAGAGGAACTCGACGCCGTCGCGCTCGGTCTGATCGGCGAGGTCCGGGTGGTCCGTCACCACACGCTTGAGCCCCGCCGCCTTCGCGGTCGCGACGAGCGCGTCCGCCCACGCGTCGGGTCCGAACTGCTTCTTCGTCTCCACGAGCTCGACGAGCCCGCGGATGGTCGCCATCTGCGCGGCGAGCGCTTCTTTCTTGAAGGCGTCGAGGCTGCCGAGCATCGCTTCGACACGCGCGAGGATCCACTCGCTGCTCTTGACCTTCTTGCCGCCTCCGAGGACTCGGCGGACGACGTGCTCGGGCGGAGAGCCGAGCGCGACGGAGGCGTTCACGAAGACGTCGGGGGCGAGGAGGATGTCGGCCATCGACGCAGGATTGTCGGGGGTGGGGCGTAGAGGTCAAGCGTCATGTTCGCGCGTCGGTCGCGGCCGGACGTCGCTTGCGCGTGTGGCCACGCGTTCGAGATCGTCGAACGCGTGGCCGAGCGCGCGTTCGGCTCAGCTTTCCTGAGGGTCTGTCGCCTCTTTCACGGGGCATGAAGCCCCGATGGGGCCCCCACCCACGAGCCTTCGCTCGCTATCGCTCGCTGCGCGCCGTCCAGTAGGGCGGCTTGCGGAGATCGGCCATCAGCTTCTTTTCAGTCGAGGTAGAGTCGCTCGAAGTTAGCTCCAGTCCGCCGCCTGCGCGGCCTCGATCACGTCGTTCAAGTAGCTCCGCACCTTGCCGCTGAACTGCGGGCCGTCGCTCGCGAAGAGCGCGCGCGGCGTCAGGCCTCGCGTCTTGATCTGCAGCATCACGTCCGGGAGCTGCGGGCTACCTCCCGTGGTGGGCATGCCGAGCGCGTCGATCGCGACCGGGTTCCCGAGCGCGCTCACCTCGAGCCACACGTTGTCGAAGCGCTCGGCGAGATCGAGCGCCGCCGCGACGGCTCGCGCGTCGCCCTGGCCGACGTGGCTGAGCACGAAGTCCACTCGACCTGCCCCGCGGGTTCCGTCGTAGGCCTCGACGACCGACGCGAGGCGCGCGGGATCGTAGTAGTCGCGTTCGGTGCGCGTGCCGGGGAAGGGCGAGAAGCCGGTGTGCAGCAAGACCGGCACGCCGACCTCTGCTGCGACGTCGAACACCCCGAGGTAGCGGCCGTCGTCGAGCGCGACGTGCTGATGCGGATGCGCCAGCTTGATGCCGACGAAGAGATCCGGGTGCGCGGTGAAGTACGAGCGCAGCGCATCGAGCCGCCGCTCCGCGACGCCTTCTTCGAGGTAGCCCTCGAACGAGAGGCTCGCCATGCCGTAGGCCCAGGGCGATCCGTCGGCGTTGCGGTTGCGTGGATCGGTGAGCACGGCCTCGAGCTCGCGGTTCGTGTACCAACCGGTCGAGCGCGGCGCGTAGACCGCGTAGAGGACGGCGCGCTCGACGCCCGCCATCTCGGTCTGCGCGCGGATGCCGATGTGCTCGGCCCACGGATCGATGCCCGCGTTGCCGAGCGCAGGCGCGTAGGGGCGCACGAAGGGCGGCAACGACTCGATCACGAAGGTGCGCCCACCCGCGGGGAAGCGACCGAAGTCGCCCGGGTGCAGGTGCATGTCGACCACGCGATACGACGTGCCGTCGACGTCGACGTCGGCGTGGCTCGTCGCGAACGACACGAGCACGACGAGCGAAGCGAGCGCGGCGAGCGTGACGAGGTGCGGACGGCTCATCGGGCACCTCCGAGCGCGGGCTGCATCTCGGGCATCTCGGTCTGCACCTCGAAGGTCGCGAAGACCGCGACTTGGCGTGCGACGTCTCCGCGCCAGACGACGCTCATGCCGCTCTCCCAGAAGCCGATGCTCGCGACCTCGAAGGCCGCGGGACCGACGAGCGCTTCGATCTCCGCGCGCGTCATCGCGGGCGCCACGCCTTCGACGCGTGCGCCGTCCATGGCGGAGACACCGAGCACGTACGCGTCGTCGGAGATCGCTTCGTCGAGGCTGGACGCCATCACGACCTCGAGCGCGATCTCGTCGTAGGTGAGCAGCGCTTGGCGGTTCACCACGACGAGCGCGTCGGGCTCCCCGAGCCGCTCCGAGAGCTCGGCGTAGCGCATGCCGAGCACGACCTCGCCGATCCCGGTGCCGGCGACGACCTCGGGCAGCTCGTCTCCGCCGCCACAGCTCGCGCACGTCAGCGAGCTCAGGATCGCGACGCGCGCGAACCAACGCGCGACGATCATTCCGCGAGCTCCAGCGAGAGCGCGCCGAGCTCGACCGGGCCCGCGCCGAAGGTGTGGGGCGCGGTGATGAGCTGGTAGTCGATGCCGGGCTCGGGCTGGAAGTTGCCGCCGCCTTCGACGAAGAGCGCGACGAAGACGTGGTAGTCGCCGACCTCGTCGACGCCATCGATCGTGAGGCGCAGCGGCGCGCCGGCGGCGATCGAGGTCGCGGGGAAGCTACCGACCATCACGTCCGGCGGGCCCGCGGGCGGCAAGCTCGCGTAGAGCCCGACGTAGACGTTGCGGGGCGTCGCCGCGAAGTCGCTCGGGACGCTGAGCGTCGCGCAGAGCTGACCGGCCGCGGAGCAGTCGGAGACGGCCGCGTCGGAGTCGCCGCTCGGGGTCGAGTCGCCACAGCCGAGGGCGCTGAGGCCGACGAGGACGAGGGCGAGGCGCGCAAAAATCGTGAGTGTTTTCATGAGCATGAATCTGAAGTAAGAGGTTGAGCTTCCTACTTCGCAGACGTGGCGAAGGTGGCAACTCACGCGGCTGCGACGCCTCACGTACGGCGTTCACGCGTCGGGCCGGGTCGCGCTCGTTTCGCGTCGGCTCGCGACGTCGCGAGCCCGGCGGACACGGCCCGCGCCCCGCTTGATCGCGGAGCCCCGACTGCGATACGTCGCTGGCGATGACCAACCCCATCGCCACGTTCGAGACCTCGCTCGGGACCTTCCAGGCGGAGATCTTCGTCGACAAGATGCCCATCACGGGCGGCAACTTCGTGCGCCTCGCGAAGGAGGGCTTCTACGACGGCCTGCACTTCCACCGCGTGATCGCCGACTTCATGTGCCAGTTCGGCTGCCCCCACAGCCGCGATCCGCAGAGCGGTCGCGCGGGCACCGGGCAGTCGCCCTACGGCTCGATCCAAGACGAGCACCCGGCGGACGCGAAGTTCTCGAACGAGCCGGGCACCCTCGCGATGGCGAACGCGGGCCCGCAGAGCGGCAGCTCGCAGTTCTTCATCAACCTTCGCCACAACGCGTACCTCGACTTCTTCACGCCGGGTCAGTCGAAGCACCCGGTGTTCGGTCGCGTCACGAACGGCATGGACGTGGTCCAGAAGATCGGCGGCACGCGCACCGACGCGCGCGACCGCCCGGTCACGCCGGTGCAGATGATCCGCATCACGATCTCCTGAGCCCATCGCCCGAGTTCGTGCTCGCGAACGTCGCGCCGTCGAGGAAGCTCGGCGGCGCTTCGTCGTTCCGTCGCTCGCCGCGACCGAATAGGCTGCGCGCGATGGCGACCAAGAAGCGGGCCTCGGAAGGTGAGCCGCGCGTGACGATCCAGCGCGCGCCGGCGGAGATCCTCTACGCGGACGAGCTGGAGAAGCTGCGCGCGGAGGACGAAGGACCGAAGCCGCCCGGCTGGGCGCTCTCGCTGCGCGCCGCGCGCACCTTCGTGCTCGGCGACGAGGGCCGCGGCATCCGGCGCAAGGTCGTGTGCCCGCCCTCGCTCATCGATCGTTGCCTCGTGACGCTCGCGACGAGCCGCGGGCTCCTGCTGGTCGGCGAGCCGGGCACCGCGAAGTCGCTCTTGTCCGAGCTGCTCTCTGCCGCGGTCTCGGGACGCAGCACGCTGACCATCCAAGGCGGCGCGTCGGTGACCGAAGATCAGATCAAGTACTCGTGGAACTACGCGCTCCTCGTCAACGAGGGGCCGTCGCCGCGCTCGCTGGTGCCGGCGCCGCTCTACATGGGCATGCGCGACGGCGCGATCGTGCGCTTCGAGGAGATCACGCGCTGCCCCCTCGAGGTGCAGGACTCGATGCTCTCCGTGCTCTCCGATCGTGTGCTCGCGGTGCCGGAGCTCGAAGGCGACGACGCGATGCTCTTCGCGCGCGAGGGCTTCAACGTCATCGCGACCGCGAACACGCGCGACAAGGGCGTCAACGAGATGAGCGCGGCGCTCAAGCGTCGCTTCAACTTCGAGACGGTGTTCCCGATCCTCGACCACCAAGCGGAGCTCCGCCTCGTGCGCGAAGAGGCGACGCGGCTCTTGCAGAAGAGCGGCGTGCCGGTCGCGCCGAGCGAGGACGTGCTCGATCTCCTGGTCACGACCTTCCGCGAGCTTCGCGCGGGCGCGACGGAAGACGGCACCGGCATGGAGCGGCTCTCGAGCGTGATGTCGACCGCGGAGGCGGTGACGGTGGCGCACGCGGTGGGGGTGCGCGGCTGGTTCTTGCGCGGAGGCGCGGGCACACCGGCGGATCTGGTGGAGGCGCTCGCGGGCACCGCGGCGAAGGACGACGCCGAAGATCTGCGAAAGATCCGCCGCTACCTCGAGCAGCGCGCACCGAAGAAGAAGGGCCCCCATTGGGAGGCGTACCACGCGGCGCGCGGGCTCTTGCCGGGTTGAAGCGATGCGGAGGGCCGATGTTTCCGACGAGGCGAGCGCCGAGCGAGGGGTCGTCCGGCTCGCGAGGCTGAGCGCATGAACGAGCTCCACGTCGTCGGCGTGCGCCACCACAGCCCCGCGTGCGCGCGCCTCGTGCGCCACGTGATCGCACAGGTGCGCCCGAAGACCGTGCTGATCGAGGGCCCGGTCGACTGGAACGATCGTCTCGAGGAGCTGCGCCTCCCGCACGCGATGCCGATCGCGATCTTCACCTACGAACGAAGCGCGACGCGGCGGCACGCGTCGTGGACTCCGTTCTGTGACTACTCGCCCGAGTGGATCGCGCTGCGCGCCGCGCAGGAGCATGGCTGCGACGCGTTCTTCTGCGATCTGCCGGCGTGGGATCGCGCCTTCGAAGGCATGCGGCATCGCTTCGCGGATCGGCTCGCGCGACCGGACGCGCCGCCGCACTCGACCCAGTTCGTGGAGGCGCTCTGCCGACAGCTCGGCGTCGACGACGTCGACACGCTCTGGGATCACCTCTTCGAGCAACCGATGGAGCTCGAGACGCTGCGGGAGCGGCTGACGACCTACTTCGACTCGCTGCGGAGCGACGAGCCCGCGGGGGACCGCGACGGTCCGCGCGAGGCGTTGATGGCGGCCGTCACGCGCTGGGCGCTCGATCGCGGTGACGTGGTGGTGGTGTGCGGCGGCTACCACGCGCCCGCGATCGTGCGCGACGCGCCGCACGCGACGCCGCACCCGCCGACGATGCCGGACGCGGCGTGGCGCGCGGAGGTGGAGGCGAAGGCGCACGCGGAGTGGGTCGCGCGGGTGGGAGCGGAGATCGACACGGCTTCGGGGACGGAGACGGAGTCGGAGACGGAGACCGAGACGGCGTCGGAGACGGAGACCGAGACGGAGTCCGAGACGGAGTCCGAGACGGAGACGGAGACGGAGACGGAGACGGAGTCCGAGACGGAGTCCTCCGACGCGATCGAGATCCGCCGCGGGAGCTACCTCGTTCCGTTCACCGAGAAGCGGCTCGATGCCTTCGCGGGGTACGAGTCGGGCATGCCTTCGCCCGCGTTCCAACAAGCGGTGTGGGAGCAGGGCGCGGACGAGGCCTGCGAGGCGCTTCTCCTTCGCGCGGTGCAGCGCCTGCGCGCGAAGAAGCAGCCGGTGTCGACGGCGGATCTGATCGCGTGTGTGGCGGCCGCGCGAGGGCTCGCGCGTCTGCGTGGGCACGCGACGCTCGCGCGTACGGATCTGCTCGACGCGGTCGCGAGCACGTTGCTCAAGGACGCGCTCGAGACGCCGCTGCCCTGGGCGCGCCGCGGCACGCTGCTTCCGCGCACGGATCCGCTGCTCGTCGAGATCGTCGCGGCGTTCTCCGGCGAAGCGCGCGGCAAGCTCGCGTCCGGCACGCCGCGGCCGCCGCTGCCGATCGACGTCGAAGGCGAGCTCGCCGCGCGCGGGCTCGAGCCGAAGGCGATGCCGCGGGAGGTGACGCTGCGCCTCGCGATGCCGACCGAGCGCGACGCGAGCCGGGTGCTGCATCGACTTCGGGTGCTCCAGATCCCCGGCTTCGTGCGGATCGCGGGGCCTTCGCTCGCGACCGACGCGGAGCTGGTCGAGCGCTGGAACGTGGTGGCGAGCGACGACCTCGACGCCGCGCTCGTCGAAGCGGCGAGCTACGGCGGCACCCTCGAAGCGGCGGCGACCGCGCGGCTCGAAGAGGCGCTGCTCGATGCCGGCTCGTCCTCGACGAAGCTCGCCGCGATCCTCGGCGAGGCCGCGTTCACCGGCATCGACGCGCTCACCGACTCCGTGATCGCGCAGGTCTCGTCCGCGCTCGCGCACGATGGATCGCTCGGCGATCTCGGGGCCGCGCTGCACGTGCTCTTCGATCTGCATCGCCACGGCGATCTGGTCGGCGCGCGCAACGCACCTGCGCTCGCGCGCATCTTGGAAGCCGGCTTCGATCGTGGCCTCTGGCTCGTCGAAGGCATCGTCGGAGGCGACGCGCCGGCGGACGGAGGTCACCTGCACGCGCTCGTCGCGCTGCGCGATCTCGCGCGCCGCGGGCCGCCCGCGTTGACGCTCCCGATCGCGCGCGCGGAGGGCGTGATGCAACGACGCGCGGTCGACGTCGACGCACCTCCCGCGCTGCGTGGCGCGGCGCTCGGTTGGCTCTGGAGCCAAGGCGCGCTCGCGGCGGCGCTCGGGTCGGTGGCGGATCCGATGGCCGATCCGACGGCTGGCCTGGGCGAGGGCGCCGAAGCGAAGACGAGCGTCGCGGAGCAGCACGCCGCGCATGCGCTGCGCAGCGCCTCCCGCCCCACGACCCTCGGCGACTTCCTCGCGGGGCTCTTCGCGATCGCGCGCGAGGAGGTGCTCGCGTCGCCGTCGCTCGTCGCCGTCCTCGACGAGGTGATCCAAGCGATGACGGAAGCGGAGTTCCTGATCGCGCTCCCGAGCCTGCGCTTCGCAGCGTCGTGGTTTCCGCCGAAGGAGCGCGAGAAGCTCGCGCGCGTCGTGCTCGGCGTGCGCGGCGAGGACTCCGCGCTGGCGCACGCGATGGTGCGCCTACCCGCGCGTCCGGAGACGATCCTCGCCGGTCACGCGCTCGACGCGAAGGTGCGGGAGATCGCGCTCCGGTTCGGGCTCGCGGACGCGCTCGACGCCGAGCGGTCGACCGAAGGAGGCGCGTCTTGAGCGAGATCGGACCCATCGCGCGTTGGCGTCTCGTGCTCGGTGAGGCGGCCGAGACCTGCATGGGTGACGCGCTGGACGCGCAGGGCCGCGCGATGGACGCCGCGCTCTCGTGGCTCTACGACCGCGAGGAGCAGGCGGCCGGGCGCGACGTCGCCTCGCGCCACGGCGGCCTCGGACCGTCGGTGCTCTCGGTGCCGGACTGGATCTCCGAGGTGCACCGGCTCTTCCCGCAAGAGACGATCGAGCGCCTCGAGCAAGACGCGATCGAGCGCTACGCGATCGAGGAGCTCGTGACGCGCGCGGACGTGCTCGAGCGCGTGCAGCCCAACGAGGTGCTGCTCCAGGCGGTGCTCCGCACCAAACACCTCATGAACCCCGAGGTCCTCGCGCTGGCACGCAAGCTCGTCGCGGAGGTCGTACGCCAGCTCCTGGAGAAGCTCGCCAAGGAGGTGCGCCAGGCGTTCTCGGGCACGATCGATCGGCGACGCCGAAGTCTGTTCAAGATCGCCAAGAACCTCGCGTTCCGACAGACACTGAAGTCGAACCTGCACCGCTGGGATCCGAAGAAGAAGCGTCTCTACCTGGAGAAGCCGATCTTCTTCTCGCGCACCAAGCGTCACACCGAGAAGTGGCAGATAATTCTGCTGGTCGATCAGTCCGGGAGCATGGTCAGCTCGGTGATCCACTCCGCGGTCACGGCGGCGTGTCTCTGGGGCTTGCCCGGCGTGCGCACCCACCTCGTGGCCTTCGACACCGAGGTCGTGGATCTCACGCAGGACGTGACGGATCCGGTCGAGCTCTTGATGAAGGTCCAGCTCGGGGGCGGCACCGACATCCAGAAGGCCGTCGCGTACGCCCAAGATCTGATCGACGTCCCGCGGCGCGCGATCGTGGTGTTGATCTCCGACTTCTACGAGGGAGCTTCGGCGGAGATGTTGGTGCGACGGGTCGCGGCGCTCACCGCGCAGGGCTCGCAGGTCCTCGGGCTCGCCGCGCTCGACGATCAAGCGCGCCCCGACTTCGATCGCGAGATGGCCAAGCGGCTGGTGAACGCGGGCGCCCACGTCGGCGCGATGACGCCCGGGCAGCTCGCCGCCTGGATCGCGGAGAAGGTGCGCGCATGAGGGCGGACTTGCTCGCGCTCACGCCGGATTCGGTCGCCTCGCTCTCGAACTGGGGGCTCGTCAAACGCGCGCTCAAGGAGATCGAGGCCGGCCAAGGCCCGTCGATCGCGGAAGAAGACGACGGCACGGTCGTGGGCACCTTCCCCGACGGCGCCGTCGCGCGGCTCATTCCCGGCAAGACGCTGCGCGACACGCGCTGCTCGTGCCCCGCGACGGGCGTGTGTCGACACCGCGTGGCGACCGCGCTCGCGTATCCGAGCTTCGCGGCGGCGGATCCCTCGGCCGCAGCAGACGATTCGAGCGGCCCGAGCGACACGAGCGAGGTCGCTCGTGGGCCCGCGTTCGTCGCGTGGTCTCCCGGCGCGCTCTCGGATGAGGCGCTGGAGACGCTCGGTCGACGCACCCTCGACGAAGCGAAGGCGGCGCGTCGACGCGGCGTGGTGATCGTGGTGCGTCGCGCGCGGGCGGAAGAGCCGACGCCGAGCGCGGAGCTCCCGAGCTGCACGGTGCGCTTCCTCGTGCCGAACGAGCTCGCGTACGCGCGCTGCGACTGCCGCCTCGCGCAAGGCTGCGCGCACGTGGCGCTCGCCGCGTGGGCGTTTCGCGAAGCCGACACGCGCGATCCGAACGCGGTCGAGCTCACGATCGAGCTGCGCGACGCGAGCGCGGCCACGCAGGAGCACGGTCCGCTCGACGACGCGGTCGAGCTCGCACGTCACCTGGTGATCGAGGGCGTCGCGCAGTCCCGCGAAGCGCTCGGACAACGCTTCGCGCGCGTGCGCGACGCGCTCGGCAAGCGTGGTCAGGTGTGGCCCGAGGACGCGCTCGACGAGCTGGAGCTCGCGCTCCGGCGCTACCGATCGCGAAGCGCGCGGTACCGGGCGGAGGACGTGCTCGCGCTCTGCGCGGAGCTCGAAGCGCGTCGTCGCGCGTCGCGTTCCGAAGGTGCCGCGCTCCCGGCGACGCACGTGCTCGGCACGAGCGAGAAGCACGAGACCGCGCTCGATCACCTGCGCCTCGTGGGGCTCGGGGGCCGCGTGGAGGTCGACGGAGACAGCCGTGCGGTCGAGGTCTACCTCGCAGACCCCGACACCGGCGCGGTGCTGGTCTGCACGAAGGAGTGGACCTTCGAGCCGCCCAAGCCGAACGATCCGCCGATCCCGGACGCCGCGTCGCTCGGTCGACGCAAGGTCGCGGGCGCGACGTTCGCGCAGCTCGCGAACGGGCAGGTGGTGTCGCGTGCGGTGAAGCGCCGCGCGAACCGCGCGATCACGTTCGGTAACGCGACCGGCTCGACGTCGGTGGTCCCCCAGACGGGCGATTGGGATCGTCTGCCCGCGCCGTTGCGCGCGCCGAGCGTCGAGGCGCTGCTTCGTCAACGCGCCGATCGTGCGCCACGTTTCTTGCGGCCGCGCGTGCTCGCCGACGACCTTCACGTCTTGCCGATCGCGGAGGTGCTCGACGCGCGTTGGGAGCCAGCGGAGCAAGCGGTGATCGCCGTGCTCGCGGATCCGGAGGGAGGTGTGCTCACCCTGGTCGCACCCCATCGCAGCGTCGCGCCGCACGCGGACGAGGCGCTCTCCGCCGCGCTCGCGGGTCGTCACGGGAAGGTGCGCTTCGTGGCGGGCGAGGTGCGTGTGCGCGGGGGCGACGTCGTGATCGCGCCCACCGCCCTCGCCTGCGATCGGGTGATCGCGCCCGCCTTCGCGCCCGCGCCGACCGAGGAGCCGACGCGTTTGCCGATCGGCGCGCTCCCCGATCGCACCGGGAGCGTCGACGCGTCGCTCCAAGGCGCGCGCGCAGTGCTCGCGGAGGGCGTGCAGGTGGGGCTCCGCGATCTCGGAGCGAGCGCGCGCCAACGCCTGCGCGAGCTGGAGAAGCTCCTCGGATCGCACGGGCTCGTCGGCGTGGGCGCGCGCCTCGGACGCGCGGCCGCGGCGGTGGAGACGGCGCGCACCGAGAGCTCGGACGCGGCGTGGGACGCGGCGGCGGCGGCGTGGATCGACGCCGCGATCCGCCTCGCGCTCGCGACGGAGTGATCACGACAGCGTCGCGGTAGCGAAGCTCCGCGCGTGACCGCGCCGGGTCGCGAAGCCGGCTGCGGGTAGGTGTCGCGCCCTCGGCGTGCGTGCGAGAGCGATCGGCCGCGTCCCCCGAACGAAGAAAGGGCCGATCGATCCGGCGCGTCGCGGACGGAACGAAGAAGGGGCCGATCGCTCGGCCCCTTCCTCACGCGCACCGTGATGACGTCACGGTCGCTGCGATCTCATCCGATCACTCGCCGCCGCAGGTCGCGGGCGTGCCCGCGCACTCGGTGTCCGCGCAGCGGTTCGCGGCGCCCGTCGGGTCGCACGGCAGACCGGCCGCGAGCACCGGACGAAGCGTGATCGCGAGCTCGACCGTCGAAGCCTCGGTCGCGCCGCCCCAGAGCTCCACACCGACCGTGTAGGTGCCGGCCGCGACGTCCGTGAGCTGCACCGTCGACCGGAGGTCTTCCTCGCCGACGTCGTCGCTGCAGCCGTCCTCGCCTTCGGTGCCCGGATCGCCACAGAACGACTGCACGTAGACCACGGTGTCGACCGACTCGACGTCGTTGGCGGCGCGGACGGTGGTCGCGATCAGATCGAACGCCCCCGCGGGGACGGTCACGCGGTAGAGCGCTTCGTCACCGAGGGTGTCGCCGCAGCTCGCGAGGAGCGCGCCGTCGCCCGCTGCGATGGACGCCGTCTGCACCGACGCGGTGCCCGGTACGAGCGTGACCACGGTCGCGGCCTCGCACGCGTCGACCGCGGCGTCCGGGATCACGCAGACCTCTCCTTCGCAGACGAACGCGTCCGCGCAGATCGACTCGCCGTCGACGCACGGCCCTTCGAGCCCACTCTCCGTGACCTCGACGAGGTCGAAGGTCATCGACTCGCTCTCCAGATCGAACGCGTCGTAGAGGTACACGCGCACCTGGGTCGCGGCGGCGAGCGGCTCGAACCCGTCGAGGCCGCCGACGCGGCTGTTGCCGGTGAAGGTGGTCATGTCCGAGAGATCCGCGTCGAAGCCGAAGGGGAGCTCGGTGTCGTCGGGCGTCGCGGGATCCTCGTCGAGGTCGAGGCCGATGACGGCGCCGGAGTCGTCGAGGAACGACGCCACGTAGCCCACGACGTCGCCGTCCGCGTCCGTGCCCGAGAGGGTCGCTTGGATCCGCGCGCCATCGACGAAGAGCACTTCGCCCCCCGTGAGCACCGGCGCGGTCGGGTTGGGCGTCACGTCGACGTCCATCGTCCACGGCCCCGTCGACTCGGCGTCGTAGCCCGTCACGATGAGGTAGACGGTCGTCCCGCCCGTCGCGATGAAGCTGCCCTCGGAGCGCACCTCGAAGAGCGAGACGTCGTCGAAGCAGAGCGCGTCGGTGAGGTCGTCGCAGCCCGCCGGGCGGACCTCGACGGTGGTGTCGAAGTCGGTGCCGTCGTTTGCGAGCGAGAAGCGCACGCCGACGTTGCCGCTGCCCGGGATCTCGAAGGCGAGGAGCTCTTGGCCCGTCGGCTCCTCGCCACAGCCGTCGCTCATCGTGCGACTCGCGGCGGCGGCCGAGGTGTCACCCGTCACCTGCTGCGCACCCGCGGTCAGCTCGATCACGCGCGCGTCGGCGCACATGCCGGGCGGGGCGTCCGTCGTCGAGTCCGGCATCATCATCGAGCCGTCGGTCGTGCCGCCGTCCGAGCCGCCATCGACGTCGATCATCCCGTCGTCGTCACCGCACCCGACCATCGCGACCGCAACCAAGAGCGCGTACCAGCGCTTGTTCATCAGGAGCCTCCGAACCAAGGGGAGCCGTCGTGCGTCGTCCGATCTCGGATCGAATCGCGCGCGCCGACGTCTCGTGGGTGTCACCGTCGGGTGACTGAGCCGTAGAAAAGGAAAGCGTTTCGCTTAGCAGCGCGGTGACGAGAGCGCCAACGCGGAGAAAGTCGACTGCAGTCCCCAGGTCGACGAACAGGTCGGCGCGAGAGGCGAACCGCGCGGGTCGTGCTCGAGGCGCTCCCCTTCACGACCGAGCGATCTGGTCACTTCGTGCCCAGGTCGCGTGCCCTACGCACCGCTCCTGGCCGAGCGCACGCGTGGTACGTGTGATTCGCGCTCGTCGAACCGACGCGCGCGGCTCGGTAGGAGGAACACGATGAGCGTCGGCGCGATCGTGATGATGCTCGTGGTCATCGCGGGCTTCTTTGGATTCCAGATGTTCGGACGCGCGAAGCTCGCCGCGTGGCAAGCGGAGCGAAGCCCGCCGCCCGGACGCAAACGCGACGAAGAAGCGTTCGCGATGCTCGAGGGCGCGCACCGCGCGGCGCTCGTGGCGCTCGAGCGTGACGACGTCGCTCCGGCGGTCGCAGCGCTCGCCGCGTTGCGCGAAGGAGCCTGGAACGAGCGCGCGGCGTTGCTCCGCTACCTCCGAGAGACGATCACACGCGGTCCGATCGACGCCGCGATCGCGAGGAGCCCGAACGATCCCGTTCTCCATTTGCTGCGCGCCGTGCAGTCGATGGAGTGGGCTTGGGAGGCGCGCGGCGGAGGCGGAGCGAGCGGCGTGTCCGCCGAAGGCTGGCGGAGGTTCGAGGAGCGCATGGGCTTCGCCGAGCAGGATCTGAACCGCGCGGCCGAGCTCGATCCGGCCGACCCGACGCCACACGTGTTGCTCGTCGAGGTCGCGCGTCACGTGAAGCGCGGAGAGGCTCGGGCACGCGCCCACCTCGACGCCGCGATCGCACGCAACCCGGCGGACGTCGCGGCGCGAAACAACTTCTTCACGTTCTTCTGCCTGCGACGCTACGAAGGCAGCTTCGAGAAGATGCAGAGCTTCGTGCGTGAGCACGTCGCGGGCGCGCCGGTGGGCGACCTGCGGCACGCGCTCGTGTTCCGCATGCACCACGAGATGTGGTCGTACGAGCACGCGTTCGGCGACCGCACGATCGGCGACGCCTACGCGGCACGCCCCGACGTGCGCGCCGAGGTCGCGGAGAGCTATGCGCGCTCGGTCGGTGCCCCCGAGCACCGCCGGAGCTTCGCGTCGCTCGCGCGCATCAACGACTTCGCGGCGTGGTTCTTCTTGGTCCAAGACCGCGAACGCTGCCGAGACGCGCTCTCCGAGCTCGGGGACGAGCAGTACGCGAAACATCCGTGGAGCGAGCTCGGACCACCCTCCAAGCAGTTCGACGTCGCCCGCGCCTGGGCGACGAAGGGCGGCCCACACCAGATCCTCGGCTGGCGCTGAGCCCCGCTCGACCGGGACGGGTCGGGGGTCGAGGGACGTCGAAGACTCCGACCGCCGCGCGGAGCGTGGTACCGTGGCTCCAGCGTGAGCGCTCCCGCCCGGCTCGGAAGCTACGAGGTCCTCGCCGAGATCAAGAGCGGCGGGATGGCCACCCTCTACCTCGGCAAGCGCTCGGGCCCCGCCGGATTCTCGCGGCACGTCGCGATCAAGGTCCTCAAGGACCACCTCGCCGGCCAGGGCGAGCTGGTGAAGATGTTCATCGACGAGGCGCGCATCGCGTCGCGCATCGATCATCCGAACGTGGTGCGCATCGAAGAGCTCGGGGAAGAGAGCGGGCGCTTCTTCCTCGTGATGGAGTACGTGCACGGGGCGGCGCTCTCGGAGCTGCTGACCAAGCTCTCGTCGATCCAGCGGCGCCTTCATCCCGCGGCCGCGACCGCGATGCTGATGGGCTGCGCCGAAGGCCTGCACGCCGCGCACGAGACGCGCGACGACTCCGGCAAGCTGCTCAACGTCGTGCACCGCGACGTGAGCCCGCAGAACGTGCTGCTGGGCGTCGGCGGCGAGGTGAAGGTCATCGACTTCGGCATCGCGAAGGCACGCGATCGACTCCACACCACCGAAGCAGGCAGCGGTCTGAAGGGCAAGCTCCGCTACATGGCGCCCGAGCAGCTCCAGAGGGGACCGCTCGATCGGCGGGCCGACATCTACGCGCTCGGAGTGGTGCTCTGGGAGATGCTGACGATGCGGCGCCTCTTCCAGGGCGCGAGCGATCCGCAGGTCGTGCAGCGCGTCCTCGAAGGGCGCTTGCCGCCGCCGAGCGCGTACGTCGACGTGCCGCTCGCGCTCGAAGCGGTGGTGATGCGCGCGCTCTCGCGCGATCCGGAGGCGCGACCGCCGACCGCGCGCGTGCTGCGTGAGCAGCTCAAGGAGGCGATGCCGGAGGCGGCGCGCATCGAAGCGACGGAGGTCTCCGCGCTCCTCTTCGCGCTGCTCGGCGAAGAGATCGCGGATCGTGCCCGCGCGTTGCCCTCTCTGCGCCTGGGGCTCGACACGCGCGAGGCGATCGTGCTGCCGGAGCGCGCGCTCGACGGACTGACGGAGCGGCTCGATCTCGTGACACTCGAAGGCGAGACGATGGTGACCGAGCAGCCGCTCGTGCTCTCGCAGAGCGGGCTCGCGCCGTACACCCTCTCGGCGAGCACGGACGGCGGCGGCTTCGACGGGCTGACGGCCGCGCCGACGATCCCGCAGACGCGGGTCGCGGTCGCCGCGCCGCGGGGGGGTGCGCCGACTCCTCCTCCGGGCGCGCTCGCTCCTGCGCCTCCTCCGCGCGGAGGGATCGACGCCAAGAGCATCGCGCTCCTCGTGGGCGGGCTCGTGCTGGGCGCGCTCATCGCGGCGGGGCTCCTGCTCGCGCTTCAGGACGACGGCGCGTCGGAGGAAGCGCCGGTGTTGATCGAGCCGACGCGCTGACGCTTGCGGTGACGGACCGTGTGCGCGAGAGACGTCGGATGGCGACGCCCGTCAACGTGATCACCGGCGCCCTCGGATCCGGAAAGACGACCACCATCCTCTCGCTCTTGCGGCACAAGCCGGCCGAGCAGCGCTGGGCGGTGCTCGTGAACGAGGCGGGGCGCGTGGGGATCGACGGCGCGATGCTCGAGGGGCTCGCGGCCGGGGAAGGGCTCCGCGACGGTATTCCTGGGTCGGCGGGGTCAGCCGTCGACGGCGTGGTGATCCGCGAGGTGCCGGGCGGGTGCATGTGCTGCGTCGCGGGCTTGCCTTCGCAGCTCGCGCTGGTGGACCTCCTGCGACGCGCGAAGCCCGATCGCTTGCTCGTCGAGCCGACGGGGCTCGGACATCCCGCCGCCATCCTCGATCAGATCCGTGCGCTCGGGGATTCCGTCGAGCTGCGCGCGACGATCGCGCTCGTGGACCCACGCAACCTCGCCGACCCCCGCTTCCTCGAGCACGAGACGTTCGAGGATCAGGCGCAGCTCGCGGACGTGCTCGTCGCCACGCACGACGACGTGGTGAACGACGACGAGCGTGCGCGCTTCGTGGCGTGGGCGGAGAGTTTCTTCCCCGCGAAGAGCGGGGTGCTGCGGATCGAGGAGGGCGCGCTGGATCCCGCGTGGCTCGACGCTCCGAGGGCGGCGCGGGCAGCGCGGCATCCGGAGGCGCATCGCGCGTCGGGGTCGAGCGCGGAGCACGAGCATGGTCACGACCACGACCACGACCACGCTCACGACCACGACCACGCTCACGACCACGACCACGCTCACGCTCACGCTCACGACCACGACCACGACCACGCGCACGTTCACGACCACGACCACGTGCCCGAGACGCTGCCGGAGCCAATGCTCGGGGCTCCGCTGCGGCTCGCTTCGGAGGGGCTCGGGCACGCGACGTGTGGATGGGTCTTCCACCGCGACGAGGTGTTCGACGAGGACGCGCTCGTGGCGCTCTTTCGTCGACGCGATCTGCCCGCGCGCGCGAAAGGCGTGCTGCGCGTGTCGAGCGGTCCGGCCTCGGGCGACGTCCCCTATCTCGCGTTCAACCGGAGCGGCGACGGGCTGCGCGTTCGCCCGATCGCGTATCGCGGAGAGAGCCGCGTGGAGCTGATCGCGCGCGATGACGAGCCGCAGCCTTGGGACGAGGTGGAGCGCGCCCTACTCGAGGCGCGCCTGGTCGACTGAGCGCCGCCGAACCGAACACGCCGACGCGGGAAAGACGCCGACGCGGGAAAGACACCAGGTTCGGAGCTCGAACTGCAGGGAAGCTGGCGAAGATCGGGGGCTCCCTGCTGCCGCTCAACCCGACGCGTCATTCGGCGTAGGGCGCTCACAGTAGCCCATCACGTCGCCGCATGTTTCGTCCTCACACGCCACACAATCGGTGCCCAAGGGGCACTCGTCGTTCGTCACACAAGGCACACGACACATGCAGGGGCCCTCACAATCGACGTGTGGTACGCAGCGCGAGCCGCGTTCACAGTCGAAGTCCGTCGAGCACTCTTCTCGGCAGCGTTGTCGTGCGTCGCAAGTCAGTGGATAGGGACAGTCGCTCGGGTACACACACAACGCGATTTCTGGTTCGTTGCACTGGCCATCTTCACACCGAGAACCCGCAGCGCAGTCGACGTCCGTGACGCACGCGATGTCACATCCGACGTCCGCAAAGCAGACTAGGGGCGCATCACAATCGCTGTTGAGTGCGCAGCTCTTCTCCTCCGGGAGCTGACACACGCCGAGGCCATCCGGAAGTTTCAAACACCGCAGTCCGAGGGCGCAATCACGCGTGGCCTCGCACTCACGTCGACAACGTCCCAGGCCACAAACGAGCGGCTCGCTACAATCGCTGTTGCGATCACACTGTTCTCCGATGACCGAGAGTGGCTCGACTCCGCATGCGGAGAACAGACCGAGCCAGAGCGTCAACGAGAACGGCCTGAGGCGCATCGATCTGAGGCGGAACGTGGGCATGGGCTTCCTCGTCATGGCACGGGGGGAAACACGGGGTGCTCGGTCGGCTCGAGCCACTCGCTCGGGTCGCCGGTGATTCCGAAGGCGATGGCGCCGTTGCCCCAGCACGCCACGGATCCGTCCTCTCGAATCGCACAGGTGCCCAGCTCACTCGCGGCGATCGTCGTGGCGGTCAGACCCGCCACCGTCAGCGGCGTCGGTCCTCCCGCGCTGGCACGCCCGTCACCGAGCTGACCCAAGTCGTTCGCACCCCAACACCGAACGCTTCCACCCGTGCGAAGTGCACACGAATGACGACGCCCGAGCGCGAGGGCTCGCACCTGGTCGAGGCCGGCCACGATCACGGGCGTGGGGGAGGAGGTCGTCGCTCCGAGATCCACCCCGAGCCTGCCATCCGTGGCGACGCCCCAACACATCACGCTTCGGTCGGCGCGAATCGCGCAGGTGTGCTGACTGCCCGCTGCGACCGAGACCGCGTCCGTGATCCCGGGAACGACGACCGGGACGTTGGTGCTGACGGTTCCGTTGGCACCGAGCCACGCGCCCGCACGGCCCCAACACCAAACCTCACCGCCCAGACGCACGGCGCACACGTGTGACGGTCCCGCAGCCATCGAGATGGCGTCCGAGAAGGCCGTGACGGTCACGGGGGTGTTGGTGTTTCCGGTCCCACCGTCACCCCGAAACGCCTCGTGGCCCCAACACTCCACCGTGCCTGCGGTGCGAGAGCACGCGAATCCGTCTCGAGGCACGCTCGAAGGGATCCCGATTCCGAGGCGGCTGTAGTCGCCACCGACCACGAGCTCATCCACCGACGTCGAACCACTGACGACTACGGGCCTCGTACGACTCGTGTTGGTGCCATCCCCGTTCTGACCGAACGCACCATCGCCCATGCAGCTCACCGCCGATTCTCGGCTCACGCACGTATTCGCTCCCCCGACCCAGACCCCGAGCGCGTCCATCAAACCGCTCACGGCTTCGAAGGGTCGAGTCGTCGTCTCGAGGGTGCCGCGACCCAACTGACCCGACTCGTTTCGGCCCGCGCAGAGCACGGCGCCGCCTTCGCGCGTCACACAGAGATGGACGACCCCGAGAGAGAGCCGCTCGGGTCGGTCGCAGATGCTGGCTTCGCAAGAGCCCCCGAGGCCACACGAACGCCCACAGACACCACAGTGGCTCGGGTCGTTCTCCAGCTCGACCTCGCAGCCGTTCGCGAACGCGCCATCGCAGTCGTCGAAGCCCGCGGCGCACGTCTCGATGGTGCATCGAGCTCCATCACACCCGGTGCTCAGGGCGTTCTCGGCCGAGGCACACTCCACGGGACATCCACCGGCATCGACTCCAGCGTCGACACTGCCGCCATCTTCTCCCGCATCTTCTCCCGCATCGACGGGCTCCTCGCCTGCGTCGCCCGCATCCATCGAGCCGGCGTCGCTCGAGCCGGCATCGGCTCTCAAGGTCACACACAAACCTTCGAGCGAGCACACGGATGCGAGGGGGCAATCGCGATCCGTTCGACACGGCGGTCGGCACCGGCCATCCGCCGCGCAAACGTACCCGTCCGCGCAGTCCGCCGAGCGTCCGCACGAAACATCGGAGGGGCTCGCACACCTTCGAGCGCCGACCGACCCGACACAGAGCGCCCCGGGCACACAGTCCGCGTCGACCGCACACGCCTCCGAGCATTCGCCGCCGATGCACGCCCAAGGGCTCGGGCAGTCTCCGTCCCGGGCGCAACCCTCGTCGTCCAGAACGCAGACCCCGACCCCCCGGTCGTCCCGCGCACACACGGCTCCCAGCGGGCAGTCGCGGGCCGTCGCGCACTCACGTCGGCACCGAGCGAGGCTGCACACGAGCGGCGCATCGCACTGAGTGTTTCGTTCGCACTGGAGCCCCACCGTGCCGGGCTCGGAGAGGCATGCGGACGTGACCGCCAAGAGGACGAACGCGTGTATGGGGAGTCGCACGAAGAGACTGCGCATCACGGCACCCTCAGGGTGGGGACGAAGCTCGTTTGCGAGGGCCCCGTGCTACCGTTTCCGAGCTGGCCTTGGGCGTTCGCGCCCGCACACCAGACGCTGCCGTCCCTCCGCAACACACACGAGTGCTCGGACCCCGCTGCGACCGAGGTCGTGTCCGCGAAGTCCGTCAGCAACGTCGGGGTCTCGATCGGTGTGTCCAACGTACCGAGCGCGCACTGACCGCTCGAGTTGCGCCCCCAACAGAAGAGCGAACCGCTCGCGGTCCGTGCCCAGACCGCACCGTTACCCCCTGCCACTTCGACGACGTCCAAAGGCATCTCGTACGTGAGAGGAAGCTCGGAAGTCGTTCCTGAAGGACCACACTTGGCATCGAACGAGCTCCCCCAGCAACGCACACGACCGTCCTCGTCGACCCCGTAGGAAACGCCCACTCCTCCGACCAACGACGTGAGGTCAATTCCCGTGAGCCGTGTCGCAGCGACGGGCGCGGCCGCGACACCCCTGCGGCCGGCCCCGAGCGCAGTGTTCTCGAATCCACCCGTACCCCAACAGCGAGGCTCGAGGGCACCGACCTCCACACAAGCGAAAGCGTCCGCGCTGCCGACGAGGGAAGTGGCGTCGCCGATGCCGGTGAGGGTGACCGGAGTGGCCACCGCTGCCGGGGCGACCATCTCGTTTC
This sequence comes from Myxococcota bacterium, assembly GCA_025453555.1. Classification (GTDB taxonomy): domain Bacteria; phylum Myxococcota_A; class Polyangia; order Polyangiales; family Houyiibacteriaceae; genus JACKEH01. The sequence continues at coordinate 2,696 of JALOQC010000046.1, read as the reverse complement.
CCAGTCGACCGTCGGCCTGCGAGCCCCAACACGCGACCGTTCCTCCCACGCGGCGCGCGCAGGTGAACGAGTCCCCTGCCGCAAGCTCCAACGCATCGATCAATCCAGGCACCGTGTTGGGGGTGCTTCGTCCCGTGGTCGTCGCCGACATCCCCGTTTGCGCGAAACGATTGGAGCCCCAACAAACCACGCTTCCCCCGACGCGGCGCGCACACGCGTGGCTCTCGTCCGTTCCGCCGGATCGACTCGCTCCGATGACGATCTCCACCGCATCCGTCAGACCGACGACCAACACCGGATCGGCTCGCACGGTGTTGGTGAACGGCGCACTCCCGTCTCCCGTCTGGCCCCGCGTGTTCGCACCCCAACAAGCGACGTGACCGGTGCTGAAGAGCACGCAGCTCACGGCGTGGCCGACGACGACGTCCTCGATTCGACCGGCCTCGCAACGACCGACGCAGACCTCCCCCGCCTCGCACGTCACCCCACAGGCGCCGCAGCTCGAGACGTCGGTCTGAGGCATCACTTCGCAGCCGTTCTCGAACACCCCGTCACAGTCGAGGTAGCCTGCGCGACAGCTCGCGATCTCGCAGAACCCCGCGGTGCAAGCGAGGCTCGCGTTGGGGACGCTGCCGCACTCCGAGATTCCTCCCGGACACGCCGGACCGGGCGGACCCGCGTCGATCCCACCGTCCACGCCGCCATCGATCGCCATGCTCGCATCCACACCTGCGTCGGTGTCGGGTTCGGAGGCGTCGAAGCCCGCGTCGGGGAGCGATGCGTCCGTTCCGGCATCTTCCGGAGTGCCACCGTCGAAGAGGAGTCGATCGCAGGCTCCCTGCACACACGCGCTGCCCACCCGACAGTCGCGATCGTTCGCGCACTCTTCACGGCAGCGTCCGTCGCGTGCGCAGGTGAGCGGCGCGCACTCGGAGTCGAGCACACACGCGCGCTCTGCCAGGTCCACGCAGCCTGCCTCGGGGTCGCAGAGGCCGCCTGGTGCGCAGTCACGATCCGACGCGCATTCGTTCGTGCAGGCACCTGCCAGGCAGACGAGCGGCGTCGGACAATCGCTCGGCCGAACACAGCTCGCTTCGTCGGGAAGACGACAGGCTCCGACCCCGAGCGTGTCCGTGACGCACACGGATCCGATGGGGCAGTCGCGGGCGCTCGCGCATTCTTGGCGGCAGCGCGCGAGCCGACACACCAGCGGCGCGTCGCACTGCGTGTTGCGCTCACACGAAGCACCGAGCTTCGAAACCTCGGTCACGCAACCGTGGAGCAAGCTCGTCGCCGTCAGGGCCGCGCCGTAGAGCGCGACCTGGATGATCCCCTTCACGGACATCGACTCTATACCGACAGATCGCGGGCGTGAAGACGGGGCTTACCCCGTCTGGACGCCAGCCCTTCCACGCGCGATGCTCGGTCCTCGTGAGCGAGCGCGGACTCGAGGTGCACCCGCCCGGCACGACCTTCCTCGATGGGAAGCTCGAGGTCGTCGGGTTGCTGGGCGCTGGGGGGATGGGAGCGGTCTACCTCGTCACGCATCGGCTCACGCGCCATCGACGTGCGTTGAAGATCCTCCATCCGGAGTACGCGAAGAACGCCGACGTGGTGGCGCGCTTTCTGCGAGAGGCGAGCGTCGCAGGGACCCTGGGTACGCCACACGTGGTGGAGACCTTCGACGCCGGTCAACTGCCCGACGGATCGCCGTACGTCTTGATGGAAGTGCTCGAGGGCGAGTCGCTCGCGGACGCTTTGGAGCGCGGGCTTCCTTCCGATCACGTCGCTCGAATCGTGGCCGGGGTGTGCGAGGGGCTCACCGTCGCGCATGCGGCGGGGATCATTCATCGCGATCTCAAGCCGGACAACATCTTCCTGACCCGCGACGCGGCTGGAAACGAGCGTGTGAAGCTGCTCGACTTCGGGATCTCCAAGTTCGCCTCCACGCAAGACTTCGCCGGGAACCTCACCCGTGACGGCGCGATGATGGGGACCCCGTACTACATGTCGCCGGAGCAGACCTCGGGGGCGAAGAACGTCGACGAGCGCAGCGACGTGTACTCGCTCGGAGTGGTGCTCTACGAAGCTCTGGCGGGACGGCCGCCCTTCGTGGCCGAGAGCTTTCCGGCGTTGATCGTGATGATTCACGACGGCAGCTTCGAGCCGTTGGATCGTGCCGCCCCGAACGTCGATCCCCGTCTCGTGTCGGTGGTTCATCGCGCGATGGCCCGCGACCGCGAGGTTCGTTTTCCGAACGCCGAGGCGCTTCGACGCGCGTTGCTCCCCTTCACCGGGGTCGACGAGCACGCGTTCTCCGAGACGTTGCCGAGCTTGCCAGCACCAGCGACACCGTCCGTACCGTCCGCGACGACCCCCGTCACTCGCGGTGCCGTCGAGAGCGAAGCACCGAGCGCGCCCGTGGCCGCGCGCCCGGCCACGAGCCGGCGGGTCGTTTGGGCCCTGGTGTCGATCGTCGTGGTCGGGCTCGCGGCCTTGCTCGCCTGGCAGACGGGTGAGCCCGACGAGGCTTCCATCACGCCGATCCCGAGCGCGCAAACCTCCGAGGGGTCGCAGCGCGAGGCGGGGCTCCCGTCGGCGGTCGAAACGCTCCGAGACGAGTCCAGCACCGAGTCGACCCAGCCCGTGGCTGCGAGCGAGACCGAGATCGAGACTGCGACCGCGACCGCGACCGC
>JALOQC010000389.1 GCA_025453555.1 Myxococcota bacterium | reverse complement strand
CTCGCGTTCCCCGACCTCTACGAGATCGGGATGAGCCACCTCGGCTACAAGATCCTCTACGGGATCTTGAACGGGCACCCGAAGCTCCTCGCCGAGCGCGCGTACGCCCCGTGGACCGACATGGAGGCCAAGCTCCGCGAGCACGGCGTCGCGCTCCGTTCGCTCGAGAGCGCACGGCCGCTGCGTGACTTCGACGTCGTCGGCTTCTCGCTCCAGTTCGAGCTCACGTACACGAACGTGCTCACCATGCTCGACCTCGGCGGCATCCCGCGCTGGGCGCACGAGCGCGGCGACTCCGACCCGCTCGTCGTGTGCGGCGGCCCCGTCGCGACGCACGCGGAGCCGATGGCGCCCTTCGTCGACGCGTTCCTCATCGGCGACGGTGAAGAGAAGCTGCCCGAGCTCTTGCTCACGTGGGCCGCCCTGCGCGACGCCGGCATGCCGCGCGCGCAGCGTCTGGTCGAGATCGCGAAGCTCGGCGGTTGGTACGTGCCCGCCCTCTACGAGCGCGCGATCGACCCCGAGACCGGCTTCCTCGTGGTCACGGGCCCCAAGCACCCCGACGCGCCCTACCCCGTCGAGCGTGCGATCGTGCGCGACTTGGCGAAGTTCCCCTTCCCCGTCGATGGCCCGGTCGCCGCCACGGAGACGATCTTCGATCGTGTCTCCGTCGAGATCGCGCGGGGCTGCACCGAAGGTTGTCGCTTCTGTCAGGCCGGGATGATCTACCGCCCCGTCCGCGAGCGGCCGCCCGAACAAATCCTGAAGTCGCTCCAAGAAGCCGTGCGCGAAGGCGGCTACGACGAGGCTTCGCTGACATCGCTGTCGACCGCGGACTACAGCGCCATCCAGCCGCTCGTCCACGAGGTCACGCGCTCGCTCTCGACCGAGCGCGTGAGCGTGAGCGTGTCGTCGCTGCGCGCGTACGGGCTGTCCGAGCAGGTGCTCGACGACATGAAGACCCAGCGCGCGGGCGGGCTGACGTTCGCGCCGGAGGCCGGCACCCAGCGCATGCGCGACGTGGTGAACAAGAACGTCACCGAAGAGCAGCTCATGGTGACGGCCGAGCGCGTGTTCTCGCGCGGTTGGTCGAAGATGAAGCTCTACTTCATGATCGGCCTGCCGACCGAGGAGGACGAGGACGTCCGCGGCATCGTGCAGACCGGCGCGCGCGCGCTGCAGGTCGGCAAGAACGTCCGCCGCCGCAAGGACACGCGCGTCACCGTGAGCGTGTCGACCCACGTCCCCAAGCCGCACACGCCCTTCCAGTGGTGCGCGATGGACGTCTACGAGGAGATCGTGCGCAAGCAGCGCATCCTCCGGGACGAAGCCCGCCGCACCGGCGTTCAGCTCCGCATGCACGACAGCAAGGGGAGCTGGCTCGAGGGCGTGCTCGCGCGCGGTGACCAGCGCCTCGGTCAGGTGATCAGCGACGCCTACGATCGCGGCGCGCGCTTCGACAGTTGGGACGAGCACGTGCGCCTCGAGGCGTGGCGCGAGTCGTTCGAGAAGAACGGCCTCGATCCGGAGCTCTGGCTCGGCACGATCCCGGTGTCGGCGCGCCTGCCCTGGGACCACCTCGACGTCGGCCTCGAGGAAGGGTTCCTCGCCAAGGAGTACCGCAAGGCGCTCGCGAACCGACTGAGCCCGCCCTGCGGAAAGGTCGCGGGCACGTTCGTGCACCACACGAACCTCGAAGACGCGAAGAGCGACGCGAAGAAGCTCGTCTGTTACGACTGCGGAATCGCGTGTGACATGGGGAAGATGCGCAGCGACCGCATCGACCACCTCGTCACGTTGCGCGCGGAGAAGCCGCGTCTGGCGGTCGTGCGCGACGAGGCGGAGGTCGCGCAGGACATCGCGCGTCAGCCGATGCGCGATCAGCAAGGCGAGCCGCTCCGCGTGCGCATCGCGTTCGAGAAGGTCGGCAAGATGGCCTACGTCGGCCACCTCGATCTCGTGCGCCTCTTCCCGCGCTGGTTCCGCCGCGCGGAGCTGCCGCTCTGGTACAGCGAGGGCTTCCACCCGAAGCCGCAGATGACCTTCGGCCCCGCCCTCGCGCTCGGCATCGCGAGCCTCGCCGAGCACGTCGACGTGAAGGTCCGCAAGGACGCGTTCGATCCGGCGATGCTCGGTGAGCGGCTCGCCGCGCTCGCGTTCGAAGGCGCGAAGGTGCTCGGCGCGAAGGTGCTCGGCCCGCAGGATCCGGGCATCAACAAGGTCTGCGAGATCGCCGACTGGGTGATGGGGGTGCCGCGCTCGACGCTCGACGCGCTCGGGCTCTCGGAGGTCGAGGCGCTCGAAGCGCACGTGCGCACGCGGCTCGACGGACCGCTCCAGGTCCGCCGCGACGTGAAGGGCATCGGCCGCACGGTCGAGGTCGGCCAGTACCTGCGCGACGTCGAGGTCGGCGCGGGCCACGAGGCCCTCGAACGCGCGGGCCTCTTCGGGGACCTCGTGCCGGTTCGCTTCACCACGAGGATCCTGCAAGGCGGCTCGGCGCGACCGTCCGAGGTGGTCCAAGCGCTCCTCGGCGCCGAGCACCCGGTGCGCCTCGTGCGCGTCGGGCTCTTCGCGGAGCGCGACGGCGTTCGAGTCGATGCGCTCGACTTGGACACCCTCCGCGCGATGCGGGCCTCCGAGCGCGACGGTCGAGACGAAGGTCACGACGAGGACGCGCGCGACGAGCCCGCGACGCTCGCGGAGTGACCGTCATCCACGGGTCGCGGCGATCCGCCTTTCCATCCGAGCGCGTGAGCGGGTGAGCGCTGCGCACGCGTTCGCTCCACTCACCGTCCTACCCACGTGACCCACCGACCTCGGCCCACACGACCGCCGACCTCGGCGGCGGGGCGGATGAAACGCACGCCGACGACACACCTCCGAGACATCGTTCCGCGCTCGAAGCGCTGGACGAGCTCGATTCGGGCGCCATACTGATCGCACGTTCAGCCATCTCACGCCCTTTCGAGGGCTCGCCCCATCGGAGGAACGCATGATTGGAGTCCGAATCCCCGGCATCGAAACCCGCTTCGCGAGCACGTTCGCGAAGAAGACCGCTCACGACGACGACGCCGTCGACGCGAGCTACGACGAGCCCGACGTGGTCGACCGCGACGACTCGATCGATCCGACCTGGGACGACGACGTCGACGTGACGCGCGACGACGACTCCGACGTGGTGGCGGAGGACGAGCTCGTCGACACGAGCTCGAACGAGTGACGCGCCCGCTGCGATCGACGCGCGCCGCGGTCGACACGCGCGGCGGACATGTGCGCTCCGCGGTCGACACGCGCGGCGGACACGCGCGCGCCAAGGACACGCGCGCAGCGATCGACACGCGCGTTCGACGGGACGACACGAGAGCCCGCGCGGAAGCCGAGTCCGTGTAGGATCCGCGCGATGGCGTTGTCCGCGACGATTCGTCGCTTCGAGATCGAGCTCGCAGACTCGGATCGCGGCGTGTACGAGAGCTTCGAGCTGCGTGCGGCGCAGCATCCGTCCGAGACGGATCGCTACCTCGTCGCGCGCGTCCTCGCGCGATGCCTCGAGCACGACGAGGGCGTGGAGTTCGGGCGAGGAGTCTCGGCGGACGACGAGCCCGCGATCTGGAGACGCGATCTGCGTGGGGATCTGCTCGCGTGGATCGACGTCGGCTCGCCGACCCCCGATCGACTCCACAAGGCGAGCAAGACGGGCGCGCGGGTCGCGGTCTACGGCTGGCAGCGCGTGGACGAGCTCGCGCGCGCGATCGAGGAGCGCGGAGTCCACCGCCGCGACGCGCTCGAGCTTCACGAGCTCGACGTGAAGGCGCTCGACGCGTTGGTCGCACACCTCGACCGCACGAATCGCTGGTCGGTCGCGGTGAGCGGCGGCGTGGTCTACGTCACCGTCGGCACCGAGCTGGTCGAGGTGGCGGTCCGCGACGTCCGCGCGGGATGAACATCAGCGCCGCGCTCACGCGCGTCCGATCGTTTCGCGGAATCGTTCGGCTTCGCCGCCTGCGTCCGCTTCGCCTCGAACGATTCCGCTGCGATGCCGGCCGTAGATCGAGCGACCCAGCGCCGTGAGCGTCGCCATCCGGCGACCGAACCATCGAAAAAGAAAAACGCCCCGCGTCGAGCGAGGCGTCGTTCGAGTCGGTCGACGCGACGATCAGTCGAGGCCTTCGATCGCCACCGGCGTAGCGCGACGCTCGCGATCGGTCTGGCCGAGCTGCATGCGGAAGTTCGAGCCCCAGCAGAAGACCGCGCCGCTCTCGCCGATGGCACAGCCCGTCTGGATGCCCACGCTCACCGCGCTCGCGTCCTCCGGCAGCGCGACTGCCGTGGGCGTCAGGACGCAGTCCACCGTCGTGCCGATGTCGCACGAGTCGTGGGAGCCGATGTCCTCGCCGTCCCCGACCTGTCCCTCTTCGTTGCTGCCCCAGCAGCGAACCTCACCGCTCGAGAGCAGCGCGCACGCAGTGAGCGAGCCGAGCGAGATCTGCGAGACGCCCGTCAGGCCGGGCACCTGCTGCGGCGCGGCGACCGCGTCGGTGGTGCCGCTGCCGAGCTGACCCGCCGCGTTCGCACCCCAGCACCACACGGTGCCATCCGAGAGCAGCGCGCACGCGAAGCGAGAGCCGAGATCCACCTGCACGACGTCCGCCGCGTCGAGCCCAGCGACCTCGACCGGCTCGCGGCTGCAGTCGTACGTCTCGGGCGCCACGCCACACGTCGTGCCGTGGTCCGTGAGCCCGTCGCCGAGCTGACCGTCCTGGTTGTTGCCCCAGCACGAGAGCGTCGTCGCGGTGCGACCGCAGGCGAAGCTGCCGCCGACGCCGAAGTCGAGCTCCACGAGGCCCGTCAGACCGGGGAGCGGACCGACCGTGCGGCGCGGCTCGTCGCCCTCCTGGAGCAGCTCACCCGACTCGTTCTCGCCACGGCAGACCGCGGTGCCGCCCGTGAGCCGCGCGCAGAGCTGGTTCGTCGACGCCTGGAGCTCGGCCGCGGGCGAGTAGCCCTCGATGACCTCCGCGGTGAAGCGCTCGCGCCGGGTGTCGGAGCCCGTGGACGCGACGTCCTCGAGGCCCCAGCACGCGGCGCCCTCGTCGGTGATCGCACACGTCTGGAACGCCGCGTTCGAGGCGAGGCTGGTCGCCGTCACCCCGGTCACGACGACCGGCGTGGCGCTGCAGTCGTAGCCGGACGCGTCGTCGACTCCGCGCGTCGCGCAGTCGCCGTGGCCACGCTCGCGCGCGTCGCCGAGCTGCCCACGTCCGTTGCCGCCCCAGCAGAGCACCTGGCCGTTCTCACGACGTCCGCAGACGTGATCGACGCCCGCGACGATCTCCTCGATCGCACAACCGCTCGTGCATGCGACACCCGCGTCACGCGGGCCCGCATCGGGGCGCGTCCCCGCGTCCTGGCCGGCGTCGACCCCCGTACCGGAGTCTTCCTCCATGCCCGCGTCGATCATCGGATCCGTGTCGTCGTCCCCGCACCCGGCGAACGCCGAGATCCCGAGCCACAAGCCAATCGTCGTCCAGCGCACCATCGAAAGCCTCCACCACGAAGTCGAAGTCGTCGCGTCGTCGCGGCACGTGCCCGCGTCCCCCGCGCGTCCGCTCGGTTCGAGCGACGCGCTGACATAGCAGGGGTTCGTGCGAGCGTTCAATCCCACGGCGTGCGCGTGTGGACATTCAATCCCACGACGCGCGTGCGTCGACGAAGCCCACGAAGCCCACGAAGCCCACGAAGCCCACGCCCGAGGCCACGAAGCGCACGACCGAGCTCACGCACGCCACACGATGGCCTCCGAGCCCACGTCCAGCTCCCACACGGCGGCGCCCGGCTCGCTCTGCGGGTGACGCCAGACCCGGAGCGTCGCGCCGAGATCGAAGACGAGCCGCAGCACCTCGCCCTGCCACTCGACCGCTTCGAGCGCCTGGCCCGACAACCGATCCCCCGCCGCCGCCACCGCCCCACGACCGTGCTCGTCGGTGGCCGCCGTCTCTCCATCGAACGCGAGCTCGAACCGGCAGTCGAGGAGCGCGAAGCGATGCCGACCTCGGGGAACGACCTCGCGTCGAAGCTCGCCGCGCGCGTCGCGATGCTCCACGACCTCCAGACGCGGCTCACCCACCTCGAACGAGAAGAGCGACTCCGCGCCGACCCGTGCGCCCCACGCGTAGCGACCCTTGAGCGGCGCGAACGCCTGCGCGATCTCGTCTCGTGTCACGCGACCTCCCGCGACCCCGGACTCTCGCTGCGTCGCGCAACCCACGCAACCTCCGTCACGCGACCGTCGACGCCGTGTCGCGCGGCCCGTCGCTTGCTCCGCTTCGGCGCGAGGAGTGCTTCGCATGACGAAACCCTTGGAATTCTCGATGCCGCTCAGCGCTCGTTTGACAGAGTGTCAGCCGCGATCGACAGAGAGTCACACGATGTCCAGCGCC
>JALOQC010000388.1 GCA_025453555.1 Myxococcota bacterium | reverse complement strand
TCGCGAGGATCGATCGTGGGCTCAGGCCGCATCGCGCTCCGCCACCAGCGCGACGAGGTCCTCCATGATGCGGCTGAGCTCGAAGTCCTTCGGCGTGTAGACGCGCGCGACGCCCGCCGCGAGCAAGCGCTTCGCGTCCGCGTCCGGGATGATGCCGCCCACCACGACCGGCACGTCGAGACCCGCGGCGCGCAGGCGATCGAGCACGTCGAGCGCGAGCACGAGGTGCGAGCCGGAGAGGATCGAGAGCCCGATGAGGTGCACGCCCTCTTCGAGCGCGGACGCCACGAGCTGCTCCGGCGTCACGCGGATGCCCTCGTAGACCACGTCGAAGCCGACGTCGCGCGCCTTGATTGCGATCTGCTCCGCGCCGTTCGAGTGACCGTCGAGGCCCGGCTTGCCGACGAGCAGCTTCGGCCGACGACCGAAGCGGGCTTCGAGGCCGGTGAGCGTGTCGCGCAGCGCCTGCACGCGCGTCGCGTCGCTCGTGGCGCTCGGCATCGACGCGCCTGCCACGCCCGTGGGCGCTCGGTACTCGCCGAAGACCTCGCGCAGCGCGGCCGCCCACTCGCCCGTGGTGACGCCCGCGTGCGCGGCCGCGATGCTCGCCGGCATCACGTTCTCGCCCTTGCTCGCGGCGTCCTTCAGCCCACGGAGGGCCGCCTCCACGCGCGACGCGTCGCGTTGCTTCCGCCACGCGTTCAGCGCGGCGATCTGCTCGGCTTCGACCGCGGGATCGACGGTGAGGATCGCCTCGTCGAGGTTCTCCACCAGCGGCGAAGGCTCGGACTCCACGAAGCGGTTCACGCCGACGACGACCTGCTCACCACGCTCGATGCGCGCGAGCCGCGCCGCGTTGCTCTCGACCAGACGCTGCTTGAGGTAGCCGCTCTCCACCGCGCGGATCACGCCGCCGCGGCGCTCGATCTCTTCGACCTCCGCCCACGCGGCGTCCGCGAGCGCCTTCACCTCGCGCTCCACCACCACGCTGCCCGTGAAGAGATCCTCGTGCTCGAGCAGATCCGTCTCGAAGGCGAGGATCTGCTGCGCGCGCAGCGACCACTGCTGATCCCACGGACGCGGCAGGCCGAGCGCCTCGTTCCATGCCGGGAGCTGCACCGCGCGGGCGCGCGCGTCCTTGCTCAGCGTCACCGCGAGCATCTCGAGCACGATGCGTACGATGTTGTTCTCGGGCTGCGGCTCCGTGAGGCCGAGCGAGTTCACCTGCACGCCGTAGCGGAAGCGCGTGAGCTTCTCGTCGGTGACGCCGTAGCGCTCCTTGCAGATGCGCTCCCAGAGCACCGTAAACGCGCGCATCTTGCAGAGCTCTTCGACGAAGCGGATGCCCGCGTTCACGAAGAACGAGATGCGCCCCACGACCTCGGGGAAGATCTCGGCCGGCACGCGCGCGCGGGCCGAGTCGAGCAACGCGATCGCCGTGCTCAGCGCGTACGCGAGCTCCTGCACCGGCGTCGCGCCCGCCTCTTGGAGGTGGTAGCTGCAGACGTTGGTCGGGTTCCAATGCGGGACCTTCTCGACCGTGTACGCGACCACGTCGGTCGTGAGCTTCAGCGAAGGCTCGGGCGCGAACACGTAGGTGCCGCGCGAGAGGTACTCCTTCACGAGATCGTTCTGCGTGGTGCCGCGCAGCTCGCCGACGTTCTCACCGCGCTCCTCCGCGAGCGCGACGTAGAGCGCGAGGAGCCAGGGCGCCGTCGCGTTGATCGTCATCGACGTGTTCATCCGCTCGAGCGGGAGACCGTCGAAGAGCGTGCGCATGTCGCCGAGGTGGCTCACGGGCACGCCGACCTTGCCGACCTCACCGCGCGCGAGCGGATGATCCGAGTCGTATCCGGTCTGCGTCGGCAGATCGAACGCGACGCTGAGGCCGGTCTGACCCTTGCCGAGGTTCGTGCGGTAGAGCTCGTTGGAGGCTCGCGCGGTGCTGTGACCCGCGTAGGTCCGCATGATCCAAGGACGCTCGCGCTTGGGCTCGCTCATTGGGGCCTCGTGGGGTCGGAGCGACGCTCGCCGAGGGCTCACGTCGCGCAGTTCGGTCGCATGCGAGTCGGCTCGTGGCTCGCCAGAGCACCTGGTTCGCCAGAGCAGGCTAGGGGGTCGCGATCCGCGCCAGGACGGTCGCGGTCGGTCGGTCGACCGGGGTGAAGTCCGGATTTACAGCTTCACATCGGAGGTCCGATGACGCATTGCGTAACACGCGGGTGGAGCACGTTCAAGCGAACGAGCGCCCAACGTACGTGGGAGATGCCGCTTGACGCACAGTTTACAAGCTCGCTCGACGACCCCGCCGAGGCAGGGTAAACCTGCACTTCCACGATGCCGAGCTCGAACGAGACCAACGCGGCGATGGGGATCCAGCTCCGCGAGCTGCGTCTCCAACGAGGGCTCCAACAGGGTGAGGTCGCGCGGCGGCTGGAGATCTCGCCCGCGTATCTGAGCCTCATCGAGACCGGCAAGCGCGCGGTCCAGCTCCCGATCCTGTTCAAGGCCCTGGAGCTCTTCGGCGTGAGCATGGAGGCCTTCATGGCCTCGCTCGGCCGCGGTCGCGTCGACGACACGCTCGCGCAGCTCCTCGACGAGCCGCTGCTGCGCTCGCTCGATCTCAGCGAAGAAGATCTGCGTGGAATCGGCGCGGAGCCGAAGGTCGTCACGACCATCACCGCGCTCTTCAACCTCTACAAGAACACCCGGCAACAGCTCGACAACCTGCTCGTCTCCATCGAGGAACGCTCGCGCGGAGAGTCGACTGACAACCTGCGCTTCGACTATCATCCCTTCGACGAGGTCACGGACTTCCTCGAGAGTCACCGCAACTTCTTCCCGACCCTCGAGGCGCGCGCCGACGCGCTGCGCGGACGCGCGAAGCTGCCCGAGCGGGTGTCGAGCACCGACCTCGAGCGCGCCCTGCAAACCGAGCTCGGCGTGCGGGTGGAGCGGATCGACGACGCGGCGGGCTCCGTGATCCGGCGCTGGGACGCGAGCACCGGGGTGCTGACGCTCAGCCGCCGCATGGTCGAGCAGCGGGTGAAGTTCCAGCTCGGACACACCGCGGCGCTGCGGATCTTCGCGGAAGAGAAGCTGCACGAAGAGATCCTCGCGGACTTCCCGGCGCAGCACGAAGAGACACCGACGCTGGTGAAGATCCACCTCGCGAACTACTTCGCCGGCGCGCTGCTCCTGCCCTACGAGCGCTTCTACGAAGAGGTCGTGCGCACGCGCTACGACGTGGAGCTTCTCGCGCAGATCTTCGAGAGCTCCTACGAGGCGGTCGCGCACCGCATCTGCAACCTCTCCGATCCGCGCCGGCGCGGCGTGCCCATGCACTTCCTCCGCACCGACGTCGCGGGGAACATCTCCAAGCGCTACTCCGGCGACGGCGTGCGCTTCCCCCACCACGAGGGGAGCTGCCCCAAGCGCTGCGCGCACCTCGCGTTCCTCACGCCGCACGTGATCCGCCGGCAGTATTCGCAGTTTCCGGACGGAACGACGTACTTCGAGTTCGCGAAGGTGGTCGCGGAGCCCAAGAGCGGCGCGCTCGCGCGAGGTACGGCGTACAGCATCGGCCTCGGCTGCCACGCCGAGGACGCCAAGCACCTCACCTACGCCGACGACCGGCCGCTCGTGGATCCCCAGCGCATGGCGGTCCCCGTGGGGACGACGTGCCGCTTCTGCGAGCGCACCGACTGCAACATGCGCAGCTCGCCGAGCTACAAGTTCGCCTTCCGCGTCGACGAGGGCGTGAAGAAAGACAACTTCTTCTCGCCGCTCGTCTCCGACGACGAGTCACCCCGCAAGAAGCGGAAGAAGACGTTGAAGGTCGTCCCGCCCGGTTGAGCCCATACACCCGCCCGCAAGTTCGTTCCGGGTATCCGCGGCCCTCGCCGCGGATCTCGCTCGCCGACCTCCTCGAATGGGCTTCGGCCCGTCCTTCGTCGGCGCGGCAAACGACCTCCACGCCGATCATCCACGGCAACCCGGAACGAACTTGCGCGTGGGTGTACTAGCTAGAGCGCATCTCATCACCTCCCGCGGCCGCTTCGCGGCATCCGCACGCCCCTCGCCGCCATCCACTCACGCTCGAAAATGCACCACTTTACCTCGGTTCGCGGACGCGGCGATCGACGCACGGCTGCCACGAATCACCTCACGGGAGGTCATGAGATGTGATCCAGGATCGGCTTTGAGTGATTCGTGGTCTGAGTGCGTGCCATGGGGCATCCGCTCGCCGAAGGAAATGCCGGGTGTTTTCGAGCGCGAGAGGATGCGTCAGGTCGCGTGCTCAGGGCGCGAAGCGCCGACGCCGATCCTGGATCAGGCTCCAGCGCCGAAACACTCGCGCCGGTTCTCGGACCACTGCTACGATTCGGCCACGCGCATGACCTCTGGCCGATCGTCGCGACCTTCTCGCCGTGAGCGCGACCTCACCTGGGACGAAATCACGGGCACCCTTCCCACGGAAGAGGTGGCCCCGCTCGCCACGGGACCCCGCGAGCACCTCGCGCTCGTCGCCCTGGTCGGCGAGCATGGTCGACCTTGGATCGCGGTCACGTCGGCCACGGTGATCGGTCGCGGCGACGACTGCGAGCTTCGTCTCGACGACGCAGCGATCTCCCGGCGGCACGCGCGTATCTTCCGGGATGGCGCGACGTGGTTCGTCGAGGACCTCCAGAGTCAGAACGGAACGTTCGTCGATGCGGAGCGGCTTCGAGCTCCACGCGCGTTGGTCGACGGTGCTCGCCTGCAGATCGGCCGAGGGACCGTGTTTCGAGTGTCCCTTCAGGACGCGCTGGAGCACGACGCGAGCCGGCGCATGCACGAGTCGGCTCTCACCGACCCCCTGACCGGCCTCTACAACCGTCGACACCTCGACCGTCGCCTCGCCGAGGAGCTCGCGTTCGCGCGGCGTCACCGGACGGTGTTGACGCTGATGCTCCTCGACGTCGACCACTTCAAGCGGATCAACGACCGCTACGGTCATTTGGCCGGCGATGCGGTGCTGCGCGTGCTCGCCAAGCTCATCCAGACGGTCGTCCGCACGGAGGACCTGGTCGCTCGTTACGGCGGAGAAGAGATCGCGGTGATCGCGCGCGGCATCGACCGCGTCGGCGCGCATCTGTTCGCGGAGCGCCTCCGCAAGCGAATCGCCACGACCGAGATGCCTTGGGCCGGAGAGGTGCTTCGGGTGACCGCCAGCATCGGAGTCGCGGTCGTCGATGGCGCGATCGAGGTGCCCGCGCTGACCGACTTCGTGGGCGCAGCCGACGACGCCCTCTATGCTGCCAAGGACGCGGGACGAAACCGCTCGGTCGTCGCCGAGTGAGCGTCGTCCGCGTCGCCTACGATCACGCTCGGCGCAGCCGACCTGCGCGGACCGTGCACGTCTCCGTGTGCGTCTCCAGGATCAGCTCGCCCTCTTCGTCGACCCCGCGCACGATTCCACGCAGCGTGTCGTCCACGAGGACCTCCTCGCCGCGCCATGCGAGGCGCGCATCGAGGGCCCGCGAGACGGCGTGTGGCGTCGCGCTCGCGCGATCGATCCAGGCCTCCACGCGCTCGAGCACGTCCGCGAAGAACGCGTCGGTGTCGACGGGTCCGGCGGATCCGAGCGCGCTCTCGACGTCCGTGGCGTCGGCGTCTGCGGGGTAGCTCTGCGGGCGCAGGTTGATGCCGACGCCGACGACCGCGGCGTCGGGGAGCCGACCGCCGAGCGAGCGTGCTTCCACGAGGATGCCCGCGATCTTTCGATTCGCCACGAGCACGTCGTTGGGCCACTTCACACACGCGTCGGCGCCGAAGCTCTCGAGCGCCTCCGCGAGGCCGAGCCCGACCGCGAGCGCGAGCAGCGAGCCACCACGCAGTGGTCGCACCACGAACGAGAAGGGCAGGCTCGCGTCGGGCTCGGCGACCCAGGTGCGTCCACGTGCGCCGCGGCCGGCGAGCTGATGGCGTGCGATGACGAGCCAGCCGTCGGGGGCGCCCGCCGCCGCAGCGTCGTGCGCGACGTCCATGGTCGACGTGGTCTCGTCGACCACACGCGCGTCGCGTCCGAGGGTGTGCGTGCGCAGGAGCGACGCGAGTCGCGGAAGCTCGATCACGCGACCCAGTCCAGCCCGAGGTCGACCGCGCGGGCGGAGTGGGTGAGCGCTCCGCTGCTGATCACGTCGATGCCGAGCGCGCCGAGGCTCGCGATGCGCGCGAGCGTGATGCCACCCGAGGCCTCGAGGATCGCGCGACCGCGCGCGAGCTCGATCGCGCGGGCGACCGCGTCGTCGTCGAAGTTGTCGAGGAGGATCACGTCCGCGCCGGCGGCGAGCGCCTCTTCGAGCTGCGGGAAGGAGTCGACCTCGCACTCGACCCGGCTCGTGTGCGGCGCGTAGGCGCGCGCGCGTTCGATCGCGACGCGCACCCCGCCGCACGCAGCGAC
>JALOQC010000387.1 GCA_025453555.1 Myxococcota bacterium | reverse complement strand
CATCGACGTCTCGAACTCGTCGACCGCGAGCACGAGCACCTCCGCTTCGTCGGCCTTCGCGGTGCGCAGCAGGTCCACGCGCGACGCGTCGCCGTAGTAAGTCTCGTTGCCGAAGCGGCGCAGGAAGTCGATGTGCTCGGCGTTCGCGTCGAGCGCGGTGAAGGGGATGCGCTTGGTGCGCAGGATGCGGCCGATGATCTGACCGAAGCGGCCGAAGCCCGCGATGATCACGCGCGTCTCGCGGTCGGGCATCGGATCGAAGTCGCGCTGCGGACCCGAGCCGTCGAGCCGTCGGCAGATGGCGTCGCGCGCCACGAAGAGCAGCGGCGTGGTCACCATCGAGAGCGTGACCATCAGCACGAGCAGATCGCGCACCTCGGGGCGCATCACGGTGGAGTCGACGGCGACGCCGAAGATCACGAACGCGAACTCACCGCCTTGCGAGATCGCGATCGCGAGGCTCGCCGACTCGCGGTTCGTGAGCTTCTGCCAGCGCCCGATGCCGTAGAGGATCGCGATCTTCAGCGCGACGAGCCCGAGGGCGAGCGCGAGCACCACGAGCGGGCTCGCGAAGAGCACCGAGAGGTCCGCGCTCATGCCGACCGCCATGAAGAAGAGGCCGAGCAAGAGACCCTTGAAGGGCTCGATGTTCGCTTCGAGCTCGTGGCGGAACTCGGAGTCTGCGAGCAGCACGCCGGCGAGGAAGGCGCCGAGCGCCATCGAGATCTCGATGTGCTCCATCAAGAGCGCGGTGCCGCAGACGACGAGCAGCGTCGACGCGGTGGAGAGCTCGTGGCTGCGCGCTTGTGCGACGAAGCGGAGCAGCGGTCGCAAGAGGAAGCGGCCCGCGAGCACGAGGCCGACGATCACGCCCGTGACGAGCCCGGTCTGAAGCCAGACGTCGGTGCTTTCGTCCGCCGCACCGTCCGTCACCGCGTCGCTGAGCAGCGGCACCACCGCGAGCAGTGGGATGGTCGCGACGTCCTGGAAGAGCAGGATGCCGAAGGCTGCGCGGCCGTGCGGGCGCGTGAGCTCGTTCTTCTCCGCGAGCGTCTGCATCGCGAACGCGGTCGACGAGAGCGCGAGGGCCGCGCCGACGATGCCTGCCTCGGCGGGCGTGGCGCCGAACGCGAACGCGAGCCCGCCCACGATCGCGCCCGTCGCGACGACTTGGACCGTGCCCACGCCGAAGACCGCGCCGCGCATCTTCCAGAGGCGGCTCGGCTGGAGCTCGAGCCCGATGAGGAAGAGCAGGAGCACCACGCCGAGCTCCGCGAAGTGGAGCGTCGCCTCGACGTCTTTCGCGAAGCCGAGGACGGATGGACCGACGAGCACGCCGGCCGCGAGGTAGCCGAGCACGGTGCCGAGACCGAGGCGCCGGAAGACGGTGACGGCGACGACGGCGGCGGCGAGGAAGACGACGAGGAGCGGGAGCACGGCGCGACTCTCGTGCCCCGAGCGAAGAAGAGCAACGACCACGTCCGAGGGACGTCCGGAGCCCGCGGTGGGCTCGCTCGAGCTCCGCTGCGCACGCGCGGCTCCGCTCCCGTTCGCGGTCGAGCTCCTCGGTCGAGTCGTCGCGCGCGGGCTCGTGCGGACTTGCCGAGCGCGCGTTCCCTGACATCGTCGCGCCGATGCCGCTCGATCCCGCGTTCGTCGCCGATTGCCCGTACGGCCCCGGCGGTCTCCTCCTCGACGAGCTCCTCGAGGTCGACACCGAAGCGAGCCGCGTCGTGGTGCGCATGCCCACGCACGACGAGCTGCCGCTCACGCGCGAGCAGCGCGCGCACCCGATCTTCCACCCGCGCCACGTGAGCGGCGGCTTGATGGTCCACATGACGGGCATGGTGGGCTTCGTGCACGCGTACTACGTGCTGGGGCTCCGCCACGCCGAGGGATGGATCGGCTACGGCGGTCGCATCTACCAAGCGCGCTACCTCGCGCTCGCGAAGCCGGGCGAGCCGCTGATCCTCGAAGGCCGTGCGACCCGCATGCGCCGCGGGGCCAAGCAGATCTTCTGTCGCTACGACTTCCGCTTCACGCAGGACGGCAAGCCCGTCTACGAGAGCGATCAAGCCGCGATGTGGCTCCTCGTCGACGGGGACACGCCGATCCCGGAGACGAGCGAGTGAACGAACGCGCGCTCCCCACGATCGCGAGCCTCCACGTCCGCGCGTCCGGAGAGGAGGCTCCGTGATTCACCAGGAAGAGCGGACGATCGAGACGCGTGGGCACGGGACCTACGAGCTCACGCGCGAGCTGCAGCGCGTGGTCGCGCGGTCCGGGATCGCCAAGGGGCTCGCGACGATCTTCGTGCACCACACGAGCGCCTCGCTGATCATCAACGAGAACGCCGACCCCGAGGTGCGTCGCGATCTCGACGCGTTCCTCGATCGTCTGGTGCCGGATGGCGATCGGCTCTTCGAGCACGTCGCGGAGGCATGAAGAGAAGCTGATTGCCGATGACGCAAGCCGCCCTACCGGACGGCGCGCAGCGAGCGACAGCGAGCGAAGGCTCGTGGGAGGGGGCCCCATCGGGGCTTCACGCCCCGTGGGGGAGGGTCTGGCGACAGACCTCAGGGAAAGCCGACGACATGCCCCCGCACGTGAAGGTCGCGCTCACGGCGACCTCGTTGAACGTGCCGGTACGAGGGCGCGCGGATCTCGGGACGTGGCAGGGGGTGTTCCTGTGGGAGCATCGCCGCGCGCCGCATCGACGACGGGTCACGATCACGATCCTCGGTTGAGAACGCGGTCGCGAACGAGCGTGATGGTGGTCGATGCTCGGCCAGCGCACGCACCGCGGCCGGGACTTCCGCGTCGCGACGCGACGGGTCGCAACGACGGAATGCGAGAAGGGCACGCGTCGCCACGTGCCCTTCGATCGCTGCCCGCGAGGAGAGACTCAGACGCCGAGCTCGGCTGCCTCGAGCTTGTCCTTCAGACGCGCGCGTCCGCGGTGGAGCATCACGCGCAGCGCGCCACGGCTGACGCCCATGCGGTCGGCCGCTTCGTCGCGATCGACGCCCTGCACGTCGACCAGCTCGACCGCCTGGCGCTCGCGGCGCGGGAGCGCTTCGAGCTCCGCCTGCACGAGATCCATCGCGGCTTCGTCGTCGAGACGCTCGCGGCGCGTGTCGGCGGGCGGCGTGTGGTGCTCCTCGAACATCACCTGCGGCCGGCTGCGGCGGTGCATGTCGACGATCTTCCGGCGGAGGATCGAGACGAGCCAGGTCTTGAGGGACGAGCGGCCCGCGAAGCTCGAGATGCCGCCGAAGGCCGCGACCCAGGTCTCTTGGACCAGGTCGCGCGCGACGTCCTCGCGGCCCACGCGGAGGCGGGCGTAGCGCAGCAGCGTGGGCTCCATCTCACGGATCGTGGCGGCGTCGAGCGTGGCGGTCGTCATGGCGGCTTCCTCGAGGGGTCCAGGTCGGGAGCGTCGGCTCCGCGAAGTGTTTTGGACCAACTGGTCTAGAACCTGGCTCGAACCTTCGAGCGCGTCAACGACGATTTTGGACCGCTCGGTCCATTTGACCAGTCCCATGTGAGGCTCTGGATGGAAATCATTGGGCTTTCAGGCAACAACTTCACGAAAGCTCAACAGTCGCACCAGGGGAACGCTGCGTCTCGGAGCCTCGCTGCCGACCGTTACGTCACCTCCGCGCCTCCGGCTCGTGTCGGCGCTTCGACTCCTCGCAGCCAGCTGGCGATCGACGACTCACGGCAGCGACTCGCGGCAGGCGACGTCACGGCAAACGCCGCGCGGCAGACGGCCCAAACGACGACGCCCCGGCCGAGGCCAGGGCGTCATCGACAGGCGCGTCGTCGGAGCTGAGCTCAGGCGCCAGGAGGGCAGCGCGGGGCGCCGATGCAGGCCGCGAGCTCGTTTCGGCACTCGCGCATGACGCACGAGAGATCGCCGCAGGTGAAGATCTGCTCGACCGCGCAATTGATGACCTGGTCCACGAAGAAGCGGACGTCGGCGCACGCACGCGCGGTGCAGTCGCCGATGCAGCTGAACGAGAAGTCGGGCGGGATGGTCCCGTCGAAGCTGATGCAGCCGAAGATGCAGGTCGCGACCTCGATGCAGGTCACGCCGGGGCAGGTGCCGCAGTCGCCGGGACAGTTGGTGCAGCTCTCGAAGGGAGGCTCGCAGCGCATGTTGCCGCAGACGCTGCAGACGCCGCAGTCGCGGGCGCAGCTCGCGCAGTCTTCCGGACGGCGGCAGCGACCGTCACCGCAGCCTTCGCAGATCCCGCAATCCGCCGGGCAGGTCGAGCAGTTCTCGATGCCAGGCGTGCAGGTGCCGTCACCGCAGGCCGGGCAGGCGCCACAGTCGGAGGCGCAGGTGAGGCAGTCCTCGCCGTCGGTCGCGCGGCAGAAACCGTCGCCGCAGGTCACGCACGCGCCGCAGTCGCCCGGGCAGCTGCTGCAGCTCTCGGTGGGATCGCAGCGGCGGTTGCCGCAGGTCTCGCAGAGGCCGCAGTCGACCGGGCAGGTCGAGCAGTCCTCGCTCGTGGCGCAGCGCCCGTTGCCGCAGGTCTCGCAGAGGCCGCAGTCCTCGGGGCAGCTCGTGCAGTTCTCGCTCGGCGAGCAGGTGCGATCGCCGCAGGTGACGCAGCGGCCGCAGTCCGCGGGGCAGCTCGTGCAGTTCTCGGTCGCCGAGCAGGTGCCGTCGCCGCAGGTGACGCAGCGGCCGCAGTCGGTGGGGCAGGTCGCGCAGTTCTCGCCGCCGCCGCAGCGCCCGTTGCCGCACGACTCGCAGAGGCCGCAGTCGGTCGGGCAGGTCGAGCAGCTCTCGCCGGCGTCGCACATGCCGTTGCCGCAGGTCTCGCAGAAGCCGCAGTCGGCCGGGCAGGTCGAGCAGCTCTCACGATCGCTGCATGCGCCGTCGCCGCAGGTCTCGCAGGCGCCGCAGTCCGCCGCGCAGCTCGCGCAGGTCTCGCCCGCGCCGCACATGCCGTCGCCGCAGCCGGGGCACTCGCCGCAGTCGGCGGGGCACGTCTCGCAGCGCTCGCCGATCTCTTCGTCGCATGCGCCGTCGCCACACTCGACGCAGAAGCCGCAGTCTTCGGGGCAGAGACGGCAATCTTCGGCGTCGGAGCAGAGCGCGTCGCCGCACACGTCGGGGCAGCGCCCGCAGTCGCCGGGGCAGGTCTCGCACGACTCCGCGGGGCCGCAGATCGCGTTGCCGCAGAAGTCACCCGGGACGTCGGGGAAGACGATCACGTCGGGCGGCGCTGTGCCTCCGTCGTCCACGTCGGTGGTGAGGGAGGAGCGGCCGCATCCGACGGCGACGAAGGCGGCGAAGAAGAAAAGCCCGAGGTGACGCATGAAGTTCTCCGAGGCGCGGAAGGCAGCGCGGGAGTTGGAGTGGGCGAAGGCCGAGGAAGCAGAACGGAAGACGCCCACAAGGCCGGGGGAAGCTAACCGATCTCGGGAATCCCTTCACCTTCTCGTGCTGCGCGAGTGAGGCAGGTCACGCGAACCGTCCGTGAAGGGGGCTCGCCATCGCCCACGAATGCCGAGCGATCGTCCGCGGCTGACCCCGCGGACGAGCAATGACCGTCCGCGGCTGACCCCGCGGACCAGCAATGACCGTCCGCGGCTGACCCCGCGGACGAGCAATGACCGTCCGCGGCTGACCCCGCGGACGAGCAATGACCCCGCGGACCAGCAGTGACCGTCCGCGGCTGACCCCGCGGACCAGCGATGCTCGTCCGCGGCTGATCCCGCGGACCAGCAAAGATCGCTGCGACCGAGGGTGCTAACGTCGCGCGCGTGTCGACACGCCGTCTCAGCGAGCTCGAGCGAGCGACCGCGACGGCGGGGCGCGAGCGGGACGAGCGCGTGGACGGCACGGAGCGGCGCGCGCACGGGGTGGTGCACACGCCGGCCGAGCTCGCGCGCTTCGTGGTCGAGGCGGTCGATGGGGAGCTGCGAGAGCTCGGGCTGCCGGAGGGGCTGGCGAGCCCGCGGGTGACGATCGTCGACCCCGCGTGTGGGCCCGGGGCGTTCCTCGCGGCGAGCGTCGCGTGCCTCGCGGAGCGGACGACGCGGCCAGCCGCGATCGTGGGGCTCGATCGCGATCCGAAGGCGCTCGCGCAGGCGCGGGCGCTCTTGCCGCGCGACTGGCCGATCGTGCTGCGCGCGGGCGACACGCTCGCGACGCTGCCGGAGGAGACGACCGACGTCGCGGTGGTGATCGGGAATCCGCCGTGGGCGGGGCGCTCGGAGAGCCGTACGCCGTTGCTCGACGCGTTGCTGGAGGACTTCCGCAAAGACGCGGAGGGGCAGCCGCTGCGCGAGAAGAAGATCGGTGTGCTCTCGGACGCGTACGTGCGCTTCGCGCGTTGGAGCGCGGAGGTCGTGCGGCGCGCGCCGGGCGGAGGCGTGCTCGGGCTCGTGACGAACGCGAGCTTCTTGGATGGGCCCGTGCATCGCGGGAT
>JALOQC010000045.1 GCA_025453555.1 Myxococcota bacterium | reverse complement strand
ACGCGCGATGTCCGTGAGGTCGACGAGCTGATCCTGAGGTTCGTCGGATTCGGCGAACGGGTTCCGAGCATCGAGCCACCTTCGTTCGACGAGCGGCCAGCCGAGCTCGTCGAGTGCGCGCTCGCCGCTGCAGTGCTCGTCGCCTGGGCCGATGGAGAGCTCGCGGAGGAAGAGGCCGATCTGATCCAGCGCGAGCTCGGCGCGAGCGTCCCGCGCTGGCAGGAGCTCCTCGACCAGACCGCCGCGAGAGATCGTTTTCACGAGACCGCGCCCGTGGTGGCGGCCTTCGGGCGTGAGCTGCTGCATCCGCTCTTTCAGCTGCTCACACGCGTCATGTTCGCCGACGGCGTGGTCGACGTCCGCGAGCTCGGCGCGATTCGCAGCATCGGCGCGTACTTCGGTTGCGAGGACGAGTGGCTGAGTCTCCTCGCCGTCACCCTTCGGACGCACGGGGTCTCGCTTCCCGAGGTCGCGCCGCTGCCGCTCCCCCTGCCGCCACGCGCGTCCGAGGTGCGCGAGGTCGTCGACCTCTTCTTCCGAGGCATCGCGCGGCGAGGCGACGCGAACGTGACCCTACGCCGCCTCCTGAAGCTCGCGGGCGCGGATCACGCGACGCCCCCCGCGCTCGCGCTGCTGAACGACGCCATGCGACGCCACGGGGTGCGCTGCGAGGTGGACCTCCAGAACGTCACGCTCGACGAGCCAGTCGCGCTTCGCTCGCAGGGATTGGCGTCGACTCCGTCGCGTCCGAGCCTGCGTCCGGACGGTTCGCGCGCCGGTCTGCTGCGTGCGCTGGCGCGGCTGCGCGATCAGCTCGTGTCGGGCGACGGTCGCAGCCCGTCCGTGCGCGTGCGGCGCGTTCGTTCGGGGCAGACCTTCGATCTCCACTCGCTCGAGAGCACCAGCGTGGGCTTGGCCGAGCGTGCGCTCACGCAGGTGCGCGAGCTTCAGACCGCGAAGCTCCTCGAGGCCACCGACGCCGGCCGACACGCCGCGGCGAAGACGAGCGCCGAGCAGCTCCTCGCCCTCGACCGCGAGTACCGATCGCGGGCCGAGGAGACCGGCGCGCACGACCTCTACGTCGGCTACCCCTTCGTGACGGGCATCGTCGCGCAGCAAGGCGCGGCCCGATCGACCAACTACCTCGTCCGCGGCCCGCTCGTGCTCTACCCGGTCGACATCGAGCGGGACGGCGCGGGCGCACGCGGCTTCAAGCTCAAGCCTCGCAAAGACGAGAACCCGATCGTCAACCAATCGCTGCTGCGTCTCGTCTTCCACAAGCGCGGTTTCGCATTCGGGGACGAGCTCGGCGACGAGCTCGACGAGCTGGCCGCCGAGCCCGGTACCGGGCCCGAGAAGGTGATCCAGCGCCTGAAAGAGATCGGGCTGACGCTCGCCCGGCAGTCGACCGAGCTACGCGCGTTTCGTGAACGACCGGAGCTCGAGGAGCGTCCGCCGGGGCTCGAGCTCGAAGAGCTCGCGGTGCTGGGCCTATTCCCGCAGTCGAGCTCCGATCTGCTCCAGGACTACGACGGGCTCATCACCGATCTCGAAGACCCGCGTCGTCCGGTCGCGGCGCTGCTCGGCTCGGCGCACGCGCTCCTGCCCGACGTGCTCGCGGACGGTGTCGGCGATGCCGCGCGCGCCTCGGAGGACGCGGATCACCCCGTCATCCTCGCCGACCCTTCGCAGCGTGAGGTGCTCTCGACCTGCCGGAAGAACCCCGCGACCGTCGTCGACGGGCCGCCCGGCACGGGAAAGAGCCAGGTCATCGTGAACCTCGTGGCGGACGCGCTGCGGCGCGGAGAGCGAGTCGCAGTGGTGTGCGAGAAGCGCGCGGCGATCGACGTGGTCGCGCAACGTCTCGCGTCGGTGGGGCTGCGACAGGACTTCGCGCTCGTCCACGACGTGCACGAGGACCGAAAGGAGCTCTACGCCCAGATCGCCGAGCGGCTCGACTCGGAGGACATGCGTCCCTTCGACGCCAAGGAGGCGGAGCGGCTCGAGCGCGAGCATCGCAGCGTTCGCGACGCGCTCGCCCGCCGCGGTCAGTTGCTCGCGTGGAAGCCCGAGGGCGTCGACCTGACGATCGGACAGCTCCACGCGCTCGCGTCGGGGCTCGAGGTGCCCGCGCTCCGCTCCGACGCGCTCGCGCGAGTCTCGAAAGCCCAGCTCGGCGAGCTCCTCGACGCGGTCGGCTCGCTGCACCCGCTGCGTGACCTCTGGATCGCCGGCAGCGCGTGGAGCGTGCCGCGCCAGAGCCTCGCGACCTACGACCGCACGCGCCTGCAGGCGCTCGAAGGCCAGGTGCAGGAGGCCCTGCGCTGCGCGATGAACCTCGAGAACCTCGCCGAGCGGCTGCCCGTCGCTCCGGCGGCGCTCCTCGCGTCGCGCGACGCGCTTCAGGCCGCCCGAGCGAGCCGCGCCGCACGCCAGGAACCCGCCGACCTCGAGCTCTTCGGCTCGCTGCTCTCGCTCGGTCAGCCGGACCGCGTCGCGCCCGCCGCCGAAGCGGTCCGTGCTTGGCGCTCGGGCCGCGACGCGATGCTTCGATTCGAAGAGCCGGTCGCGCTGAGCTTCGACAACGAGGTGGTCGCGTCCCTCGCCGTCGTGAAGCGTTGGTCGGGCAGCTTCGCGCGATTCTTCGTGTGGGCGTGGTGGAAGGCGCGAGGCCAGGTTCGCGCGTGGCTGCGTCGCGCCTTGCCGGAGCGCGCCGCGGATGCCGTCGATGCGGGTCTGGTGGCGGACCTCGAAGCCCGTTTCGCAGCGAGCCGCGTGTGGCAGAGCATCGTGCACGCGGCGTCGAGTCTCGGTCTGGAGCGTCGGCTTCCTCGCGATTCGCACGCGATCGGAAGCTTCGTCGAGCGCCTGGGCACCGTCGGCAAGGAGGCCCACGCGCTCTTGACGGGGGCACCTGCGCTCGCCGCCGTCGGCGCTTGGTCGACGGAGTGGAGCACGAGCTCGGTCGCGCAATGGGACGCGCGCGTCGACGAACGGCTCGCGTACCTCGACGCGCACGACGCTCTCACCGCTGCGGCCGGCCCCGTGTCGCAGGTCTTCACTTCGTTGGGGATGACACCGACCGCGGCATCGCTGGCCGGCCTCCTCTCGGCCTTGCGACGCGACGGCGAGCGCGTGATCGAGTCGGACGGCTTGCTCGAGCGCGTACAGCGACTCCTTCCAGGAGCTTTGGAGCTGCTCGGTGCACTGCAGCGCGCACTGCCCGAGGCGCCCGTCCACGCTTGGCGCGAAGCGGTGGTTCGCGCATGGTCGGAGGCCTGGCTCGCCGCGCTCGAAGCGCGAACGCCGGAGCTCGCGCAGCTCGGCACCCCCGCGGAGGAACGCGAGACGCAGCGGCAGGGCAAGCGCCTGGCCGAGCTCGAGAGCGAGCTCAGCGACATTCAGGCCGAGCGCATCGTCGCGTCGGTCGACGTGCGACGCGCCGAGGCGCTACCCGTGGCGGCGCGCTACGAGCGCAAGAGCGAGGAGCAGAAGGCGCGCGAGGAGATGCTCAAGGAGTCGCGGAAGAAGCGTCGCCTGCTGCCGCTCCGCACCTTCGTCCGCAGGTTCGCGCCGCGCGGTCTGCTCGACGCGGTCCCGGTGTGGCTCCTCTCGCCCGAAACCATGGCGGTGCTCTTCCCTCGCGAGGCGCTCTTCGACCTCGTCGTCATCGACGAGGCCTCGCAGTGCACCGTCGAGTCGGGTTTGCCCGCGCTCTTCCGTGGCAAGCGCGTGGTGATCGCAGGCGACGAGAAGCAGATGCCACCGACCTCGTACTTCGCGCTCGGCGGAGGCACCGACGACGAGGACGAGGGTGCCGTCGAGATCGCGGCCGAGGCGGAGGCGATTCGTGACCTCCTCTCGTCCGAGTCGCTGCTCACGCTCGCGCGCTCACGCGTCGCGCACGCGGGGTTGAAGTGGCACTACCGATGCCGCGACGAGGCGCTGATCGCGTTCTCGAACCATGCGATGTACGGCGGCGATCTGCAGACGATTCCCGCGACCTCCGGGCCCGCCGCACCAAGCGCGCTCAAGTGGATCCACGTGCCGAACGGCTCGTACGACGCCGGCGTGAACCTGCCAGAGGCCGAGCGGGTCGTGGACCAGCTCCACGAGCTCCTCGCGCGACCGGACGCGCCGACGCTCGGCGTGATCACCTTCAACCTCAAGCAGCGTAAAGCCATCCTCGACGCCATCGAGCGTCGACGCGCCAAGGACACGGCGTTCGGTCGCCTCTGGGACGACGCGGCGGGAGTCGAGAACCTCGACGATCGTCCCTTCGTGAAGAACCTCGAGAACGTCCAGGGCGACGAGCGCGACGTGATCCTCTTCTCCCTCGGGCATGCCCCGCAGGAGCGGCGTCGCAAGGGCCAGGTCTCGGGCGAGAAGTACGTGCCGGCGCGCTTCGGTCCGCTCGGGCAGAAGGGCGGCGAACGTCGCCTCAACGTCGCCATCTCGCGCGCCAAGCACGAGTGCTACGTGGTCTCCTCCTTCGACCCCGACCTCCTGAGCATCGGCTCCGCGAAGAACCCCGGGCCCTACCTCTTCAAGCAGTTCCTCGAGTTCTCGCGCCATCGCTCTTCAGGCAGGCACGCGCAGGCCGACCGCGTGCTCTCGTTGGTGCGAGAGTCCGCCGGCAAGCTCGGTGAGCTGCGCCCCCACGCGCGTCTTCCGGTCGAGGGCTTCGTGCCGCTGCGCGCGCAGGTCGCGTTGGCGCTCGAGGCGGCGGGCATCCCGCACGAGCTCGACGTGGGCGCGTCGGGCTTCCGCGTGCCCATCGCGATCCTCGATCCGAAGGACCCGAACCGGTTCGTGATCGGGTTGCTCCTCGACGAAGGCCTCGAGCCCATCACGCCGTTCGAGCGCCACGTGCACCGCGCGAACGTGCTCGGCGACCGAGGGTGGAAGGTGCTCCCCGTGACGGCAGCGGCGTGGCGTCGTCGCCCCACCGAGATTCTCCAAGCCATCGAGGCGCTCGTCCCCGGCGTGCGCGGCGCGGTGCACACCCCCATCTACCGTCAGCACCTCGCGGCGTTGCGCGCGCCCGCGAAGGTCGAACCGCCCCCGAAGAGCGAGCCGCCGCGAGCACGTCCAGCGCGCAAGTCGCAGCCCGTGCTGGCTGCGGTCACGACGGACGCGCCGTCGCCGAACGTACCCGCATGGGCCGCCGCGATCGACGATGCGCTGCACCGCAAGGCGCTGCTGCACCTGGAGGCACACGGATCCATCAGCGAGACCGAGCTCGTCAACATGCTCGGCAGTCCGCGCCGCGCGAGGAACTTCGCGGTCACGATCGAGAAGTGGGAGTTGCCGTTCGCGATCGAAGTCAGCACGGCGGGCGGCGTGAAGGTCTACCGGGCGAAGAAATGACGGCGTTCGTGGACGTGCGCCGCGCGGTTAGGGCGTGGGCGGAGGAACGCAGCTCTCGCCGCTTCACGGAGGTTTCGGAAGCCGAGCGAGTGAACTTTGAGCTCTTCGAGCGAGACGTGTTGGTCGGGACGCTCGTGGGGCGGACGGGGAGACACGTGACGCTTGCGCCGGGGGCGGCGACGGATTGGCGGTGGACGGCGACCGAGGTTGGTCGCGACGTGCTCGGTCACGCGGCGCGGTCGAATCGTCCTCGACGACCGCCGTTGCCTCCCAGCCTCGTCGAATCGCTCGCAAAGGGCGATTCCAATGCGCCATCGACGTCCTCGCCGGTGGAGCCCTCTACACCGCGACCTCCCGCGGTCGCGACAACTCGGCGTGCGCCGGCGCCTGTCCCCACGAGCATCGACGACGATCCGCGCTCGGCGTTTCTGCGCTCGTCGCGCCGCCCATCCGTGCTGACGGACCGTGCGGCCCCCCACGCGCCACTCACGAAGCCGGAGACCGCCGAGCGCACATCCGAAGCTTCACGCGCGGTGCCTTCGAACGCGACGGCGCCGGAACACGGTCGGATGTTGCTCGAGCATCTACGTAGCCATGGGAGCATTCAGGAAGCCGATCTGATTCAGCTGCTCGGAAGCGCCCGAGCGGTACGGAAGCTCTCGCTTCAGCTCGACGAGCTCGGAGTCTCGATTGAATCGGTCTCGGGGGTGAAGATCTATCGACTGAGGCGATAACGACAACTCAACCGAGGTCGAAGTAGTCAGCATCCACTCGCGGCAGCCGAAGCACGCGATGCCCGACCGCGACGCCGTGATCGATCATCAGCTCCGTCAGACGCGCACCATCGACTACGACGATCGAGTCCTGTACGGACGTCGCGAAGTCGAGCGCGTCGCGCGTGTAGCCGCTGGTCGTGATGAACACGCCTTTGCGTGCGCGTTGTCCCGCGAGTGCGCCGAAAAACGCTTGAAGTTCAGGGCGCCCGACGTTGTTCTGCCATCGCTTCGCCTGCACATAGACCTTCTCGAGGCCGAGGCGATCGAGCGCGATGATGCCGTCGATGCCGGCATCGCCGCTCTTGCCGACTCGTTGGAGGTCACTTCGCGACGTCCCGTATCCCAGCGCATGCAAGAGGTCGAGTACGAGTCCTTCGAAGAACTCCGGCGGAGACGTGAGCATCCGGTCCAGCAACTCGCGCGCTACGCTCGCCCGAATCTCCTGCAGTGCAGCCTCCAGCCGTTCCTCGGGACTCTCGGTCAACGGGGTTTCGGGACGCATGTCCGATGCGTCATCCCCCAGGATCGTGGCGATACTCAAGTTTCTCTTCTGCGTCGCGATGCGTTGAATCTCGTCCGCGGGAAGGCTCTCCGGATGCGCCGCAAGCAGGATTCTGCCTTTCGGTGTCAGCGCCCAGGTGCCCCACGACGGAGACTCCGTCAGCCCGTGTCGCTTGGTGCTGTCCTGTGCCCACCCCACGCGGTGCGCGTAACGCGCGTGGGCTCCGCTCGGAAGCAACTCCGACCGCTGATCCTCGGTCAACCCCATTCGGTCAGCCACTGCTACGCGAGCATCGCTCGCTCGCATCGGACCGCGTTCGTGGAGCACTCGAAGCAGCGGTTCGATCATCTCGGCGTACGTCGGAACGGTCATGGAGCCTCCAAACTCAAACCAACGAGAGCTGCTTCACCAGCGGCTCGAACACCTTCCACAGTTCGAGCAGCACCTCGGCGTCGCGCGCCGCGTACTCGACCTGGCTCGGGGTGAGCGGGCGCTGGGTCCAGTCGCTGGTCTGCTCGGTCTTGTCGACGTCGAGGCCGAGCTCGCGGGCGCACACCGCGCGTAGTCCATGGCCTCCTTCGGCGTCGCGGCCGCGGAGGTCGCGCGAGAGCTTGAGGGTGTCGATGACGCCGCCGAGGGGGAGCTCGAGGCGCGCGAGGACTTGGCGCTCGAAGGTGGCGTTGTGGATCACCTTCGGGAGGGATTCGCTCGACAGCAGCGGGGCCAGCGGAGAGAGGTCGCTGACCTCGAGGGCGTCGACGAGGTAGGTGCGCTCGGCGGTCGCGATCTGCAGCAGGCAGAGCGCGCGGCTCGCGAGGGTGGTCTCGACGTCGAGGCCGAGCAGCTCCACGTCCTGGAGCTCGGTCACCGCCGCGAGGAGCTCGGTGTCGCTTCGGACCCACACGAGCGGGCGCGTTCGCGTCGGTGTCGACGTCTCCGTGTCGACGGCGCTCGGTCGCTCGGCGCGCTCGAGATCCTCCGCGCTCGCGGCGCGCACGCCCTCCGGCACGCGCGCCAGCGTGCCCGCCCCGGAACCGCCCGAGACGAAGCGCCACGCACCCGCGACGTCGAGCAGGTGGCTCGCGACCACCTCGCGCTCGATCCACGGCGGCATCAGCGTCTGGAACTTGCTGAGGCGGTAGTTCGGCAGGTCGCTCGCGATCTCCGCCCAGAGCTTCTCGTTCTCCCAGAGCTCGAGATCGGAGAGGCGCTCGATGGCGGCGCGGAGCTGGGCCTCGTCGAGGTGCTCGCCGCGGACCTTCACGAAGAAGTTGTCGGGAATGACTTTCCAATCGCCACCGACCGCTTCGAGTGCGTAGCGGAGGGTCGAGTTGATGCGCCCTCCCGCGAAGGTCCACCAGAGCAGCTCGGGTCCCGCGCTGCTCTCGCCGTGCTCGATGCTCCCGCGCGCGAAGACGTCCTCCATGCTCTGCCGGCGTTCCGAGAGCACCGCACGCGCAGGCTCGTCGAGGTACGCGTAGTCCTCGTCGCCCGCGAGCACGGCGCGGATCCGCTGACAGAGCTCGTAGCCGAGGAACTGCGGCAAGAAGCCGCCCCACGTCGGCTGCTTGCCGCGCGGCGCGGGCTCGACGGTGAGCACGCGCTCCTGGTGCTGCACGCGAAGCACGACCCACGCGCGACCCCCGAGCAAGAAGCAACTCGCGCCCTCGACCAGACGATCGACGAAGGTCTGCGTGAGCGTGCCGATCGGGTTTCCGTTCTTGCCGACCACCGAATAGCTCTGCGGGCTCGAGAAGACCGCGTAGAGCTCCATGAAGTTGCGACGCCCGAAGCGCTTCTCCGCCTTCGGTCCGATCACGAGGCGACCCGACACCAGCACGAGCGAACGATCGCGCAGCATCCAGCGCAGCAGGCGGTCGTACTCCGCGCGGTGGATCCCACGGAAGTCGGGCACCTTCGACAGGTGTGCCCACGCATCCTCCGCCGTCACGCCTTCGTGGGCGAGGGAGAGCGCGAGCAACTGATGCACGAGCACCGGCCACGCGCGCCCCTCGACCTCGATCGACTCGACCCAGCCGGTGCGCGCGAGCTCGACGAGCGCGATGGCCTGCAGCA
Source organism: Myxococcota bacterium (assembly GCA_025453555.1). GTDB lineage: Bacteria > Myxococcota_A > Polyangia > Polyangiales > Houyiibacteriaceae > JACKEH01. Next base: position 13,423 of record JALOQC010000045.1, on the reverse strand, counting down.
CCGCGTCGGGGCTCTCGCAGAGGAACGTCGTGTTCGCGCTCTGCCCCGCGCGGCGTCCGGTGCGGCCCATGCGCTGCAGGAACGAGCTCACGGTGTCGGGCGCGTCGGCTTGCAGCACGCGATCGAGATCGCCGACGTCGATGCCGAGCTCGAGCGTCGACGTGCACACGATGCACGCCCCCTGACCGCGGTCGCCGATGCCTCCGTGGTGGAAACGTTCCTCCGCGAGCTGCCGCTCTTCGCGCGACACCGCGCTGTGGTGCACGAACACGTCGGTGCCCGCGTGGCGCATGCGCTCCGCCACCGCCTCGGACGTCGCACGCGACTGACAGAAGAAGAGGCTCTTCTTGCCGCGGGCGAGCTTCGAGGCGTCCTCCGCGAGCGCGTCGAGCTCTGGTCGGTGCGCGACGAGCAGCTCGCGTTTGGCGGGCGCCTTGGGTGGATCGATCACCACGCCCGCGCGCTTCGAGGTGCCCTGGAGCCAGGTGAGGATCGCGTCGGGGTTGCCGACCGTCGCGCTCAGCCCGACGCGTTGCACGTCGTGCCTCGAGAGGGACGCGAGCCGCTCGACCACGCTGATCAAGTGAGCGCCCCGATCGGTGCCCGCGAGCGCGTGGATCTCGTCGATCACCACCACGCGCAGATCGCCGAAGAGCTTCTTCTCGTCGACGCGCGGCGAGACCAGCATCACCTCGAGCGACTCCGGCGTCGTCATCAGGAGCTCGCTCGGCTCGCGCAGGAACTTCCGCCGCTCGCCGTCGCTCGTGTCGCCGTGCCAGACGAAGCGCGAGAGGCCCACCATCTCGGTGTAGAGCCCGAGGCGCTCCGCTTGGTTGTTCAACAGCGCCTTGATGGGCGCGACGTAGAGCGCGCCCACTCCGTCGGGCGGATCGTCCACGAGCTGCGACAGCGTCGGGAACATCGACGCTTCGGTCTTGCCGCCCGCGGTCGGCGCGAGCACCACGGCGTTGTTTCCGTCGAGGAGCGCGGCCCCCGCGAGGTCCTGCACCGAGCGCAGGCTGCTCCAACCCAGGCGCGCAACGATCGCCTGCTGAAGCCGGGGCGAGAGGCGCGCGAAGACGCTCACCAGACGTCCTCGACCGGCACCGGACCGTCGTCGTCGTCCGACGCCTCGACCTGCCCGCCGTGAAGCCGGTGTTGCTCCTCGGCGTTCATCGGCTCCGGCGTGAACTCGTACGTGGTGTTGGGATCGTAGTCGTCGAAGTCGTCCGTGTTGTCGAGCACGGTCACGAACTCACGGAGGAACTGCCGCGGCACCACGCCGACGTCGCCTTTGAAGCCCTTGGTCACCTCCGCGACCAGTCGCTCGATGAACGCGGTGCTCACGAGTTGCTCTAGCCGCCCGCGATCCTTGGCGGGGTAGAGGTCGCGCAGTCGCAACGCCACGCCACGCAGCCGCGCCGCATCGAAGGGCTCGAGCTCGAGCTGCGCTTGGCGCAAGCTCGCGAACTTGCCCTGCTTGAGGAAGCGGATGCGCTCGTGCAGCGCCGCGAGACCCGCCACGCCTTGCCGCGAATCGAAGAACTCCGGGGTGCCGGTGAAGAGCCAGAAGAGCCCCGGATACGAGCCCGAGGCGTCCGCGATCTGTCGGATCCCGTTGAGGGATTTGTGCCGCGAGTCCGAGCGCGTGCGCAGGATCGTCTCCGCCTCGTCGATCACGATCAGCAGCCCCGCATAGCCGGCCGCCTTCACGATCTCGAGCACGCCTCGGAGGTACTCGAGCGCGTCGCGACTCTCGATGTCGCCCTTGATGCCGGCCGCCTTCTTCGCGGTCGCGGACACGTTGCCGCTGCCGGCGAGCCACGAGATCAGCGCGCCCGCCTCCGCGATCTCACCCTTCTCTTTCAGGTCGAAGATCGTCTGGATCACGCGCACGAAGTCCTGCGGCGCCTTGCCGCCCGTGAGCGACGCCAGATCTTCGTCGAGCCGCTTGCGCACGCGCGCGGGAAAGTCGGGCGCGTCCTCGTCGACGCCCGCCTCGATCAACGCGTTCTCGATGCGCGCGATCCAACGGTCGAGGATGTCGCCGAGCGCGCCGCGCGGACAGACCGCGGTGCTCAGCTCCGCCATGACCTTGCCGTAGAGCTCGTCGAAGCGATGGAACTTCAGGTCGTTGTCGGAGACCACGACGAAGCTCGTCGCGAAGCCCTTCTGCTGCGCGTCCAAGATCGCGAGCCGCGCCATGAAGGTCTTGCCGCAGCCGTAGCCGCCGCGGAGGAACTTGATCGTGCCTTCTCCCTTCGAGGCGAGCTCGAGCTGACGATGCAGCTCGCCCCGAGGCTTCTCGACCCCCACGGCGAAGGTGTCGATGCCGCGCTCGGGCACGAGGCCCTTCCGCAGCGACTCGAAGATGTGCTCGACCGGGATGCTCATGAGACCTTCACGTAGCGCTTGAGGTTGCCGACGAAGTCGATGCGGGTGCCGAAGGGCAGACGCTGCGCGTACGACTCGAACTGCAGCGCGAACCGACGCACCGCGCGCGCGGAGCCGAGCTTGTGCGTCAGCTCTTCTTCGGTGATCGCGCCGTGCTGCGCGAGGTGCTCGAAGACACCACGCAGCTCCTCGGGGAGCGCGGAGAGCCATGCGCTCGCGGGGGGCGGAACGGACGCCGGCTTCGACGCGCCCTCGTCCTTCTTCGGCGGCTTCACCAGCGTGAGCACGTCGAAGTACTCGGCGACCATCACCGAGTCGACGTCGGCCATCCGGCTCGGGTGCACGAGCTCGACCCGCGCGCGCTCGATCGGCGGAGACGTGGGCTGCGAGGTCGTGAGCCGGAAGAAGAGCTCGAGCTCCTCACCGACCTTCGCGAGCACGGTGCCGGCGTCGGTGCGGCGACCTCCGCCACGCACGTCCACGAGCTCCGCCTGCACCTCGGTCGCGTCGGCTCGAAGCGCCAGCTCGAGCTCCGCGGCGCCTTCGAACTCGAGGCTCTGCTGCGCGACGACCTCGACCTTCGCGTGCACACACTGCAAACCCGCGAGCGGCCCACCGCGGCGCCCCGAGATCGCGTAGCGCAGGGTGCTGCCGCCCGCGGCCGCGCGATGCACGATCGTGATCACGGGGATCACCCGCTCCTGCAGGCTGTTCCCGCCGTGCACGTAGTTGGCCTTCGACCGCTCGCCGCGATCGAAGACCGCCGTCGTGAGCGGGAAGCGCACGTGCGCCGCCGTGCCTTCGTAGCCGAGCGAGGCCAGCGGCACGCGCACCTCCCCCTCGTGATCGGTGGCGGCCGACGTGATCACGTGCCGGCGCTGCGGGTCGATCTTCCGCCCCTGCGCCTGCACCACCATCGTGCCGCCGTCCTCGATCGCGATTCCGTCGTGCAGCAAGAAGCCGTGGTCCGCGGTGATCACGAAGCGCCGCACGCCCGCGTCGTGCAAGAGACGCCACGCGGCCTTCAGCTTGCCGAGGCTGCTCGCGTAGACCGACGGACCGATGCCGCTCTCGCCCGCCTTGTCGATCTCGTTCGCGTGCACGACCACGAGCTTCGCCTGCGCGATCGAACGCTTCAGCGACGCGCCGTCCTTGCTCACGACCTCGTCGAGCTCGAGCCACGGGCACGTGCCCCCACCGACGCGCTCGTGCATCGTGCGGCGACGCGTGTCCGGGGTGCCGACCACGAGCTCGCCGGTCGAGAAGCCGCCGAACTTGCCGCGATCCTCGGACGAGAGCGACGGCTTGAGCTTCCCGGCGATCGCCACCGGCGCGAGCACGTTCATGCCCACCTCGGTCACGGTCGGCAGCTCCGCGAAGCGCGCGTCGAGCCGCACGCTCGTCGCTTTCACCGCGCCGTCGAGCATGCGAAAGAGCTCTTCGCCCATCTCGTAGCGGAGCCCGTCCACCACGAAGTACGCCGTCACGCCGTCTTTCGTCAGCGGGCGCACCACCTCGTCGAAGAGCGTGCGCTGCTGCAGCGCGGGCGGCGGCAAGAAGCCCTCGGCTTGGCAGAGCCGGTTGAAGTCGGTCGCCCACGCGTCGGCGAACCGGCGCCACACCACGCGCACGTGATCGAGCTGTGCACGCAGCGCCTCGTACTCCGGAAGGAGCGGGAAGAGCAGCGCGACACGGCTCTGCTCGAGGTGACGATGCGCCTGATCGACCGCCGCGCCGCGCGTTCGATAGGCGGCGAGCGCTTCCTCGAGCGTGCTCACCTTCGAGCGTCCGAGCGCGCCCTGCACCGCCAAGCCGACGCGCGCCGCGTCGAGCACGAGCTGCCACGCCGAGCGGCGCTCTGGGCTCTTGCGCAGCCAGTAGGTCGAGCTGCGTCGCTTGGCCTCCACCTGACGCGCGCGCGCGCTCGTGGTCCGCGACGGATCGCGCGGCGTACGCGCGGCCGACCCGAGACGTAGCTCCGCCCACGCGGCCGCGCGCTCGAAGTCCTCGACGGTGAGCGCTTCGAGCGCCGCGCGAAGCAACACCTCCTCTTCGAAGCGGAAGGTGTCGACGTCGCCGAGATCCTCGGCCTTCGCTGCAACGATCTCCTCCTGGAGGAGCGTCTGGGTCTCGTTCGCGGTGCGCTCGTAGAACGCGTCGTGCCGCTTGCGAAGGTGTTGGGTCAGCTCGCGCCCCGCCGTCCGAAGCGGAGCGGGCAAGGCGGCGAGCGGTCGCAGCAGCTCCTGCACTGGCGCGCGTCGCAGGTCGTCCACGTACTCCAGCGCGAGCGCGAAGCTCCCCACCGCAAAGGCGAGTCGCTCGGCGTGCTCGCGGGCGCTGCGGTCGTGCGTGGTTCCGCCACCGGCGTCGTCTGCGACCTCGCGCGCGCGTTCGCCGACCACCCCATCGAGCCACGCCGCCCCGACTCCGAGCCACGTCTCCATCCGCTCACGAATCGCGGCCCGCACCTCCGGCTCCACCAAGCGCGGCGTCAAGAAGCCGCCCCCGAGGAGGTCGTCCATCACGCCCTTGGGCCCGAGCGCGTCGAGCTGCGATCGCAGCTCGCGTCCGTCGTCGTCCACGCTCTGCAACGCGCGCGTGAGCCACGCGTCCGCCTCCGCGAGCGACATCGCGTTCGCGACCGCGGTGATGCGCTCCGGCTTCACCAGCCCCGCTGCCGCCTCCGTGATCAGCGTCGGCAGCGCCTTCCGAAAGCGTGTGCCCGCCGCGTAGAGCTCGTAGATCGGCGTGAGCTTCACGGACTCCTCGTCGAGCCCCGGCAGGTGCACGAGCAGCGGCACCTTCGCCGCGCCGCCCGCCACGCCGTCGAGCGCGAGCATCAGCTCGAGGTAGCTCCCCCGAAACGCACGCACCGCGAAGCCGAGCCCGTCGCGCCGAGGCAGCGCGTCCACGAAGCCGCCGAAGTGGTTCGCGCCGTCGAGCCAGAGCACCACGCCGTGCTTGCGCGTGTACTCGCGCAGCTCCCGCAGCAGCGCCTCCGACACCGGACCGAGCGCGCTCTTCGCCGCGCCCGTCGCGGCTTGCTCCTGCAACTCCATCCTCTGCCCCGCTCCCGTCGCCGGAGGGCGAAGATGCCACGAGAGTCCCCGGATTCGGCGGCGAAAGTGGTCATCTACCTCGAACGAGGTAGCTCGCCCGAGATCGGCGGTGGACGACTCGGTTCACTAAAATCGGCCGATTGCCTGCCGAATGAACCACCTCGGTTTGCTTTACCCATCGACTTTACGTCCAGGTAAACATCGAGTATTTAGTAAATCGCATGGTCACCTCCGACGGAGCTCGCTGGGAAAAGCGTGTGCCCGCCGCGCTCGCCAGCGCGCTCGTGCTTCCCAAGTCCGAGGTGGGCGTCGCGCAGGCCGTCTCCGTTCCGGACGTCGACCTCGTGCTGACCGCGCAGGACCGACTCTTCGTCGTCGGGGTGAAGGCTACGTCGTCACCCGCGGCGGTCGCGCGCGAAGCGGAGCACCTCGTGTCTTCCGTGCGGAAGCTCCGGCGCGCCGCCGTTCCGCTGGTCGTGGTGCCCTTCATGACTCCGGCCGCTCGCTCGGCGTGCGAGCGGGCCGCCGCGTCGTGGCTCGACCTCAGCGGGAATGCGCACATCACCGCTCCTGGCCTCCGCGTGGTCCTCGACGGCAAGCCGAACGCCTTCCGCAAGCGCGGGCGGCCCTCCAGCGTCTTCGCGCCGAAGAGCGCGCGGATCGCGCGATGGCTCTTGATGCATCCGAAGGAGGCGCTCACCCAGCAGGACCTCGCGACGCGCACCGACGTCAGCGAAGGCCTCGTGAGCCGGGTGATCTCGCGACTCGAGGACCAACAGCTCGTGAGCCGCGAGGACGGGCGCGTGCGGCTTCTCCAACCCGAGCTCTTGCTCGATGCATGGCGCGACGAGCACCGCTTCGCCAAGAACGACATCGTGCGCGGGCACGTCGCCGCACGCTCGGGGGACGCGCTCACACGGTTCGTGGCCGAGACGCTGTCGGACGCGGGGGTGCGGCATGCCGCGACGGGGCTCTCCGCCGCGTGGCAGCTCACCCATTTCGCTGGTTTCCGGATCGCGACGTTCTACCTCGAGTCGGAACTGGACCCGGAGCTCGAGGCGCGCATGGGGTTTCGTGACGAGCCGCGTGGAGCGAACCTCTGGCTCGTGCTGCCCAAGGACGTCGGGGTGTTCGACGGATCGGAGGAGCGCGACGGCGTACGCTGCGTCCATCCGGTGCAGGTCGTGTTGGACCTCGCGGAACACCCGGAACGAGCGGCCGAAGCGGCGGAGCGCGTCCGAAAGGACGTTCTTCAGCCGACGTGGGAGTGAGGATGCCGCCCAAACCGAAGCATGCCACCGACTACAGCTCCGAACAGCTCGCTCTCGTTCGCGCCACCTGCCTCACGATTGCGACGAAGGTCGGCGACCTGATGGACGAGCTCGTCGTCGTGGGTGGGCTCGTGCCTTCGCTGCTGATTCCGCCACCCGAGCCCCCCGACGATCGAGAGCCCCACGTGGGCACCCTCGATCTCGACGTCGGACTGAGCCTCGCGCTCTTCGACGAAGAGCAATACCGCACGTTGAGCGAGCGGCTCCGCGGCGCGGGCTTCGCGATGGACCACAAGGACGATGGAACGCCGACCCGACAGCGATGGGTCGGCGAAGGTGGGGTCACGGTCGACTTCTTGATCCCACCAAGTCGCGGCTCGAAGGGCGGGAAACTGCAGAACCTCGAGCGCGACTTCGCCGCCTTCGTGATCCCGGGCCTTCAATGCGCGTTTCTCGATCGCGAGAGGATCCGGATCGAAGGACGGACCCTCTCAGGTGCAGATGCGAGCCGCGAGGTATGGGTGTGCGGCCCCGGTGCGTACGTGGTGCTCAAGGCACTGGCGTTCGAGAAGCGCAGTGAGAACAAGGACGCCTACGACCTCTTCTACGTTCTCAAGAACTACGGACGCGGCGTCGCGGACGTGGCCGCTCGCTTCCTCCCCCTGATGGATGAGCTCGAGGCGACGGAGGCTCTGCAGCACCTCCGCAGCAACTTCGGTCAGTCCAACGCACTTGGACCCCGGGCAGCGGCGGAGTTCATCCACGGCGCGCTCGAGGATGCGACGCAAGCGGACGTGGTCGGCTTCGTCGATCAGTTCCTCCGAGCCGTCGGTCCGAGGTGACCCATCACTCCTCGACTCGACCCTCCGGCCCCAACTCCTCGAGATCCCTCAGGAACTTGTTCCGAACCCGCCGGACGACCGCTGCGCCCTCTGGCGTGGTTTCGTGCTCCTCGAGCTCGCGCAGGATGCGTTCCATCCGTTGATGCTCCACCTGGAGCCGCGCCACGACGCGCTCGACATGGAGGTGCACCCGCCAGCGCTCGAAGATTCCGATCACCAGCAATGCGATGATGACGAGCTGCGCGGCTCCGCTGAAGAAATCTCCCGCGAGGAAGCTGTCGACGGCGGCAACCGCAACTCCCACGCCCCACGCCCCGACCAGCAAGAACGTCGATCGCTCTGGCGGACCACGCCTGCGCGAGCGTAGGCGATCGTCAATCTCCGCTTGAAGCACGAGGTAGGAGCTGCGGGTTTCCTGCGCGAGCTTCAGAACCTCGAGGTCGACCTTCAGACGATGGGAGGGCAGCACGTAACCCGCCCACGCGGCGAGGGCAGCCAGAAGCCCCACTCCCAAGGTCAGCGCGCTGCTCCACTCCATGTGACGGCTCCATCTTCTCGCGGGCTTCATCGTCCGCGAGGAGGCCCTACCACGCCCTCGTGACACCACGGATCACGCGTCGTCGTGGTCTGCCGTCTCGTCGTCGTCGCTCTCCTCGACGTCTTCGCCCTCGTCGTCGTCTTCCCCGAGCAGCTCCAGCGGCTTCAGCGCCGTCAGCCGGTGCGTGCGGTCCGTGACTGCCTCGGGGTGCGCGCGCTCGTACGCCGCACGCGCTTCGGGCTCGTCGGGGGCGTGGATCGTGAGCGGGTGGCCTTGGCGTTCGCTCAGCGTCAGCTCGAGCTCGTAGAGCCGCGCGGCGTGCGCGCTCCACAGGCCGGGCTCGTGGAGGTCGAAGGTGTCGACGCGCTTGCGTTTGGTGCCGCGCCCCATGCGGCGGATCGCTTCTTTCTCGAGCGCGGCGATCGCGGCGTCGGCGTGGCCCTGGAGGAAGGTCGCGCGGTGGGTCTCATCGCCGGGATCACCGAGGTCGCGACCGCCGGGGCGGTAGGGCTGCTCGCGGATGCGGAAGGGGCCGCCGTCTTCGGCCTGGCCGATCTCGTCTTGGAGGCGCAGCTCCCAGGCCCACGCGCGCTCGGGGTGGTAGCGCCAGAAGCAGCCGTGGGCGACGCCGAGGCTCGGATCGCGGCGGCACTTTTCGTCGACGCGCGTGGGGAAGTAGCGCATCGCGAGGTGGGACCAGTCGTAGTCCTTGCCCTTCGGTGCCTTGCTCTTCGGATCGTCGGGCGCGGGGGCCGCGCTCGCGAGCTCCTTCCACCACTTCTTCGGGTCCTTCCACTGCGGCTCGAGCAGCTTCCAGAGCGCCGACGAGTTGATCATCACGCCATCGTCGAGGTCGGGGTCGTAGGGCGCGTCCTGCTCGCGCGGCGGGCACTTCGCATCCGTCGGCAGCGGGCCGCGCTCCGCGCATTGCGCCACGTCGGCGATGAACGCCTCGAGCTCGTCTTTGGCCGCGAGCAGCTTGCCGAGCTGCTTCTCAGCCGCCTTCGCGGCCTTCTTGGCGTTCGCGGGATCGGCGGACCCGGCGGACCCGGCGGCGCTGGCAGGGTCGCCCGACGTGCCGTCGCGGACCGCGCGCAGGTCCGCCAGCTCGCCTTCGATCTGCGTGAGCCGCGGCTGCAGGTGATCGGCGAGCAAGACCGTCAGCGTGCGCGCGTCCATTCGGTGAATGTTCACCCACGCCACGAAGGTCTTCTTCTCGGAAGAGAGCGGCCAATGAATCGGCCGGTTCTCGTACATCCCCTTGTGGACATCCTTGAAGAAGTCCAAGGCGAGGAAGTCCCGCAGCGAGCTCCGCGTGGTCCACTGCGTGGGGTGCGACGGACCGTAGGTCGCCCATGCCTCGTGCAGCACCTTCGCCGCCGGATGCCCGAGCCCGTCGCGCAGGTCCGCGTCGTCGAGCGTGCGATCGAGGAAGAGCAGCCCGTGCGGCAGCGCGTGCAGCAGCAGGTTCGGCCCGTCGGTCGAGGACGCGGTGCCCGTGCCCGTGCCCATGCCCGTGCCCGTCGCGCGAAGCGCGGTCTCCGCCTCTGCCTCTGTCTCCGTTCCCGTCGCGCGAAGCGCGGTCTCGGTCTCTTCCTCTGTCTCCATTCCTGTCGCGCGAAGCGCGGTCCCGGTCCGCGTCGCGTCCGCTCCGTCCGCGTCTCCGGAGGTAGCGTCCGTCTCCCCCAAGAACGTCGGCGTGGGCACCGGCACCGGCCGCCCCGTCTTCGGATCGAGTATCCCTTCCCCGTCCGCCCCGAAGCGCCCGAGCGCGACCCCGAGCGCGAAGCTCACGTGGTCGCTGGCCGGCTCCGGATCCAGCTCCTCCACGTACTCCGGCAGCGGCGCGCCTTCGGGCCGGTCGACCGCGGCCTGCGCCCAGTCTTGGGCGTGGCGCCAGGGGGAGGGGCCAGGGGAGCGGAACTCGACGGAGGGCTCGCGGTGGGATTCGTGTTTCCCAAAAGCAGCCTCTACGACGTTGAACACGCCTTGCGCCTGTTCGATTGGGAACCACGGAAGCCGGTTCACGTCACCAGTGGTGAAGTGCACCGTGGGGTTCAGGTCCTGCATTACTCCGCGCGAAAGAGCGGAGTTCATCGAGCACACAGTCTCCGCCAACGGCGTACGGAACACCGAGCGGCCCATGTTTCCGAAGACACTCGAGCGCGCATGCGATCGCGCATTGAAGCTGGCGCCCAGCGTGGTGAATGCCACACCACGTTCAAAGTAGAGTTCCTCGTTGGCAATTGACCGCGTATAGCTGCCGTAGATTGATTCTGCGAGGACCTTTACTTCCATGCCGTGCGGAGCCCAACGAATCACATCGTTGAACTCGTCGCACCACTCGGACCCAGACGCGCCTCGAATGTATGGCACCCACCGGTGCAGAGCTACGCGCTGGGCACGCTGTGACTGAACGAAATCGCGCCAACCGCGTTCCCGGTGTCCGTCGAGTTCCCAGGGCGAGCGAAGGAAGCGAGTGTTGTCGTTCGTTTGAAGGCCGTTTCGCGCACCGAGCGCACCAACTACCTCAGGCAGCGAGGCGTAGAGCTGCAGGAAGTCGAGCGTCCACCAGTACACGAGCGGCCACTCCGGGACGACCTTCAGCGCCGCGGGGTCGAACTCGTGCCTTCCGACGTGGGCCAGCGTAGCGGCGCGTTTTCGGGCCGTTCTGGCTGCAGAGTCTGACTCGTTGCTTGTCAACTTCAACGCCACACTTGGCACTGTCGTCGGTGCCAGGCGCCAGATCGCACTGGCAGCTACGCTTACGACGAAACCGCCAACCTCCTCGAAGGCTCCAACCTCGAAGTCCCCCAGCGCCCGCAGATCAAACGCCGAGAGCAGCCGCTCTCGCAGCCCCGCGTACTGCTTGATGAACATCCAGTTCCGCATGGTCAGCATCGCGCTGACCCCACCTTCGCGAACCAGCTCCAGCCCTCTCAACAGAAACGCCGCGTACAAATCCGCCTTCCCGAGCGGATACGTCGACGCCACGTACTTGGCGTCCGCCATCTTGCTGGTCCCCTGGTAAGGCGGGTTCGCCACCACCAGGTCGTAGTTGCCCTCGCGCAACATCCGCGCGAGCCGTACGCCCGCCGCGAGCTGCTCGCCGCGCAGTCGGAGGCCGAGGTCGTCCGCGCGGGTGTGGCGCGCGAGAAAGGCCTCCAGCCGATCCGTGAGCGAGGCGCGCGCGACCTCGCGGTCGAAGACCATCTGACCTTGTTGGGGCGCGCTCTCTCCGAAGAGCGAGGTTTGAACGGGCGCGAACTTCACGCCGAGCCCGAGCGCGCGCTCGTGCGCGTCGAGCGCCTCCTCCACCGCGCGGTCGATCTTCAACAGGCTCCCGAGGTGATCCGCGCCCTTCAGCGCGCCGACCACCGCGTCGGTGAGCGACGCGGGGATGCCCGTCTCGCGCTCCACCTCCGCGCGCAGCTCCACGAGCGCGGGGTCGTCGTGCCGCAGCGCGCCGAGCCGCAGGTCGCTCGCGACGAGGTTCAGCCGCGGCGGCGAAGCCTTCGGCGCGAGCGCCTTGCCCTGGATCCACAACGTGGCGGCCGCGATCTGGATCGCGCGTGGGTCGAGGTCGATGCCGTGCAGGTTCTCGGAGAGGATGCGCTCGACCGCGAGCCTTCTGCCTTCGACCTCGTCGTCGACCGAGCCGGTCGCAATCGCTTCGTCGCCCTTCGCCGCGGCGTCACCGCGCACGAACGCGGCGAGCGACATCCCGCGGTGCCGCGCCTCTTCTTCGTAGAGCGCGAGCAGCAGCTCGAGCGCGACCACGAGGAAGTGCCCCGAGCCCACCGCGGGATCGAGGATCTTCAGCGCGCGCACCGAGGACGGCGCTTTCGAGACGGCGTCGTCAGGGATTGGCTGCGGCACGTAGTAGGCCCAGCGCCGCTCGAGCTCGGTGTGCAGCGGCATGAGCTCGGTGAGCGAGACCTCGCCGCGCTCGCGCCTCTCCCGAAACTCCCCGCGCCGCGCTTCGAGCCGCTGCAGGGTCGAGAGCCCGTCCGGTCCGATCGCGTCGAGGTCCGCCGTCCAGCCGTGCCGCGCGCAGATCGAGAGCCACGTCGGCCCGAGGCTGTTCTGCAGCAGCCAGTCGACCATGTACCGCTCGGTGAAGAGCTGCGTCTTGCTCGCGAGCTCGTGGCCCTCGACCTTGCCGCCGCGGTTGAGCTTGTCGTCGAGCGCCTCGCGCGCGGGGTCGTTCCAGTATTGGTAGACCCAACCGAGCACCAGCTCGTCCGTCCACGCGCTCACGAGCTCGGGCTCGTCGAGCGTCTCCACCACGCGCCGCAGCACCGCGGCCGGCACCGGCAACAGCTCCGCGATGCCCGCGGGCCCGAACACGCCCGGCAGCTCGGTCGCGAGGTCCGCGAAGACGAGGTCGAGCAAGAACGCGTAGCCCTCCGTCTCGTCGCGCCCGCCGGTGCCGGAGAGCCCGCGACCCAGACCGTTGGAAAGTGCGCCGTTGGAGAGCGCGCCGCTCGAGAGCGCGCCGCTCGTGCCGCCGCTCGGCCCCGACGAGCCACGAAGCTGCGGCGCGAGCTCTCGAAACTCCCGGTACCCGCGGCTCTCGAAGCCCCCCGTGAGCACCGGCAGCGCGCGCAGCTTCAGCGCTTCGAGCCGCCGCAGCACCACCAGCCGATGCAAGAGCGTGTACGCCGCCTGCGTCGCCGCCGCGTGCAGATGCCGCGCAGCCTCCGCCTTCGACACGGGACCCTGAGCGAGCTGGCCTAGCTGGCTGGCCTTCGCGCCCTTGCCGCCCCTACCACTCTCGCCAGCGTCCGCGCGGCACTGCTCCGCCACCCAAGCGACCAGCCGCTCCCGCCGCCGCCGCGCCGCTTCGTCGAGCCCGGCCTTCTCCACGTCGAGCGAGAGCCGGTACGTACCCTCGATCGCCTCGTCCAGCGCCCCCCGCGCTGCGTCCGAGCCCGCTTCCTTCGGATCGCCGACCAGAAACGTCCGCAGCCCCCGAATCGCCGCCGCGAGCCGCGACTTCGCCTCACCCGTCATGGTCATGTGCTGAGGACCTCTTCGACGCGTTGCTCCAGCGCTGCGAAGTCGGGGCAGAGCTTCGAAACGCGCTGCAGATTTCTTGCAGCTTCTTCAGCGAGGCTTTCTCTACCGCCGAAAGGCGCGCTACCGAGACCTCGCCGAGCGGCGTGTGGCTCGAAGTATGTCTCCTTGGGATGACACTCCTTGCGAACATCCGCCCACTTCCAGATCTTCGGGAGATCCGCCAAACCAGCGAGAACCCAGACCTCGACTTCCTGATGTGCCTCATGCGCGATGAATCGCCGAGACCCACCCAACTCC
>JALOQC010000386.1 GCA_025453555.1 Myxococcota bacterium | reverse complement strand
GATGCCGATGACGGTGCCGAGCAGACCGACGAAGGGCGCGTTGTTGCCGACGGTGCCGAGGAACGCGAGGTTGCGCTCCATCTTGGCCTTCGCGAGCAGGCGCTCGCCATTGAGCTTCTCTTCGACCGGGCCGGGACCGCGCGACGCCTCGTCGAGGCCGCTGGCGACGATGCGCGCCTCCCACGACTTCGAGGCCGCCATGACCTTCGAGGCACCCTCGAGGTTGCCGTCCGCGAGGTGCTTGCGCAGCTCGTCTTGGAGCCGCTTGGCGTCGTCGCGCGAAGCGAGGAGGTAGTAGAGGCGCTCGAGGATGATGGCGAGGCTCACGACGGAGAGGGCCACGAGCAGCCACATCACCCATCCGGCACCGAGCATCGCGAAGGCTGTGAGACGTTCCTGAATGTCCATTCGAGTTCTCCTCGCGGGCTGTCCTCAGCCCTCCCGCCGCGGACGTCGGGTCCGGTGCGGGCACCCGCGAGGCCTCGCTCCCGGCCGGCCGGCGGCGCGTGGAGAGCGTGGGGAGCTCGGGGCTCTTCGTGACGGTCCGCGCGCTGCTTAGCAGCCCGTGGCTTCGCGTGCTCGCGTTCCTGCTCGTTCGCGCTCGACCTCGTTCGACGTGCGACTCCGTGCCCAACCGCGGGATTGGACCGCGGGTGCAACCACCGAGTTGGAGGCTCGGCTTCGAGTCCCGGTCCTGGGGCTCGGTCGGCCTCCCGTCGAGGCCGAACGCGCTCCGTTACGAATCTGTTCTGCGACCTCGTCGATTCGCGACGACGGGCGGGCGGCGGGCTCGATCGGAGGGACCGCGGGTCGTGGTTCGCGATGGGTTCGCGATGGGTTCGCGATGGGTTCGCGATGGTTCGCGATGGGGGTTCGCGGCGGGTCACCCCGCGTCGCGACGACATCTGCCCTCCGACGGGTCCCGGCGGGTGGGGCGATGGTCGGGGTTCGTCCGGACAGGCGCAATTTTCACGTTCCCACCGTGACTTCACCGTTGAATCGGCGCCCCGAGGTCGCGGATACTCGGTTCGCGGCTTCGGCCGTCGGGAGGATCATGGGACAGGAACCTCGATTCGTCGGGCGCATCGCGCTCGGCCTGGTGGCAGCGGTGCTCGCGTGGTCTCCCCTCGCGACCCACGCGCAAGAAGTTCCGCTCGAGCGCTTCAACGTGCAGCGCTTCGCGCCGGCGCCCGGGCCCAACAACTACCTGCAGGTCGACGGCGCACGGGTCCGCGGGCACCTCACGCCAGGCGCGGGCCTCACGATCGACTACGGGCACCAGCCCTTCGTGCTCTTCAACGCGTCCTGTACGGACGAAACGGAGACCAACTGCGAGGTCGAAGGCGAGCGCACACAGCTCGTCTCGTATCAGTTGCAGTTCAACCTCTACGCGTCGCTCGTCTTGTTCGAGCGCTTGCAGATCGGCCTCAACCTCCCGCTCATCCTCTCCGGCGGCGATGGCTTCTCCGAGATCGTGCGCGGACAGCCGACGACGATCCCCGGCGGCACCCAGTTCACGGTCAGCGATCCGACGCTCAGCCTGAAGGCGCGGTTCTTCGGCGACGGCGACGAGGGCGTCTTCCTCGGCGCGGTCGCCTTCGCGACCTTCCCCGTCGGGAACGCGATGAACTCGGACGGCTTCGCAGGCGACGAGAGCCTGCGCGTCGGCGGTCACCTCGTCGGCGAGCTGGTGCAGAACAACTTCCACCTCGCGCTGAACGTCGGTGGCTTCTGGCGCCCCGAGCGCACGCTCTTCTCCACCCAGCAGGGCCCGCAGCTCACGTACCGCGCCGCGGTCGGCTACGACGTCACGCAGCTCGTGCTCGTCTTCGGCGAGATCGACGGCGCGGCGGGGTTCAGCGGACAGGTCGACGAGTACCCGCTCGAAGGTCGCGTGGGCGCGCGGCTGCGCGCGGGCGATCTGCAGTTCACCGTCGCGGGTGGAGCGGGGATCATCAGCGGCGTCGGTGTGCCGATGTTCCGCGTGATCGGCGGCGTCGCCTACGCGCCGGTTCGTGGCGATCGCGACGGCGACGGCATCGACGATGCGGACGACGCGTGCCCCGCCGAAGCCGAAGACATGGACGGTTGGGAGGACGAGGACGGCTGCCCCGACAACGACAACGACGGCGACGGCATGCTCGACGCGGCCGACCCGTGCCCGACCGAGGCCGAAGACATGGACGGCTTCGAGGACCAGGACGGCTGCCCCGACAACGACAACGACGGCGACGGCGTGCCCGACGGCTACGACACCTGTCCGATGGAGCCGGAGGACATGGACGGCGATCGCGACGAGGACGGCTGTCCCGACGACGACACCGACCAGGACGGCATCCCGGACGCGCAGGATCGTTGCCCGAACGAGCCAGAGGACGCGGACGGTCTGCAGGACGAGGATGGCTGTCCGGAGACGGACGCGGACGGCGATGGAATCCCGGACGACGGTGACCAGTGCCCGGAGGAGGTCGAGATCTTCAACGGCATCGCGGACGACGACGGTTGCCCGGAAGCCGACGCGGACAACGACGGGATCCCGGACGACGTGGATCGCTGCCCGAACGAAGCGGAGACGCTCAACGGCGTCAACGACGAGGACGGCTGCCCAGATGGCCAGCAGCTCGTCGAACAGCGCGCGGACCGCATCGTGCTCCTGCAGCAGATCCAGTTCGCGACGAACCGTGCGCGCATCCGCGGGCGGATCTCGGACCAGATCCTCGCGGCGGTGGCGTCCATCCTCCAGCGCAACCAGCAGTACCGCCGGGTCCGGATCGAGGGTCACACCGACAACGCCGGCAACGCGGCGAACAACCAGCGGCTCTCGCAGCAGCGCGCGGAGGCGGTGCGCGATGCGCTCGTGCGCCTCGGCGTGGCGACGGAGCGCCTGACCGCGCGTGGTTTCGGGCCCGACCAGCCGGTGGGCGACAACGCGACGCCGGAGGGTCGAGCGCTCAACCGCCGCGTGGAGTTCATCATCGAGCCGGCCGAGCCGGGTGGGCAGGCGATCCGCAGCAGCGCGAGCGCGGAGACCACCGGCGAGCAGCCCGCCCCGACGGAGTGACGCGCGACCGCGTCGAATCGCTTCGAAGCCGGCCTTCGGGTCGGCTTCGTCGTTTCATCGACGAAGCGGACGTGGCCGACCTCGAGGCTTCGCGCGGTCGATCGGGTTCGTTTCGGCGCGGGCATCGTGAGCCCCCCCAACGCATCGAGCGGCGCCGTACAGGATCTCGACGCGTGAGCTTCACGCGCGGTTCGAGACTGGACGGGCGCCCTCACCTGCTATCCTCGCGCCCGATGAACGCGCGCTTCGCACTCGCCCTCGCTCTTTGCGCCGCTTTCGTCGGATGCGACGAGTCCACCGACGAGGAAGAGGTCATCGAGAACGTCCCCGTCGCGCCGCGTGAAGAAGCCGCGCCCGCGATCAGCGAGCTGCCCGGTGTCTCGCTCGACGGGCTCGGCAACTCGGATCGTCGGCTCGCGCTGCGGCTCCTCAACGATCTGCTCTCGCCCTGCGGTGAGCCCATCAGCGTCGCGCGCTGCGTGAGTGAGAGCGCGGGGTGCGCGGACTGCGTGCCGAGCGCGCGCTACGTGGCGCGGCTCGCAGCGGAAGGGCTGGCCGATCACGAGGTCCGCGCGCTCTTCGCGAACCGCTTCGATCCGAGCAAGAAGGTCGAGATCACGAACGGCGACGCGCCGGTGCGAGGCGCCGCGATGGGCGCACCGGTGACGCTCGTGGTGTTCAGCGACTTCGAGTGCCCGTTCTGCCGACAGACGCACCCGCTGCTCCAGCAAGTGCTGCGCGAGCACGACGGACGTGTGCAGCTCGTCTTCAAGCACTACCCGCTCTCGATGCACGAGCGCGCGGTGCCCGCCGCGCTCGCCGCGCTCGCCGCGCATCGCCAAGGGAAGTTCTGGGAGATGCACGACCTGCTCTTCGAGCACCAGGAGGCGCTGACCGACGGCGACCTCGAAGGCTACGCGCGCGGCCTCGGCCTCGACCTCGACCGCTTCCGCGCGGACGTCGTGGACGCCGCGTCGCTCGCCTCGGTCGAGGCCGACAAGACCCTCGGGCGCGAGCTCGAGGTGCAAGGGACCCCGACCGTCTTCGTCAACGGGCGCCGCTTCGAGGAGCCCTTCGAGAACTTGAGCCGCTACGTCGCGGAGGAGCTGGACCGACGATGAATGCTTCGACCCGTGCCCCGTCGAAGGGCCCCATGCGTGACCGACGCTCTTTCGCGCGCCTCGCGGCGCTCCTCGCGACCCTCACGATCCCGGCGTTCGTCGCCGCGCCCGTTTCGGCGCTCGAACGCGGCGCGCGGGCTCCGGAGATCGGGCTGCGCGATCTCGCGGGCAACAACGTCCAGATGTCGGGCCTGCGCGGCAAGGTCGTGCTCGTCGACTTCTGGGCCTCGTGGTGTGGGCCGTGCCGCGAAGAGATGCCGGTCCTCAACCGCTTCCATCAGCGCTTCGCGTCGCGAGGCTTGGTGATCGTCGGCGTGAACATCGACCGGGAAGAGCCGAACATGCGGCGCTTCCTGGAGCGCACGCCGGTGGACTTCCGCGTCGTGCACGACGGCCGTCATCAGGTCGCCGATCGCTACGCGCCGCCGCGCATGCCCTCCTCGTACTTGATCGACAAGCGGGGTGTCGTGCGCTTCGTCCACGCGGGCTTCCGCGCGAGCGACGCGCGCGAGATGGAGCGCGAGATCGAGCAGCTCCTCGCGGAGTGAGCTCACCACGCGCCTCCGACCTTTCGTGAACGAGCCCGCCCCTCGGCGGGCTCTTCGTTTTCGAGGCTCGAGATCGCGCCGCGTCGACCCTTCGAGGCGAAGGAGATCGCGCGCGAGCACGAGGTCGTACCGTGGCGCTTGCCCACGGCGCCACCACACACGCAGCGCGCGAAGGTCGCCGAAACCGGGAAAAGTCTTGCCAGTCGCGGCGTGGTGCGACTAAGAGACCTCTTACCGAGGGTGGCGACACCGCGCCGTCACGGCGTGGCGGCCGGGCTTGGACGAGAGCGACGTCGTCGTGCATTCGACGAACGTCGCAAGGAGGAGGACTCGTGAATCAGCTCGCGCGATACCTGATGGAGCACATGTACATCGACTTCGACGGATCGATCTCGATCGACGAGGTTCGGCAGCTCCTCCGCGACGAGGACAGTCGCGAATCGCGTCAGCTCCTCTCGAAGCTGATCGAGGACAAGGGCATCGACGAGATGATGATCGCCATCGCGGAGATCCTGAAGGACTACCTGCGAACCGGCATCAGCGAGTCGGTCATGCGCGAACAGCTCAAGACGTACGGCGAGTCCTGAGGCACCGAGCGCGGGCGTCGTGCTCGTTCGTCGCGCCTCGATCGTCCTCTTCCGGCGCAGAGCGGGAACGCCCACCCGCTGCGTCGTTGTCGCGCACGCGATTGCCCTCGTAGCGACCACGCTCCTCGGGCTCGGATGCGATCGCGGCGGGCTCGAGCTCACCGAGACAGGCACGGTGCTCGGCTCGATCCCCGCCGACGGCGAGACCGACGTCCCGCGACGCTTCGAGCTTCGTGTCCTCTTCGATCGCCCGCTCGCGCCGCGCACCGTCTCGCGTGCGGTGGTGTCGCTGCGCTCCGGTCCGCAGCAACGTTTTCTCTCCGTGAGCTACGACCCCGTCGATCGCGCGCTCGTCGCGCGCGACTTCTCCGACGTGCCGCTCGAGCCGCGGGTGGAGCACGAGCTTCGAGTCGAAGGGGTGCGCGATCTGAACGGCCTCGAGGTACCTCCGTTCCTCGCGCGCTTCACGACCGGCGACGCGCTCGGTGAGCCGCCGAGCTTCGGCACGACGACCTGGGCCGAAGTCGCGCCCATCTTCGCTGCGCGGTGCGCCGACGACGGCTGTCACGGCGGCGCGAGCCCTGCGCTCGGGCTCGACCTCGCGAGCGCGGAAGGCGTGCGCGCGACCGCGATCGGCGTGCCGAGCGTCGCGGGCTCTTCGGGCGGCCTCGGCGATCGCGGCCTCGCGGGCTTGCCGCGCATCGACGTGATCGCGGGCGTAGGCCGCCCGGACACCAGCCGCGTCGTCTACGAGATTCTCCGCGACCCGCGGGTGGGGGAGCCGATGCCGCCCGACGACACGCTCTCGCCCGAAGAGGTCCGCGCGATCGCAGACTGGATCCTCGGAGGCGCGCGTACGGACTGATCCGAGCCGAGCACCTCCGCGCACCCGCGCGATCGTGCGCGCGGCGATCGTGCGCGCGATCGCGCCGCACGGCGATCGTGCGCGCGGCGATCGTGCGCGCGGCGATCGTGCGCGCGGCGATCGTGCGCGCGGCGATCGTGCGCGGCAAACGAGCCGAGCTCGTCAGGCCCCGCTGGAGGTGTCAGTGCCTTCGAGGGGCGCGAGCGCCACGAGCTGTTCTTCGAGCTCGGGGGAGGTGTCCGACGAGCGCATCGCGGGGAACTGCCCCACCAGGGTGTCGCCTACGTTGTCGTCGGAGAGCGCGGGCGTCGGCTCGGGCGGCAGCGGCGCGTCCTCGCGCGCTTCGACG
>JALOQC010000385.1 GCA_025453555.1 Myxococcota bacterium | reverse complement strand
GCGTTCGTGGTATCCACGCGTCGTCATGGCCGTTGAAGAGCCGGCGCCGCTGCGTCTGTCGTTCGCTCAGGTCGACGTGGAGGGGCTCGAGCTCGAGCTGCCGGTCCCCGAAGGTCACCGCGAGCCGCCGCGCGTCACGTTGCGGAACGCGCAGCGGCTCTCGGGACGCATCGTACAGCGACCGGGTCGTCTGCGGATCGATCGGCTCGAAGCGGAGCAGCTCGGGCTCGACGCGCTGCGGCTGATCTTCGGCGCGGTGGTGATCGCGGAAGAAGGAAAGGCCGTGCTCGAAGGCGTGAAGTGCACCTTCGAGCAACGCGCCGACGCGGTGGAGCTCGATCTCGAAGCCGCGACCGTGCGCGCGCATCGGCTCTCCGTCGCGGTGTCGGGCACGAGCGTCGCGGCGCGCGCGAGCTTCCGCGACCTGCGCGTCGCGGCGCAGGGCGCGGAGGGCAGCTTCGAGGCGGAAGAGCTGCTGCTCGAAGGCTTCGCGATCGTCGCGCGCGGGCTGCGCGTGGAGGCGCCGCGCCTCGAGGCCACGCGCCTGCGCATCGAGTGGGGCGCGGCCGGCTTTCGGCTCGAAGCGCACGGCGCGAAGGCCCCGAGCCTCACCGTGCGCGCGGAGAACGTCGAGCTCGAGCTGGAGGCGATCGCGATCGCGCACCTCGTGAGCCACGAAGCGCACGTGCTCCTCGAAGAAGCGGAGATCGGCAAGGCGACCCTCGATGCGCGCTTCGAGCCGCGCGACTCGGCGTCCGCCACCGTCGAGCTCGTGCCGCGCTCGACTCCGAAGCCGGAGCACCCGCGCTTCGACGGGCACTTGCTCGACACCCTCTTCGGCGAGCTGAAGGTCGATCTGCGCGTCGATCTCGAGGTGCCGATCCTCGGGCGTCGCGTGGCCACCCACCGCTTCCGCGTGCCGGTCGAGGCGGGCGCGGTGAACTTCCTCCAGCTCGAGGACGATCTCTCGACCCTCGAGAACGCGATCCTGAACTTCGCGGTGCACGATCGCGCGCTGGTGCTCGAGCGCGGGATCCCGCTCTTGCAGACGCGCGGCAAAGGCAAAGCCGTCCTCGTGTGGAACCTCGACGACGCCGACCTCGCGCTCGCGCGCGATCGCGATCGGGTGCGGCTCGCGGTCTTGCCGGGCTTCGATCTCGCGAAGGACACCGACGCGCCGAGCGAGCCCACGTCGAAGCCGAAGATCGCCCTGCGCGCGCTCGGCGCGGAGAACGTCGAGCTCTCGCTGCGCCTCGAGCCGACGGAGACGGTGCGCGAAGGCGTGATCCCGAAGATGGAGATCGAGTCGCTCTCGGTGAGCGGCGAGGTGCATCCGCTCACGCGCGAGGGCTCGCGCGAAGGGCGCCTTCACGTCGAGGCGCGCGAGATCGCCGCTTCGGTGCGCACGTTGCTCGACGAGCACCCGGTGGAGCTCGTGGATCTGCGCTGTGTCGCGATCCCGGAGGCGGAGCTCGCGTTCGTGGGATCGCACCTCGAGCGTGTGCAGATCACGCTGGAGCAGCTCGGACTGAAGTCGGCCGAGCGGCTGCCGATGCGGGCGGTGGAGGAGCGTCGAAAGGTCGAGCCGAGCGGTGCGGCCTGACCGGTGGCCCGAGCCGGCGACCCGGGCGGGCCGACGACCCTGCCCACGGGTGTTCGGAACGTTCGCGTCGTCGTCGAGTCCGCCGAACCCTCATTGACGGAACCTCCGACGCGGCACAGGGTTCGCGCCCATGGCGAAGGTACGCTTCGAGCCCAGCGGCTACGAGACCGACATCACCCCCGGCACGCGCTTCATCGACGTGACGGACGAGCACCCCGAGGCCGAAGTGCCCTACAGCTGCCGCTCGGCGAGCTGTGGGACCTGCCGCGTCGAAGTGAAGGAAGGCCACGCGCACCTGCTCGCGCCCGAAGACGACGAGCTCGAGGTGCTCGAGGTCTTCGGCGACGACCCGAAGCAGGTCCGCCTCTGCTGCCAGATCCGACTGAAGGACGAAGGCCGCGTCGTCCTGCGCGTCGTCGAGCCCTGAAGCGCGCGATCGCCACCGTCACGCGTCTCGTCACTTCGCGCAGGTGACGAGACGTCGGCGTTTCGGCGGGGTCGATCCGCGGCACGCGTCGCGCACGGCTTCGATCGAGCCGCATGCGTCACGCGCGTCGCTCGACCTGCGTCGAAGCCACGCGTCACACGAGGCGCGCGAGGTCCGGAGGCAGCGCGCTCGACACGTCGACGTCGCCGCCCGGACCCGCGAACGCGAGCTTCGACGCGTGCAGCGCGTGGCGCGAGAGCCCCTCGATCGACGGACCGCCGTAGAGCGCGTCACCGAAGAGCGGGTGCCCGACCGACGCGAGGTGCACACGCACCTGATGACGCCGTGCGTGGTGCGCGCGGACCTCGACGAGGCTGCCACCGGCGATCGCACGGCTGGTGAGAACCTCCGTCCGCGCCGCGCGCGCGCCCTTCTCGCTCGCGTCCGCGACCCGCATCTTGCGCGCGTCGTGGTGCGCGATCGGCGACGCGATCGTCCGCGGCGCGCGCACCTCACCCGCGCAGAGCGCGAGGTAACGCTTGTCGACGCGGCCCGCGCGCAGCGCTTCGACCAAGGTGTCGAACGCACCCGCGTTCTTCGCGGCGAGCAGCAGGCCGCTCGTGTCGTTGTCGAGCCGATGGACCAACCCCGGCTCGCGCGGCGCGAAGCCGACCCCGCGCATCGACGGGAAACGTGCGACGAGCGCGTTCGCGACGGTGCCCTTCTCGTCCGGGCGCAGCGGGTGCGAGGGCTGCCCAGCCGGCTTGTCGACGATCACGCACGCGTCGTCCTCGTGCACCACGACGAGCGGCGCGTCCGGATCGGCGAGCGCCTCGAAATCCGCGGGCGGCGGCGGCTCGTCGAGCGCGAGCACTTGGCCTGCCTCGACGCGCACACCCTTTCGCACGCGTTTGCCGTCGATCTTCACGCGGCCTTCCTCTGCGAGGGTCTTGGCGCGCGCACGCGAGGTCTCGAAGAGCTCGGCGACCGCGAGGTCGACGCGGATCCCGTCGAGGTGCGGAGGGACGGTGTGAGAGATCGGAGCGGTGGTCATCGGGATCCAGAGAGCGAGTCGCGCTTCGGGCGCGGCGTGAAGAAGTCGGCGCGCGCTTGGGGCGCGGAGAGCATCGCGCTTCGGGCGCGTACGAGACGAGAGATCAGAGACAGGCGGGCGCGCCCATCACGCGCGTCCACACCCCCGCGAGCTCTTCGGTCTCGCTCGTGAAGGTGCCGGCGTCGTCGTCGGCGGTGCCGCTGAAACGCATCGGACCGTCGCCTTCGCCGCGTCGCAGCGCTTGGACGACGTTGCCCGGACGCAGCGCGTAGCCGCCCGCGTTCACCACCGCGGTCAGGCGCAGCGTGAAGTCGCCGTTCGGGCAGAAGACGAGGCTCTGCGCGCACTCGACCGACTCGTCGCTCGCGGCGCGGCATTCGTCGAGCGTCTCGAAGGGCGGGAGCACCCGCGTGTAGACGTGCTCGTCCACGAAGGTCGGCTGCATCACGGGCGGCACGTCTTCGGGCACGAACGCGTCGATCGGCGCATCGACGCCGGCGTCTTCGATCGGCGCGTCGTCGTCGCCGCATGCGACGAGGGCGTAGAGGAGCACGAGTGCCACGGGGCGAACGAACATCGGGCGGAGGCTGACGCGTGCGGCGTGGCTCGTCGAGGCTTCGATCGCGCGAAGCGACCTACGGGCCGACGCGATCACGTGCGCGGACGAAGCGAGGGGATGCGCTGCTTCGGGCGGAGCACCGCGCCTTCGGTGCGCTCGACGAGGGGCCACGAGGGCTGCGCGTCGCGGGCGTCGAGGAGCACCCGGCGGGCGGCTTCGGGCAGCTCGTCGATCCACGCGTCGACGCGACGCACGAGCGGAACGGGGAGCGCGGGCGGCTGGACGGGCTCGGGGACGAGACGAGGCTTGGCGGCCGGAGCAGACGCGACGCGCTCCGAGGAAGCTTCGGGAACCGAGCGGTCCCCCTGCAGCGCGATCGCGAGCGCGCGACGATCGGCGCGCAGCGTGCGGTCCTCTTCGTCTCCCTCGAAGGCGTACGGCGCGGGCTCACCGTCCGCGAGCGCGACCTTCGTCGCCGCGAGCAACGCCTCGCGCACCATCGCCGCCGCGGGCACCGTGGGCAGCTCGTCGGGGAACCCTTCGAGCTCGAGCTTCGGACTCTCGAGCTTTGGGCGCGCCCCCCGAATCGTCGGCGAGTCGTCGTCCAGGTCCTCCAGCTCTTCCAGCTTCGCTGCCCGCGCGGCCGCTTCCAGCGCCGCGTCCAGCGCGGTTCGCTCGAGCTGCGGCAAGCGCGGAGCGCTCGGACCGACGTCGATCGCGTCGCGTCGCCCGCGCATCGTGACGTCGTCGTCGCCCGCCTCCGCGAGCACCGGCAGCCGCAGCGTGGTCGCCACGTCCGCGCTTCGCAGCGACGCCAGGACCTCCTTGGGGTCCACCACGTCCAGGGTCACGTGACCACGCTCGTCCGCGTCGGGGGTCCGCATGGGGAACGTGAATGCGGCTCGTGTGCCAAGCCCGATCCCCGCCCTCGACGACGCTCGGACGAACCTCTTCGTCTACCGCAAAACCAAACAACATCATCAACTTGGAGCACACCGACCACGACGACACCCCGCGGGGAGGGTGGCGCCCGCGCTGGCCGCTGGAAGCCGCGCGCGCCAGTCGTCCCCGAGCACGCTCGACTCGGGGAAGAAGAAGATCCGCCGCGATCGGAGCGGGTCCGTGATCTCTACGGGGCGTGGCGCGTCGAGGCCTCCGCGGGGCCGATCCCCGAGACGTCGACCGACATCACCCGTGCGCCGCCCGTTTGCGCCAGAGGGACCGAGGCGCTACCGAGCCGCCGATCATGGGTCTTTCCGTCGGAATCGTCGGCCTCCCCAACGTGGGCAAGTCCACCCTCTTCAACGCGCTCTCGAGCAAGCAGGCCGAGGCGGCCAACTACGCCTTCTGCACGATCGAGCCGAACCACGGGATCGTGCCGGTGCCCGACTGGCGCTTCGACGCGCTGGTCGAGCTGGTGCAGCCGGGCAAGCAGGTGCCGGCCACGGTCGAGTTCGTCGACATCGCGGGCCTCGTGCGCGGCGCGTCGAAGGGCGAGGGCAAGGGCAACGCGTTCCTCAGCCACATCCGCGACGCGCAGGCGATCGCGCATGTCGTGCGATGCTTCGAGGACGACAACGTCCTGCACGTCGACAACCGGGTCGATCCGATCGCGGACATCGAGACGATCGAGACCGAGCTGCTGCTCAAGGACCTCGAGACGGTGCAGAAGCGGCTCGACCGCGCGCGCCGTCAGTCCAAGGGCGGCAACACGATCGAGAAGAAGGCGGCCGAGGTCTGCGAGGCGCTGGAGAAGCGGCTCGACGCGGGCACCCCGGCGCGTGGCTTCGAGGTCGAGGGAGAGGACGAGCAAGCGATCGTGCGCGATCTGCAGCTCATCACGTCCAAGCCGATGTTCTACGTCTGCAACGTGAAGGAAGAGCAGCTCGCGGCGGGCACCGACGATCCGCTGGTGGCGCGCGTGAAGAAGCTCGCGGACGAGCGCGGCGCGCCGGTGGTCGTGATCTGCGCGGCGATCGAGGCCGAGATCATGCAGCTCCCGAAGGAGGAGCGGGCGGACTTCCTGGAGAGCATCGGATTGAAGGAGCCCGGTCTTCACGCGGTGATTCAAACCGGGTACCGCATGCTCGACATGATCACGTACTTCACGGCCGGAAAGGTCGAAGTGCGCGCGTGGACGATCAAACGCGGCACCAAGGCTCCGCAGGCGGCGGGCGTGATTCACACGGACTTCGAGCGCGGCTTCATCCGCGCCGAGACGATCGCGATCGACGACTTCCTCGCGCACAAGACCGAAGCCGCGGTGAAGCAGGCGGGCAAGATGCGGCTCGAGGGCAAGGAGTACGTCGTCAACGACGGCGACGTGATGCACTTCCGCTTCAACGTCTGAGAGCCTCGACGTCCGAGCGCTCGCGCTCTCCCGAACGTGACGCAGCCACCGAGGAGACCCCGGTGGCCGCGCTTCGTTCGGGAGCTCGAGCGCCGTGCGTCACTCCTCGGCGGCCGGGACGTCCGCGGGGACGTTTCGCGAAGGCAGCGCGCCTCGCACCCGTGTGACGATCGCGTCCTTGGTGCGCCGCGTGAGCTGCGAGAGATCGTCGAGCCAGGTGTAGAGCACCGGCGTCGCGAGCAGCGTGAGCAAGAGCGCGAGCGACTGGCCGCCGATGACGACGCCCGCGGTCGCGCGGTTCGTGCCGCTGCCCGGACCACCCGCGATCATGAGCGGCGCCATGCCCGCCACGAACGCCACCGTGGTCATCAAGATCGGCCGCAGTCGATCGCGGTTCGCGATCATCACCGCGTCCGCGCGGCTCCAGCCTTCCTTCTGGAGATGGATCATGTGATCCACCTGGAGGATCGAGTTCTTCTTCACGATCCCGAACAGAACGAGCACCCCGAGCGC
Source organism: Myxococcota bacterium (assembly GCA_025453555.1). Taxonomy (GTDB): domain Bacteria; phylum Myxococcota_A; class Polyangia; order Polyangiales; family Houyiibacteriaceae; genus JACKEH01. The sequence goes on along the minus strand of JALOQC010000385.1, from coordinate 28 downwards.
AGAGAACACATTCAGAGACTGGCCGAAG
>JALOQC010000384.1 GCA_025453555.1 Myxococcota bacterium | reverse complement strand
CGGCCGGTGCTCGATCGGAGCTTCGCCCCTCCACGCGACGCCGCGCGAGCGCCGCGCGAGGCGGAGAGCAAAGGGAAGCGGCCGACCGCGAGCTTCGAAGCGTTCGCGGAGGCGAAGGCCAAGACGGCCGCGATCGAGTTCGACGACAGCACGGAGAACGAGTCGGTCGACGACACGCGCGAGCCGACGCGCTCGGTGCCGAACCCGCTGATGGTCTTCGAGGAGACCACGGTGGTGCATCCGTCGGGGGAAGCGTCGATTCCGGTGACGTCGGTGTCGATCGCGCTTCCGGACGACGAGCCTTCGGAGCCCCCGCCTTCCGCGGACGCGTTGCCGCTGGTCTCGCGTCGTCCGACGTCGGCGCCTCCACCCGCGATGGTGTCGGGACCTCCGTCGGCGAGGTCGTCGGCGCCTGCACCTGCGATGGCTCCGGCAGCTCCGTCGATGCACGTCAGGACGGACGGCTCGACGAGCCACGAGGCGGGAGGTTCGCGAGAGGCAAGCCGCCCTGCTGGACGGCGCGCAGCGAGCGCAGCGAGCGTAGGTTCGCGGGAGGGGGGCCCCATGGGCTTCACGCCCATCGGGGGAGGGGCGGGCGACCGACCCTCCGAAGAAGACGACGACGACGTCGACTCCGAGACCACCGCGCTCCCGCGTGAGCAGGTGGATCGGGCGCTCGGGCGCGCGCGGCCGACGATGCCCTTCGGCTCGCAGCCTCCGCCGCCGCCGGACGTGCCGCGCTCGGAGGCGGAGATGCAGAGCGCGGACGATCCGGATCCGACGGTGCTCGCGCCCGCCATGCTCACGCCTTCGACGCCGCTGACTCCGCCGAAACCGCCGACGGTGGTCGTGCACTCGATCCGTCCGATCGGCGTCGGTCGCCCCGGGCCGGAGGATCCGTCGTGAGCGAGGTGGTGCACTCGATCCCTTCGATCGGGGTCGGACGTCGTGGACCGGAGGATCCCTCGTGAGCGAGGTGTCGCGCTCGCCCGCACCGGGCTGGACCGCGCTCCCGAGCCGCGAGGCCGACGGGCGCGCGCTCGTGCTCTACGTGGACGTCGACGATCAGAGCTGGAGCACCGCGAGCGATCGATTGCGTCGGGCGTACCGGCTCCTGCGTGCGGAGAACGATCGCGAGGCGTGTGAGCTCGTGCGTTCGTACGCGACCGATCTGGTGGCGGTGATGCTCGACATCGATCTGCCGGGCTCGGTGCTCGACGGCATCTTGCTCACGCGCATCCTCCGTCAGCGCGTGCCTCCGCAGGCGTTGCCGCCCTTCGCGCGCAACCTTCCGCGCATCGACGTGCCGATCTTGCTCGTGACCGCACGCGCGGAGGCGTACCCGGAAGAAGAGGTGCGTCGCTACGGCGGCGATCGTCTGCTGCGCAAGCCGGTCGACATCGGCCGCGTGACGCTCGCGCTCACCGAGCACCACCTCAAGCGCCGCTGACCCGCGTCGCCGAGGGATCGTGCTCGGCGTGTCGCGAAAAGCTCGCGGCGTCGCGCGCTTCGCGGCAAGCTCGGCGTCCGTGGGTCCGCAGACCAGCAAGAAGATCGCGCGCGCGCTCGGCATCGGAGGCGCGCTGCTCGCGCTCGTCGTGGTGCGGGTGCTCGTCGGGGCGCACGGCGAGCTGCGGCGCGCCGAGACGCTGCGTGCGGACGACGACCTCGACGCCGCGATCGTGCACTACCGCCGCGCGGCCAAGTGGTACGCGCCAGGCAACCCGTGGAGCACCGCCGCGCTCGAGGCGCTGCGAGAGCTCGGCGCGACCGCGGAGGCCGAGGGCGAGACCGAACGCGCGCTCGCGGCCTGGCGCGGCGTGCGCGGCGCGATCCTCTCGACGCGCAGCTTCTACGTCCCGCACCGCGCGCGCCTCGACGAGGCGGACGCGCACCTCGCGGAGCTGATGGCCGGTCTGCCGCCACCGCCGATCGACGCGGGCAAGAGCCGCGATCGGCTCCGCGCCGAGCACCTCGCGCTCCTGCGTGACGTCCCGCGCCCACACGCGGGCTGGACGCTGCTCGCGTTGCTCGGCTTCGGCGCGTGGGTGAGCGCCGCGTTCCTCTTCGCTTCGCGGGCGTTCGACGAGCACGATCGTTTCCTCGCCGCGCCGGCGAGGCGCTTCGCCGCGCTCTTCGTGCTGGGCGCGCTCGCGTTCTCGGTGGGCCTGCGCTTCGCGTGAGGGTGCCCGTTCGGTTTTGCCCGTGAACGCTCGCGACGAAGAGTCGCCGGTCACGTCCCTGTACGTCCCCGTACGTCCCCGCTCACGTTGCCGTGCCCACGTCCACGCCCACGTCGTCCACGTCGACGAGACGAGACGACGACGACGACGACTCGTGTGACGGCCCTGAGGAATTCTCTCCGTCGAGGGACGTACATTCCCAGGCTCGCTCGCGCCGACCGCACGAAACCCGCGGGGCTCGCGAGCACGGAGGAACTCATGCGTATCTCGTCTCTCGTGGCCCTGATGGTCGCGATGGTCATTGGTTGTGGCAGCTCGTCGGAAGCGGAGCAGCAGCAGGCGGCGAACGATCTGGCCGCGGCGCTCGGTGCCGCGGTGGAGAACGCGGCCGCGGAAGGTGCGGCGGCGGCCGCGGCGGCGGAGGCTCCGGCGGGCGACGTCGATCTGCCGCGCTTCGGGCTGAAGATCGCGGTGCCGGCGGGCGCGACGGTCGGCGACGCGATCGTCGGTGAGGGCCACATGATCACGGCGCCCGGCCTCGTGGTCACCGTGCAGGCGCCCGGCTCGTTCTCGCCCGAGAACCTCGAAGCGGCGAAGGAAGCGGCGGAGATGTACTCGCCCACGAACGTTCGTGAGGAGACGCTCGCGGACGGCTTCGCGCTCACGTACGAGAACACCGGCGGCATGGGCACGAACTACTTCGTGGTCGTGCGCCGCACGCTCGGCGACAAGACCGTGATGTGCGAGACGACCGCGGTGTCGGCCGAGCAGCAGGCGAGCGCGCTCGAGGCGTGCAAGTCGATCCACCTCTGATCGCCGCGCCCGCCACCTCGAACGAGAACGCTCGAACGAGAACGCGGCGCTGCAAACGCGAAGACGCGACGGGAGATCCCGCCGCGTCTTCGTCGTTTCGTGCGTCGCGAGGACGCTGCGTTCAAGGAGCCGCGGCCGGCGCCACGGGGCGACGGAACTTGAGCGTCATGCGGTCGGTCTCGCCGATCGCCTCGTAGCGCGCGCGATCGACGTCGCCGCCGCGGAGCGAGGGCGGGAGCGACCAGACGTTCTCCGGGTGATCACGCGTGTCGCGCGGGTTCGCGTTGATCTCCGAGCGCTCGACGAGCTCGAAGCCCGCCGCGGTCGCGAGCTCGATCACGGTGGCCTCCGGGAGGTAGCCGCGCGCGGGATCGACCGGCGCGCCCTCCGCGTCGCGGTGCTGCACGACGCCGAAGATCCCGCCCGGACGAAGCACGCGGAACACCGCCTCCATCACCTGCGGAGCCACGCCGTTCCGGATCCAGCCGTGCGTGTTGCGGAAGGTGAGCACGACGTCGGCGCTCTCGGGGGCGCCGAGCTCGATCGCGTCGGGCGGCGCGAGGCGGCCGACGCGCACGTGGCCGTAGAGCTCCGGATGCTCGGCCTGCATCGTGCGGAAGCCGTCGCCGTATTGTCCGTCCGGGAGACCGACGGTGAGCGAGCCGGAGTCGCGGAGCAGCGGCGCGAGCAGCTTCGTGTACCAGCCGCCACCGGGCGCGAGCTCGACGACGTCCTTGCCGGGCTCGACCTCGAAGAACGCGAGGGTCTCGGCGGGGTGACGCCACACGTCGCGCGCGCGCTCGGCGTCGGTGCGGTGCGCGCCCGCCATCGCGGCCGCGAGGTCGCCGCTCGGGATGTCGTAGCGCGTGGTCGTCGGCGTCGTGGTGTCGGGGGTGGTCGTGGTGGTGCTCGACGAGGAGCCGCCACAAGCGAGCGCGACGAGCGTCGCGAGGAGGAGGAGAGTTCGCATGGCGGCCGTCATGTGGTGACGAGGCGGAGGCGTCAAGCGCAACGACCGCGGCGAAGGAGGCGTCTTTCTTGGGAATTCCCACGGAAAATCGAGATTTTTCGTGGGTGACTCTGGAACGAGTCACGCGAGCTTTCGAAGCGCGCTACGATGCGCCCATGCTGGTTCGCACGCTGCCTGGTGACGTTCGGCTCCTCGGTGACACCCTCGGCGACGTGCTCCGCGCGCACGGCGGGGAGGCGCTCTTCGACGCGGTCGAGCGCATGCGTGGCGCCGCCAAACGTGCGCGCGAAGGCGTGAGCGACGCGCGGCGCGAGCTCGCCGACGTCGCGGCCTCGCTGGAGCCCGCGCTCGCGCTCGACGTGGTGCGCGCGTTCACGTTGTACTTCCAGCTCGTCAACCAAGCGGAGGACGTGCACCGCGCGCGTGAGCTTCGGCGTCGCGAGCGCGCGCGCGAGCCGGTGGCGGAGTCGCTCGTCGCGGTGGCGCACGCGCTGCGCGATCAGGGCGCGAGCTTCGCGCAGGTTCGCGAGGCGCTCGACGACGTGAAGCTCTCGTTCGTCTTCACCGCGCATCCGACGGAGGCGCGGCGCCGCACCACGGAGCGGCTGCTCGCGGACGTGCGGATCTCGCTGGAGGCGCTCGATCGGAACCACCCGACGCCCGCAGAAGAGCGGCGGCTGCATCGCCACCTGCGCGCGACGGTGGAGGCGCTGTGGGAGCACGCGAGTGAGCGCAGCGAGAAGCCGACCGTGCTCGACGAGGTGAAGACCGGCGTCTGGTACCTGCGCAACGTCCTGCTCGACGTGGTGCCCGAGGTGCAGCGAACGCTCGCGCGCGCGCTCGAGGGTGCGTTCGCGGAGTCGGTGGATCCGGCGAGCTTGCCGTGCCCGGTGGTCTTCGGCTCCTGGATGGGCGGCGATCGCGACGGCAACCCCTTCGTCGACGACGGCACGCTCGAACGCACGCTCGAGATCCACCGCTTCATCTGCCTCGATCGTTACGGCAAGGACGTGGACGCGCTCGTCGATCCGCTCGCCACGGCCGCGCGCCGGTTGCCGCCGTGCGCGGCGCTCGACGAGGCGATCGCGCGCGGCGAGGTCGCGGTGCCGGAGATTGCGGGCAGCGCGGCGCGCCGCAACCCCGACGAGCCGCTGCGTCGTTTGCTCGCGTTGGTGCGCGAGCGGATCGATCGCACGAGCCGCGGCGCGGCAGGCGGCTACGCGCACCCGGACGATCTGGTCGACGATCTGAACGCGATCCGCACGGCCTTGCGCGGCGCGGGCGCGCACTCGTTGCCGGACGACGCGCTGCTCGATCTGGTGCTCCGCGTGCGGGTGTTCGGCTTCCACCTCGCGGCGCTCGACGTGCGCGAGGACAGCGCGGTGCATCGTGCGGTGATCGCGGAGCTGCTCGACGATCCGACGTATCCGGAGCGTCCGGCCGCGGAGCGCATCGCGGCGCTCGCGCGGCTTCGGCTGCCCGCGCGCGGCGCGAAGATCTCGGCCGACGCGCGGCGGTGCCTCTCGCTCTTCGAGACGGTGGCGCGTTGCCAAGCGCGCTTCGGTCGCGACGCGGTGCACACCTACATCATCTCGATGACGGAGTCGGAAGCGGACGTGCACGAGGTGTGGCGTCTGCTCGAGTTGCACGGCATCGCCGCGCACGTGGACGTGGTGCCGCTCTTCGAGACACGCGAGGCGCTCGAAGCGACGGTGCCGATCCTCTCGGCGCTCCTGAAGCATCCGGGGTACCGCGAGCAGGTGCGGCGGCGCGGCGAGGTGCAGGAGCTGCTCGTAGGTTACTCCGACTCGATGCGGCAGAACGGGACGCTCGCGAGCCGCATCCTGGTGCTCGAGACGCAGCGCTCCGCGACGCGCGTGTGCACGACGCACGGCGTGAAGCTGCGGGTCTTCCACGGGCGCGGCGGCTCGACCTCGCGCGGCGGTGGACCGACCTACCGCGCGATCCGCGCGTTGCCGCCGGAGGTCTTCAGCGGCGACACGAAGATCACCGAACAAGGCGAGGTGCGCTCGTTCCACTTCGCGAGCCCGGATCTGGCGGCGCGATATCTGGAGCAGACGATCGGCGCCGCGACCTTCACGCGCTACGAGGCGCGCTTCTCGCCGCGACCGGAGGTGCCGGAGGAGAGCGCGCTCTTGCCGCGGCTCGCGGAGAAGAGCGCCGCCGCGTACCGCGCGCTGGTCGAGGATCCTGGGCTCGTGCCGTACTTCGCGAGCGCGACGCCGTTCCCGGTGATCGCGCAGCTGAACATCGCGTCGCGGCCGAGCAAACGCGGCGGTGGGCAGCTCACGTTGGCGCGGCTGCGCGCGATCCCGTGGGTGTTCGCGTGGAGCCAGCAGCGCTCGGTGATCACGGGGTGGTACGGCGTGGGCACCGGAGATGACGCTCGCCAAGAGCGACCTCGCGATCGCGGCGCGCTACGCGGAGCTCTGCGACGACGCGCCGGTGCGCGAGCGGATCCGCGGGCTCGTGGACGAGGAGCACGCGCGGACGGTGCGCGAGGTGCTTCGCGCGACGGGCGCCGCGAAGGTGCTGGAGAGCGACGAGGTGATCCGGAGCTCGATCGAGCTGCGCAACCCGTACGTCGATCCGCTCTCGTACTTGCAGATCGTGGCGCTGCGGCGCGCGAAGAGCGGCGACGAGGCGTGGACGAACGTGGCGCGCGCGGCGGTCCAGGGGATCGCGGCGGGGCTGCGCAACACGGGGTGAGCGTGTGGCTCACGTCGTTCGGAGTGGGAGCTGCGGATCGCGTTCTTCGGCTCACGACGTGAGGCGACCTCGTTCGGATCGCGTTCTTCGGCTCACGATCTTCGGTGCGAACGTCGGTGCGCGAACGTCGGTGCTCGATCTTCGGCTCGGGACCTTCGACTCGTGCACTTCAGCTCACGTTCTTCGGCTCGCGCTCTTCGGCGCGTTCACGAGGGGCGCTTGCCCTGGATCGCGAGGCCCACGAACGCGCCGTGGCCTTCCGCGCCCACGAGGCCGCGGCGGTACGCGACCCGGAGCCCGACGCGCTCGCCTTCGTCCTCGGTGAAGTAGACGTCGAAGCCGAGCTCGACGCCGACGTCGCCCGCGAAGGCGACGAGGCGTTCGCTGCCGAGCGCGCCGAGGGTCGTGTCGCGTACCTTCAGCTTCGCGGAGTGCATGCCGACGCCGCCGTACACGCGCGCGAAGGGCGTGATGGGGCCGAGGTCGACCTCGACGCCCGCGAGGAGCTCGAGGCGCAGGAGGAAGCTGCGGGTGATCGCGCCTTCGAGACCTTGCTCGCCGATCGGCGTCCAGCGCGTGGCGTGATCGCCGCCGCCGAAGGCGACGCGAAGCTCGGGGAGCCGGAGCCACGAGAGCGGGCGGAAGCCGCTGCCGAAGGTGAAGCCGCCGTAGCGCGCGTGGTCGGCGAGCATCGCGTCGGGGATCGGAGCGCCTTCGAGCGCGCCGATCTCGGAGTCGCTCAGGCTCCAGCGGCGCGCGTGGGGATCGAAGCCGGAGCCGAAGAAGCCGAAGGTGCCGACCATGCGGCCGCGTGAGGGATCGAGCGCCGGGTGCGGCTGATGGGGGGCGCGGGAGAGGTCTTCGACGACGACTTGCTGCTGCGCGTCGGGGCCCTGCGAGCCCGAGAGGTCCTCGACGGTGGGCGTCGGAGGGGAGGCGTGCGCGAGCGTGGTGGGGAGGGCGAGGGCGAGGAGGAAGGCGAAGCGGGACGTGCGCGGCATGGAGGGAGAACGGAGGGGTGCGCGGGGACTTACACGGCGTATCCGACTCCGTCTCCGACTGACTCGGTCTCCGACTCGGTCTCCGACTCGGTCTCCGACTCCGTCTCCGACTCCGTCTCGGTCACCGACTCCGACACCGACTCCGACACCGACTCCGACACCGACACCGACACCGACTCCGACACCGACTCCGACACCGTCTCCGACTCCGTCTCCGTCTCGGTCTCGGTTCGTCTCGTGAGCCGTTCGTGGGATCAGGTGTCGAGGGCGGGGGGACGGAGGGAGCCGTTGGGGGGAGCGGCTTCGCGGAGCTTCGCGGCGCGCTCGCGGTCGGCTTGGGCTTCGTGGGGTTTGCCGCGTGATTCTCGGAGCGTGGCGCGGGCGTCGAGCACGGCGGCGAGCTCGCGTTGGAGGCGAGACTCGACGCTGCCTTCCAAGCGCGCGACCACACGATCGAGGCCGGCCTCGGCCTCGGGCTCGCGACCGAGCGCGACGAGGAGCTCCGCGCGCTCGCGGGCCGCGCCGGCCGCGCTCGCGCGCAGGCGGACCTCGACGGCGCGGGCGAAGCGGGTCTCGAGGGAGTCGTAGACCTCGAGCGCCTCGTCGCGGCGGCCGAGCTCGACGAGCGCGCGCGCGCGGAGGCGGCCGAGGCGGTGTTGGGCGCGGGGCATCTTCGCCGCCGCGTCCCCGAGGCGACGGGGCGCGTCGAGGGCCGCGTCGAGGGCGAGCTGCGGGTGGCCGCTCGCGAGGAGCGCGGCCGCGCGCGCGATCAGCACGCCCGCGAGGCGGCCCTTCTCGACCGGCGCGCGCGGGCGCTCGTCGACGATGCGCAAGAAGGCCTCGTGGAGCTCGAGCTCTTCTTTCGGGGTGCGGCCGCCACGCGTGACCGCGGCCCAGAGCGCGTCGAGCAGATCGCGGAGCTGCTCCTTGCGCAGCGACTTCAGAGGTACCGCGTTCGCGCGCTTGGCGGCTTGGGCGTATCGACCGCGCCGCACCGCGTCGCGCACCTGTTCGAGGGCGGGCTCGATCTTGCGCGCGTCGTCGCCGAGCAGCCGCGCCGCGCGCTGAAGACGTCGGATCACGTCCTCGAAGAAATACGGATCGGGCGGCGCGTCGGGGGCGCGCTCGGGGACCAGCGTGCGGAGCTGCTCGGCGTAGAACGAGAGCGGATCGCGGGTGATCGGCGGGGCCTCGACCTCGAAGACGCGCAGGAGCTCGTCGAACACGCGGTCGGCGGGCAGCGCGGTGTCGGGGGCCTCGGGGAGCACGAAGCAGACGTTCGGGTGCTCGCGGAGCCAGATCGGGAGCGCGTCGAACGAGGATTGAGAATAGCAGAACCAGTAGATTTGATGGCGCAGCGGACCCTGGAGCAAACGCGATTTGAGCGACGTCATGATCACGTCGCTCTCCCAGCCGGAGTAGCCGACCACGAGCGGCACGCGGGCGCGCAAGAGATCGCTCAGGAGCTCGCCCATGCCGGGGCCGTCGCGCAGGCCGATCGCGCGCGCGCGGATCTCGGCGTCGGTGTTGACGAGGTCGTAGAACCAATACGAGCCGTGCACGTGGACGACCTGGGGCTCGGGTGCGTCGAGGTCGATGCGCGCGGTGGTCGCGGGGTGATCGCAGATCACGCAGGGCTCGCCGAAGAGGTGGAGCGCGCGCGCGACGAAGTCGTCGAAATTCGGGGTGACGAGGAAGCTGCTGAGCGCGCCGTCCGCGAGCAGGTGCGCGAGGCGCAGGTTGGCGTCGGTGAGCGGCTTGCCGTCGATCGCCTTGCGGAAGTACGCGCGACGCTGCTCGGGGTCGGGAAAGGCTTGTTCGAGCCAATACGAGTAGGCGCCCGCGGCATCGCTCGGCGCGCTCCCGGTGGCGAGACCGAGGCTCGTCGCGCGCTCACGACACTCGTCTTGGATCTGCCACGCGAGCGGGACGGAGGGCACCGAGATGCCGGCGCCACAGACGAAGAAGTACGGGCTCGGGCCGGACGCGCGTCCGCGCTTGGTCACCGCCCGACGGGTCTCGCGAATGCGGACCGCGGCGGTGCGCAGAGAGAGGATCGTCATCGGCGGGGCCACGCTCGCATGATCCACGTCGGTGTGTCAGCAAAGCGGGCGCCGGGGGCGCGAAGCGAGCGGTGACGCGGACGTGGTCGTGGTCCTGGTCGTGGACGTGGTCGTGAACGTGGTCGTGGACGTCCGCACGTTCACGTCGCCGTTCACGTCGACGTCAACGCGGAACGGACGTGAGGCTGCACCGCGATCAGCGGATGCGTACCGCGCAGTGTCCGTCGTCCGCGCAGTACGCGCTGGCTTCGTCGGGATAGACCGGCTCGCACTCGGGGCAGCCGACCTCGTCGGGGCAGACGAGCGCGGCGTAGTCGCCTTCGGCGTCGGTGCGGATCGCGATGAGCGCGGAGGCCGAGGTGTCGGCGCCGCACACGCAGCAGGCGGTCGCGCGGACGCGGCACTCGTCGTCGTTCGTGCAGCGCGAGAGCGCCAGCGTGCGCACGTCGAACCCCACGCAGCGATCGGTGTCGTCGCAGGTCGCGCCGAGGTTCGGGTTGAAGCCGACCGCGCAGGCGGGACAGACGGGACTGGGATCCGGGCACACGAGCTCGCGGTGCGCTTCGGTGCGGTCGCGGTTCACGGCGTCGTAGGCGTCGAGCGTGGGGATGCCGCAGGGGCCGCAGCAGTCGTCGATCGCGAGCACGCAGTCGGGGGGCTCGGTGCAGAAGTCGATCGGGGGGGCGCAGAAGACGTCGGGTGCCGGCTCGCAGGTCGTGGAGAAGCCGTCGGGGCAGGAGAAGGTGCAGGTCGCGGGATCGAAGCTCGCGGCGCGCTCTTGGTCGCAGCAGTCGCCGCCTTCGCAGATCGGGATCGCGGCGTCGAGGCTGCACGTGCCACCGTCGAGGCGGCACGCGGGGGTGGGGGCGCAGCGATCGACGAGGCGACCGCTGCGGCACTCGAAGCCGCAGCTCTCGGTGCGCGTGGGCTCGCCGAGGTAGGTGCAGCAGTCGTCGTAGCAGGAGCCTTCGGGGAGCGCGGGCGGGCAGTCTTCTCCGGGGGTGTTGGATTTGGGGCAGCCGCCGAGGAAGGCGACGGAGAGGAGGACGACGTGCCAGAGCGTGCCGGTGCGCATGAGCGTGAACGGTAGCAAGGCATGGGCCGCGCGTGCTCGTGGAAGGCGCCGCGAGGACACGGGGTGACGCGAGGACACGGGGTGACGCGAGGACACGGGGTGACGCGA
>JALOQC010000383.1 GCA_025453555.1 Myxococcota bacterium | reverse complement strand
GAGTCGGAGACCGTGACGGAGTCGGAGACCGTGACGGAGTCGGAGACCGTGACGGAGTCGGAGACCGTGACGGAGTCGGAGACCGTGACGGAGTCGGAGGCGGAGTCGCCAAACGACGAGTGCGCGAGCGGGGTCACGCGGGCTCCTCGGGGAGGTTCGCGGCGAAGACGTAGCCGACACCGCGCACGGTCTGCAGGAGCTTCGGCTGACGCGGATCGTCGCCGAGCTTCTTGCGCAGCTTCGACACGTGGACGTCGACCGTGCGCTCGCCGACCACCTCCTCGCGACCCGCGAGCGGCAGGAGCGATGCGCGCGGGATCACGCGCCCGGCGCGGCGCAGGAGCGTGACCAAGAGATCGTATTCGAGCGCGGTGAGGTACACCTCGCGCCCTTCGACCGTCACGCGGCGCGACGCGACGTCCACCACCACGCCACCCGCGGAGAGGCGCTCGTTGGGCTCGCGGGTCTGCGTGCGACGGAGCACCGCGCGCAGGCGCGCCAGGAGCTCGCGCGGACCGAAGGGCTTGGCCACGTAGTCGTCCGCGCCGAGCTCGAGGCCGACCACACGATCCGCTTCGTCGCCGCGCGCGGTGAGCATGAGCACCGGCACGCCGCTCTTCTGCCGGAGACGCCGCAGGACCTCGAGGCCGTCCATGCCGGGCATCATCACGTCGAGGAGCACCGCGTCGTACGCGCCCGCCTCGAAGAGCGCGAGCCCGCGCCCGCCATCGGGCGCGTGATCGAGCGCGACGTCGTGCGGGCCGAGGTAGCGCGCGAGGAGCTCGAAGAGGCGGGCGTCGTCGTCGACGAGGAGGACGCGGGTGGTCACGGCGGTCATGGTGCGCGGTCGCGGCGAGAGGGTCGAGGTCGTGCGCGCGAGGCGAGGGTGCGCGCGCGGGCCAGCCGCGCGGAGTGCACCGATCGCGGTTCGCGCGGACGCTCAACGATGCGGATGACGTTCGTAGGACCGCGTGGGCGGCTGTCCGCGATCTTCGGCGTCCGCGCGCCGCGCGGCGTCCACACAGACCTGCGCGACGTGCCGCTCGAAGTGCGCGCGGCGGTGGTGGTGATGATGACGGAGCGACGCGAAGCCGTGCGCGAAGCCGCCGACGGTGCCGAGGGTGAGGAGCGCGATGAGGAGGGGACGTTTCATGACGAGTTCTCCGTACTTCGTGGCAAAACTGCTTCGTGGGCAGAAGCGGTGGGTCAGGTTCGAGCGAGGGGCGTCGCTCAGCTCGGATCGGAGGGCCGCGGTCGGTGCTCCGCGTGCCGCTCGGCGCGCGACCGCTCGACGAGCTCGCTCGCGGGGTCGGAGGGATCGACGCTGGTCAGCCACGCGAGCGCGGCGTCGGCGCCGTGGTGGAGGTCGGCGGACGAGCGGCGCGCGCGCGCCGGAAGGCAATGCTCTTGCACGAACGCGCGCCACGCGTCGTGCAGGGCCTCGTGCATGCGGTTCATCGGCGCCGTGCTCCGCGCGCTCATCGGTAGGGGCCGAAGCCGAAGCGACCGAGGGGACCGAAGCCACGGCGCGCGAGCACGCGGCCGAGCTCGGCGCGTTGTTCGTCGTCGAGGGCTTCGTGGATCTTGCGGAGCGCTTCTTTGGCGCCTTCGCGGAGACGCGCGAGCTTGGCGTCGTGGCGCTCGAACGCCGCGTCGAGCGCGTGCGGATCGAACGCGGGACCGGACACCGCCGCGCGCGCGGCTTCACCGGTCTCGCGGACTTCTCCCTGGAAGGAGTGTGCTTCGTCGAAGAGCTCGGCCAGCGTCGCTCGAATGGCCTTCTCCTGGCCCGGGCTGGTGTCGAGGTGCGCGAAGAGTCCGTCGAGCATGGCGAAGGGTCCGCGGCGCCATCGACGGTGCCCGTGGTGGTGGCCGTGGTGACGGTGGTGTCCGCAGCCGCCGGAGAAGCGGGCGTGGCGACCGCGACGGAGGACGGCGACGAGGCCGATCAAGGACGCGATGCCGATCATGAATCCGAACATGGGGAACCTCCTGATAGGGCTCCTTTGTGGGTGTCGTTCGTGAAGGGGCGGTGCGTCGATCGATGAAGAAGTGTGAAGCTGGGGCGTTCGTTCGGCGCTGTGCTGCGTTTGCTGCGTGCTCAGCTTGGACGCGTCGGGTCTTCGTTGGGACCGCTCGTGCTTGGGCTTCTTGGATGCGTGTGCGCCCAGCTTCGGGGCCGTCTCGCTATGGGCTTCTTGGGCGCGTGTGCGCCGAACCGGACACGTCCCGCGAAACCCGCGGAGGTTCGGAGCCGAACGCGCGAGCGCGTCGTTTCCGAATCCGTAGGGTTTCTCGGGCCGCGTCCCGTTCGGCGCACACGCGTCCAAGATGCCGACGACCAAGAAGACCCCAAGCAAGGCGCACACGCGTCCAAGGCGCGCCGACGCAAGAAGACCCCAAGACGGCACACACGCATCCAAGACAGCCCGGTCCCCGTTTGGCGCCCCCGGCCGGGTTTGTCATGGTGCGCCCCCATGCAGGCACCGACGACGCTCTCCGCACGCGCCCTCGCGCTCCTCGCGCTCGCCGCACCGTTCGCCTTCGCCGACCCCGCGAACGCCCAGCCGCGGTGCTTCGGGGGCACCGAGCCCGCGTCAGCGCCGCTCACCCTCGGGGATCGGGTCCGCCTCGACGCCGCGTGCGAGTACGCCCTCGGTCCCGACGGCCCGTGGCGACGCTTGAACGGCCGCGACACCGTCGTCGACGTCCTGGCCGGCCTCGGCTGGCGCGAAGGCCTCCAGGCCACCGCGTACGCGCGCCGCGACGACGCGCCCACCGAGGTCTCCAGCGTCTTCGTCGATCACTGCACCGACTACGTCCTCCAGGCCGGTGGCGCCTTCCGCGTTCGCCCCGGCGCGCAGACCGACGCCCTCGTCGTCGAGCGCCCGCAAGGCGCGAACGCCTGCGGCGTCGATCGCATCGCGCTCTCCTTCCGCTGCGAAGGCGGGCGCGCCGTCTCGGCGTCGCTCCCGACCGGCGCCCTCTCCGTCGAGCTCCCCGCGTGCGCCGCCGGCTGGCGCGTCGAGGCCTCCGCGCAGGGCGAGCCCACGTATCCGCTCGGTCGCCTCGCGGCCGGCGGCGAGACCCCGCTCCAGCGACGCCTCCGCGACGGCGGCGCGCTCATGCGCCCCGACTGGGAAGGCGAGCGCGGCCTGCGCTTCACGCCGATCGAGAGCGACGCCGACGCCTGGGCCGAGCTCCGCACCGCGTTCGCGGCCGGCCACGCGCGCATCGTCCGCCGCCGCGGCGCCACCGCCGCGACCGCCTGCCACGAAGCGGGCGCCGAAGAGGTCCCCGTGGTCGTGATGGGCGGCGGCATCGCCTTCGACGAGGGCTGGCTCGCGCGCGCGATGCGCGACCTCTACGGCGACGACGGCGTCCGCTTCGCGCCGAGCCTCGGCATGCTCCGCGAGCTCGCGGACGAGCTCCACCTCTGCCTCGCCGGCACCTACGGCGCGCGCGGCGCCCGCGAGGGCACCGGCCTCGGCTTCGCGCAGGTCGCGAGCGCGCAAGAGCTCGTCACGCGCTACGCGACCCAGGAGATCTGCGTCACCCACGCCGTCCACGACGTCACGCCGGAGGGCCTCGTCGCGCGCGAGGGCACACGGCAGTGCGCGACGGTGGGGGAGGGCGTCCTCTTCGCGGCGAGCGTCGGCGCGGTGCTCGAGCTCCCCGAAGGCGCGGTCGCCTGCAACGGCAACGCACCGATCGAAGCGGACGAAGGTCGCGTGAGCCTGGCGCGCGGCCTCGTCGACGTGCGCGTCGGCACCCGCGGCGGCTGCGCGACCTTCGAGACCGCGTCGCTCGCGCGCGTCGGCGTCGTCGATCCCGGCCGCGACTGGATCCCGGCTGGACTCGAGCGCGGCGGCCGCGAGGCGCCCGAGAGCGTGCGCGCGTGGAGCGGCGTCGAGGTCGACGATCCGCGCACCTTCGCGTTCGTACGGCGTCGCGACGACCTCCGGTTCCGCATGACGAGCCCCGAAGGCTTCGCCTCCGCGTGGAATCACCCCGCGCGCGGCGCCTCGACCGCGGTCGGCCAACACGCGCCGGTGGTGGGCGACGAAGCGGGCGCCTTCGGACACGCGCGACCGAGCGCGTTCGTCACGCGGCTCACGCGTTCCGCGGAGTGCCCGGTCGGCGCGGAGGACGTGAAGGTCGCCGTGCCCACGGAGACGGTCGTCGACGGCGTCGTGCACGCGCACCTCGTGCTCGACGACGGACGCGCGCCGCGCTGCCTCGCCCACGCCACCTTCCGCGCGCACGAACCGCGCGTGGTCACCACCCTCGGCCGCAGCGAGCGCCGCCAGCTGCGCGTCGGCTTCCTCGGCGACGCGCGCCTCGGCGTCTTCTTCTCGGAGCCGCAGCCGGCCGCGATCGGCGCGTTGCTCCCGATCTTCTACACGGATTTGCATTTGAAGGCGGGATTCATGTTCGAGGTATCCGTCCCGATCACTTCGGCGATCGCGTGGGAAGACGGGCGCGCCAGTCGCGTCAGTCCCGCGCTCATGGTCGCGATGAATTGGGGATATCCGTGGCCGCACCCCGACGACACCGTCTGGAGCTTCTTCGGCGGCATCAACCTCACGTCGCTCGTCGACCTGCTCGGAGGCCGCTGATGCGCGTCGCGCTCCTCCTCGCGCTCGCGGTGCCGTGTGGGGGCACCGCGTACGAAGGCGCAGCCGGCCCGACCACTCCCGAGATCGTCGCCGCGCCGGCGCCCTCCGATCCGCCGCCCACCGAGCGCATGCGCGCGCTCGAGCAGCAATGCCGCGAGACGATCCCCGGTACGACCTTCCAAGAGGCCGCGCGCGCTCTCTCCCAAGTGCGCGCGAGCATCGGCCGCTACTGCAGCGTCGCGCTCGTCGGCGAGACCCCCCTCGAGTGGCGCGTGAGCTGCGGCGCGGACGCGCTCTTCGAGAGCGGACGCTACGCGCTCAGCGGCGACACGGAGGGCAGCCCGCCCGTGGTCACCTGCGACGGCGGCCGCAACGCGTTCGCGTGTCTCGGACGCGGTCTTCGCTCGATGCTGCCGCACGTCGCGCGCGTCGACGTCGCGGTCGTGGGGCACGTCGATCAGCAGCTCCCCGCGAACCCGCGCCTCGACTGCCCCGAGCTCACGAGCGGCTGGCAGGCCTCGCCGTGGTCGCGCGCGCAGCAAACCCGCGAGGCCGCGAACGAGCGGCTCGCCTGGTGTCGCGCCGCGCGCTCGTCGCAGGCGCTCGCGGAGGGCCTCGGCTCGAGCGTGAACGTGACCGCGATCGGCAACGCGAGCGGCTGGCTCGACACACGTCTCGACCGCCCCGCGGCGGTGGAGCATGCACGCGTGCTCGAGCGGCTCCGCGAAGGCGATCCGGTGCCGGAGGCGTCGCCGCGCGCGTTCTGTCCGACGCCGGGCAGCGCGAGCGACGAGCCCGCGGCCGGCAAGTGCCAGAGCGCGCGCCGCGTCGACGTGCTGGTGCGCCTCGAGGCGCGGCCGACCGGCACGGACACGGGATGCTCTCGCCCCGGCGCGACTCCGGAGGATGTCCTCTTCTGCCTCGAAGAGTGCGCCGCACGTCCCGCGCAGAGCCAGTCGGCGCTCGCGAACCCGCATGCCTTCTTCGGATCGGGCTCGACGGAGACGCGGGTCGGGAACCGCTTCGTGACGCGATCGCCGGGCGCGGGCGCGGTGGACGTCGCGCGCATCGAAGAGCGGCTCGGACTCGGCGGGCGCTGAGCTCTCTCGCTCGCGTGTCCGTGACGGAGACGGTGTCCGAGACGGAGACGCTCAGTGCGCGCGGGCGATGCGGCCGAAGCGTCCGTCGCGCGGCACGTCGAAGACCACGCCGCGGCGCACCACCGCGACGTGGTCTTCCTGCCAGAGCGGGAGCACGGGCAGTGTCGCGTGCAGACGTCGTTGCGCGTGCGCGTACGCGGCGACGCGCGTCGCGCGGTCGGAGGACACACGACCACGTTCGAGCGCCGCATCGAGCTCCGCATCACGCAGACGCCAGCGGTTCGCGCCTCCCACGCCTTCGCCGGGGACTCGATCGGAGCCGAAGAACCAGCTCAGCACGTGTGGCTCGATGACCTCGGGAACCTGAAGCAAGCAGAGGTCGAAGCGCCCCTCGTCGAGATCGGCGATCAGCGTGCCGGGCTCGCTCGGTCGCACGTCGACGTTCAACCCCACATCGGCCAGCATCGCCGCGATCGCACGCGCGAGCGACACACGAAATCGATCCGAGCTCACGCGGAGCACATAGCGCCGCGTGCGCAGATCGCCGTCGAGCGCCGCGATCGCTGCGCGGGCGCGCGCCGCGTCGAACGCGCGCCCAGGAATCTCGATCGACGCCCAATGATTTGCGGGCACCCACGAGTCGGTCACGCGCGCGCGCCCGTCGAGCTTCGCGTCCACGAGCAAGGCGCGATCGATCGCATGCGCGATCGCCAGGCGTAGCGCGAGCGGGATCCGCTCGGTGTGGAAGCCGAGGTAGGTGGTGCCGATGCCCGCCGCAGTGCGGACCTCGAAGCGCGGATCGCCGTCGAAGAGCGGCACCAGAATCGGCGGAATCGCGTTGAGCGCGACGTCGGCCTCACCGCCGAGCAACCGCAGCGCGCGCGTGTTGTCGTCGCGCACCACGTCGAAGCGCACGCGCGGATGCGCGACCGGGCCGTGGTGCCAATCGCCGCGCGCGGAGAGCACGAGGTGCGCGGAGTCGCTGCCCGCTTCGAGCACGTAGGGACCCGCGCCGATGGGCGGCGCGCGTCGCCAGTCGAGACGTCGCGCCGCATCCTCCGCGCGCACGACCGGCATCTCGAGGTCGGTCGGGAAGGTCGCGTGCGGGGCGTCGAGCTCGAAACGCACGGTCTGCTCGTCGATCGCGACCACGCGGTCGATGCGCGCGTAGTTGCGCGCGAACACGCTCCCGAGCCGAGGGTCGCGCAGGGCCTCGAAGGTCGCGACCACGTCGCGCGTCGTGAGCGGGCTCCCGTCCGAGAAGCGCAGGTCCGGACGGAGCCGTGCTTCGTAGACGGTGGTCGTCTCGCCGGGCGCGGCCGCGACGAGGCGCAGCGACTCCACGAGGTCGGGGACCACCTCGAGCGTGTCGGGATCGAGGGTCACGAGCGACGCGAAGATCAGGCGCGACACCTTCAGGCCGTAAGGATCGGTGACGAAGCGCGGGTCGAGCTCGGCCACCTCACGCGGGAGCACGACGCGCAGCGCGCCGTCGTTCGGCGCGGCATTCGGCGCCGAGGTGCATGCGAGCAGCAGCGCCAGAGCCGCGAGCCCGATCGCGCGCGCTCCGTCACGGTCTCGGGCTCCGTCACGGTCTCGGGCTCCGTCACGGACTCGGCCCCCGTCACGGACTCGGACCCCGTCACGGACTCGGACCCCGTCACGGACTCGGACCCCGTCACGGACTCGGACGCCTCCGAGCCTGCCTCCGAGGCCCCGCGCGGTTGCCTCCGCGCCGTCCCCGCTGCTACGCCGCGCCGATGCGTTCACGACTCGCCTCCGCGCTCGCGCTCGCGCTCGTGCTGGTCAGCTCGTCCGCCTCCGCGCAGAGCACGCCGCTCGGCGGCCGCATCGCGGACCTCGTCCGCGCCGCTGCGCTCGGCGACGGCGTGGGGCTCGTGCTCGTCGAGGGTGATCGCGAGATCTACGCGCTCGCGGCCGACACCCCGCGCAACCCCGCGTCCAACCAGAAGCTCGTGACCGCGGCGACCGCGCTGATCGAGCTCGGCCCCGATCACCGCCTGCACACGCGCCTCTTCGGTCGCATCGAAGACGGCCGCGTCGCGGATCTCGTGCTTCGTGGCGAAGGCGATCCCGCGCTCGAGCACGTGCACCTCTGGGAGCTCGCGGACGCCCTCGCAGATCGCGGCGTCCGCGCGGTCGATCGCATCTGGGTCGACGGCAGCTACTTCGACGATCAGATCCTCCCTCCCGCCTTCGAGCAGCAACCCAACGAGACGGCGGCCTTCCGCGCCGCCGTCGGCGCGGTCGCGGTCGATCAATCGTCGTTCGTGTTGCGCGTGATGCCGGGCAACGCGGTCGGCGCGACCACCGCGGTGCGCCTCGCGGGGAGCGGCTACTTCGAGGTCGACAACGGCATGACCACCACCGAGGGCGGCGCACCCAACGTGATCGCGTCGCAGCGCGCGCTCCCCGACGGCCGCATGCAGCTCGTGCTGCGCGGGACGATGCCGCTCGGGCTGCTCGGCGTGAGCTACCGGCGCCGCATCGAGCACCCGCTGGTCCACGCGGGCCATGCGATGGTCGACGCGCTCGACCGCGCGGGCATCCGCGGCGCGCGCCGCGTGGCGCTCGGTCGCGGCCCCGATGGGCTCGCGTTGCTCGCCGATCACGAATCGCCGCCCCTCGCGCAGCTGCTGCATCCGGTGGGCAAGGACAGCGACAACTTCTACGCGGAGATGATCCTCAAGGCGATCGGTGCCCGCCGCGCCACGCCCGCGACGAGCGCGCGGGGCGCCGAGGTCTGCCAGTCCGTGCTCGAGCGCGCAGGCGTGCCGCGGGGCGCCGCGACCATCGTCAACGGCTCCGGTCTCTTCGAGGGCAATCGCATCGCGCCGAGGCACTTGGTGCAGCTCCTCGGATACGTCTACCAAGACCCGCGCGTGCGCGCCGAATACCTGGCGCACCTCGCGATCGGTGGGGTCGACGGGACGCTGCGCCGTCGCTTCGTGGATCTGCCGGGCGGCGTGATCGTGCGCGCGAAGACGGGAACCCTGAACGACGCGATCTCGCTCAGCGGGTACGTGATCGCGGGCGGCGAGCGCGAGCGCGTGGTGCGCTTCGGCTACTTGGCCAACGGCATCCGCGGAAAGCAGGGCGCGGCGCGGCAGTTGATCGACGACGTGGTGCGCGCGGTCGCGGAAGAGCTGGCGCGCTGACCGTCGCGCTCTCCATCACCGACACGGCTCCTCGCAGTCGCGCGATATTCGTTGCTCGCCGTGACGGCGCGAACCAGGCTCGCGCGATGTTCAAGCCGCTCGTCGCGTCGCTCCTCTTGCTCAGCTTCCTCGCGTGCGGCGACGACGACGTGCCGAGCGTCGACGCCGGCTTCGACGCTGGCGCGCTCGACGCGGGTCAGGACGGTGGCCATCACGCGGACCTCGACGGCGGTACGGACGCGACCCTCGACGACGGCGGGGTCGACGCCGAGCCGAGCGACGCCGGCCCGAGCTGTCTCGACGAATACGACGTGGGCGACGAGATTGTCTCCGCCGATCACTGCAACGTGTGCACGTGCGGCGCGGACGGTCGCTTCACCTGCACCGAGCGCGTCTGCCCCGAAACCGCCGACGGATCCTGCGAGTACGCCGGCACGACGCACGCGTACGGCGAGCGCTTCCCCGCCACCGACGACTGCAACGAGTGTGTCTGCGCCGCCAGCGGCCTCGCGTGCACCCGCCGCGCGTGCAGCGAGGCAGAGGAGGGCGCGATCCTCCTCGAAGCGCTCGATCAGCCCTGCGGCCGCGAAGGCTTCACCGCGCAGGCGGTGCTGCAAGAGATCCCCTTCACCGAGCTCGACGCGCCTTTCGTCTACGAGCGCGATCGGGACTTCTATCCGGAGACACGCGCGGACACGACGCTGCGTCTCTCGCTCCACTACGTCGGCGGCTTCCTCGTCTGCCGCATCCCGAGCGAGACGCAGGTCGCGATGGACATCGAGATCGCGGCCCGTTGGCGCACCGCGGACGGCGCGTTCGACGAGGTGCTCCACGCCTACCTTCGACGGAACGACTTCGGCTTCGTCGACTCGTGGACGACGGTCGCCTCGCGTCGGCCCGATGCGCTCGTGGGCGACTACACGCCCGACTGCCTCGACCCCGGTTCGCTCGCGTTCGCGGCCGAGATCGGGCGCGACGAGAGCGCGAGCGCGACCGTGAGCAAGACGTGCGAGACGGACATCGGGCTCGGCGTGGGGGCGGCGACGATCGCCGCGCCCTGAGCACGACGTGGTCTCCGCGATTGCGACTGCGACGGTGCCGGAGACTGCGACGGTGCCGGAGACTGCGGCGGTGCCGGAGACTGCGGCGGTGCCGGAGACAGCGGCGTGTCGAGACGGCCGCGGGTCTGAATCGCCCGCAAAAGCGAGCCTCTCGAACGAGGCTCTTCCGTTTCGCGCCGGACCGCACTAGAGGGGGAGTCCCGTCCCGCGCCGCACGGGACCGACTCGCTGGTCAGCCCACCGTGGGTCCCGACCGGCCCAACCTCCAGGAGTCCCCGATGAACTTCGAAGTCGAAGCGCTGCCCTACGCCAAGGATGCCCTCGCCCCCGCCATGAGCGAGGAGACCCTCAACTTCCACTACGAGAAGCACCACAAGGGCTACATGACGAAGCTCAAGGCGGCGATCGAGGGCACGCCCGACGCCGAGAAGAGCCTCGAGGACTTCGTGAAGAGCTCGAGCGGCGGCAACTTCAACAACGCCGCCCAGGTCTGGAACCACACGTTTTTCTGGAAGGGCATGAAGCCGAACGGTGGCGGCGCTCCGACGGGCAAGGTCGCCGACCTCATCAACAAGAGCTTCGGCTCGTACGACGGCTTCAAGGAGCAGTGGATCGCGAAGGCGAGCGCCCAGTTCGGCTCCGGCTGGGCGTGGCTGGTGCTCGACGGCGGCGAAGGCAAGATCGTCACGACGGGCAACGCGGAGACGCCGCTGACGACGGCGGCCAAGCCGCTGATCACGATCGACGTGTGGGAGCACGCCTACTACATCGATCACCGCAACGACCGCGCGGCCTTCATCAAGGTGTGGCTCGAGAAGCTGGTGAGCTGGGACTTCGCGAACGCGAACCTCTGATCGCTCGGTCGCTCGCTCTTGGTTGCGAGTGGAACGCCCCGGTCCTCACGGAGCCGGGGCGTTCTTGCGTCTTGGGAGTCGTCTCGATGGCCTCTTGGGTGCCTCTTGGGTGCGGTCGGTTCTGTGTGGGGGCTTGTCGCCTCGGGGAGCGCTCGGAGCCGAACGCGCGAGCGCGTCGTCTCCTCGTCCACAGGGTTTCTCGGGCCGCGTCCCGTTCGGCCTTCCGTCGGTGGCCTTCGATCTCCTCTGGGGCTTCCTCTGCTCGCTCTGGATACGAGGCGGCTCGCGTCACGAGCTCGCGCGCGTGACACGAGCCGCGCGCGTACGGGCCCGGGGAGCTTCGTGCGTGTGTGTACGTCCGCCTCGTGTCGTGAGCGGAGCGCACGACACGAGGCGCTTCGCGATGGCCTCCGGTACTTCGTGGTCTCGGTGTTGCGGTCTGGACGAGCCGCGGACGGTCGACACTACGAGGCTCGACGAGCCCTTCGAGCCTCAGGGTTGCGTTCGCGCGGCGCGAGATCGCGTCGTCCGCTGCGCGCACGACACGACTCGCTCTGGGGAGGCGGTCTCCGTCTCGGACACGGTCTCCGTCTCGGACACGGTCTCCGTCTCGGACACGGTCTCCGTCTCGGACACGGTCTCCGTCTCGGACACGGTCTCCG
>JALOQC010000382.1 GCA_025453555.1 Myxococcota bacterium | reverse complement strand
CCTCTCCGCCGATTGGGAGGCGATGCGCTGGTTCATCGACGAGGCGCTGATCTCGATCCGCATCCGACACCCGAACGTCGTGCGCGTCGACGAGCTCGGGGAGCAGAGCGGCCTCTACTACCTCGTGATGGAGTACGTGCACGGGGCTTCGCTCGCGCAGCTCATGGCGGCCCTCGGGCGGCGCGGCAAGCGGCTCGACCCTTGGCTCTCCGCGTGGATCGTCGCTCGCATCGCGGAGGGCCTGCACGCGGCGCACGAGCTGCGCGGCGACGAGGGCGAGCTCCTCGGCGTGATCCACCGCGACATCAGTCCGCAGAACGTGCTGCTCTCCCACGAGGGTGAGGTGAAGCTCGTCGACTTCGGGATCGCCAAGGCCCGCGGTCGCGCGGAGCGCACACGCGAAGGCGAGCTGCGTGGGAAGATCCGCTACCTCGCGCCCGAGCAGGTCGCGGGTGCCCCGCAGGATCGCCGCGTGGATCTCTTCGCGCTCGGCGTGGTGCTCTGGGAGATGCTCACGCAGCGTCGCCTGTACGCGAGCCTCTCGCAGGAAGAGCTGCTGGACGCGATCCGCGATCCGCGCGCGGAGCGACCGAGCCAATATCAAACCGACATCCCGCCCGGTCTCGAGGGCTTCGTGCTCAACTGCATCGCCGCCAAACCGGAGGAGCGACCGCAGACCGCGGAGGTGGTGTGGCACGAGCTCGACGACTTCCTGCGCGGCGCGCCCGCGGGCTTCGACGGCGCGAAGTCGCTCGCCGCGTTGATGCAGGAAGTGCTCGGCGAAGCGTTGCTCGCGAGCCTCCGCGCGCTGCCGCCCGAGCTCGCGCAGGCGGCCGGCATCGACCTCGTGGAGCCGACGCTCCCGCGCGTGCGTCGCGACGAGACGGGGAAGCTGATCTTGCCCGAGCCGACGGTCGAGACCCCGAAGACCGGCCGCACCGCTGCCGCGAAGAGCACGCCCGCGGGGCAGAAGCCGGGCGAGGTCCTGCTCTGGGTGGTGGCGGCGTTCGTCGCGATCGGCGCATTCGTCGGCGCTGCCTGGTTCGTGCTCGGCGAAGGTTGACCTTCGCGTGCGCCGATGCGCCGCCGTCGACGTCCGGGCTCGTCGGATGGCCGAAGGGGCGACGACCTCGAGACAAGTGCGAGCCTCGGTGAGTCGAGGCGAGGCGAGTCGTCACGGAAAGTCGCGCTTGCGGAAGATCGCCGACGCGAGGACCAGCGCCAGCGCGGTGTAGCCGAGGCCGTAGCCGAGCGAGGTCACGACGTAGGTGGCGGCCTCGGCGTCGTGCAGCGCGTGGCGGCCGGGCACGAACAAGTTGAAGTTCGGCACCACGCGCGCGAGGCCGTGGAGGAGCGCTTCGATCTCTTCGCCGAGCAGGCGCGAGCGGATCGTCTGCATCGTGTCGGCACTTCGCCCGACGAGCCACACGCCGACCGTGAAGGCGCCGGTGAGGAAGGGGGTGGAGAACGAGCCGAAGAAGAGCGCGACCGCGGCGAGCAGCGCGATCTCCATCGCGTTCAAGCAGAGGGCGTAGAGCACGGGGGGGACCGAGACGTCGGTGGTGCTCGCGTACACCGCGCCCGCGCCGAGCGCGCCGAGCGCCCAGAGCACGCTCCACGCGGTGGCGTCGCGCGCCTTCCAGACGAGCACGCCGAGCAGCGCGAGCATTCCGATGGGGATCGCGAAGAAGGTCGTGAGATCGCCGTCCGCCTGCAGACCCATCACGAGGAGCTGCAGGCCGCCCATCACCATCACGAAGACGAGACCCGTGAGCGTGATGCCGAGGTGTTTGCCGACGAGGAACTCCCAGCGATCGATCGGCCGTGGGAGGATCACGTAGAGCGTCTTGCGCTCGATCTCCTTGTAGAGGAGCGAGGAGCCGAGGAAGATCGCGACGAGGACCGAGAAGAGCGAGATCGACGCGAGCCCGATGTCTTCGACCACGCGGCGCTGCTGATCGAGCGAGAGCTCGCCGAGCGCGAGGGTGAAGACGAGGACGCCGCTCGCGAGCCCGACGACGCCGAGCAGGATCCGATCGCGGACCGCCTCGCGGAAGGTGTTGAGCGCGATCGCGTAGATGCGGAGGAGCGAACCGATCATGGCGCCTCCTCCGCTGCGAATTCAGGAATGAAGAGGCGCTCCGGTGCGGGCTCGGACCCGAAGAGCGGCGCACCGGTCACGAAGAACGCGAGCGGGTTGAGCGCGAGCACGAAGAAGGCGATCGCGAGCGCGGCGAGGGCGACGCCGAGCCAGCGGCGCGTCTCGGGGCGGCGGACCGACCCGAAGGCGTCGACGAAGGCGTGCAGCGAGAGCTCGAGGTGCAACGCCACGAACGCGAGCCCGAGCGCGGCGAGGGTCGACGCCGACGCGTAGGGCAGGGTCGCGCGGAGCTGGTGGTAGGCGACGATCGCGTCGTCGCCCCGGACGAGGGGCCACCACGCGAGGGCCGCCACGGCGGCCGCGGTCCCGATCGCGGGGACGAGCGCGAGCCGCTGGAGCGACGCGTGCTGCGGCAAGCCCGGCAGCGGACCGCGGAGGGTGACGAGCGCGAGGAGCGCGCCGATCGCGAGGACCGCGAGCAGGATCGTCGCGCCGAGCGACGAGGGCGCGCGTTCGAGGAAGACCTCACGGCTGCGGGCCGCGCCGCCGATCGTCCAGAGGTACGCGGCGGCGAACGGGAGGCCGAAGAGCACACCACCGAGCGCGTGGAGCCTGCGCAGGTTCACCGGCGACGGGCGTATACGCGTCCGGGCGCGACGTCAACGAAGGTGCTCGAGATGCGAGGGACTTCCGTACGGTCGAAGTGCGTCGAAGCGAGGGTGCTGGACGGCGCCCGCGCGTCGCAAGATGCTCCGTGCGGGATCGGGAGGTGCGGGATGGATCGGGACGGACGGGGGCTCACGCGGCGCGATCTCTCGCGGCTCGCAGGCGCGGGCGCGCGCAGGTCGATTGGCTGAAGGCGGGCCTCGCGAGCAGCACCGCGGTCTTCAAGCTCGTGGTCAACAGCGTGGGCATCACGGACTTCCCCTTGCTCATCGACGTTGGCTCGGCCGATCGCAGGGAGGGCTACGACGCGCAGCGCGAAGAGCTGCTTCGCTTCGTGGACGACGCGGACATCGGCGGGCTGCTCTGGATCGCGGGCGACTTCCACTTCGCGTGCCTCGGCCACGTCGGGCGCGCGGAGGGCGAGCTCGGCTGGAACCAATGGGAGGTCCTCGCGGGGCCAGGCGCGCAGACCGCGAACCCGCTCTGGACCGCCTGCAACGCGCCGCAGTTCACCTACGCGACGGGCACCAACAACTACACCGAGCTCGCGCTCGATCCGACGACCGGCGAGATCACGATCCGCTGGATCGACGGCGACGGAACGTCGATCGCGACCCGCACGATCCGCCCGTGAAGGATTCGCGCGATCACCCGAGCAGCGAGCCCGCGGCGCGCACGTCGCGGGAGCGGGTGGCGGCGAAGAGGATCGCGCCTTGGACGACGACCGCCGCGATCACGCCTTCGGTGGCGGTGCGCGCGGGGTTCAGCGTGAAGCCGACCGCGAGCTGGTGCCCGAAGTGCACGAGCGGGCCGACGACCGCGGCCGCGATGGCGCCGTTCGCGGTCGCGCGGGGCGCGAAGATGCCGAAGACGACGGGGCCGACGGAAGCCGCGACGAGGCCGTAGATGCCGTGCTGCGCGAAGAGGCCGACGAGCTGCGGCGGATCGAGCGAGAGCAGGAACGCGCCCACGCCCATCGCGACGAGGATCCAGCGGCTCGCCTTGAGCGCCATCTGCTCGCGCGCGGCCGGGTCGAGCTTCGGGAAGAGCTTCTGCCCGAGCGCGCCGAGGAAGAGGTCGCTGCCCGCGATGGTGGAGGCGCTGACGAGGATGCCGTCCATGGTGCTCATGCCCGCCGCGAGGAGCGCGACGCTGACGAGCACGCCGACCACCGGCGAGAACGCCTTGCCGAGGTAGCTCGCGACCACCGCGTCCTGCGGGACGGTGTCGAGCTCGGGGAACCCGACGCGGGCGTAGAGGCCGACCACGAGGATCGCGGCGAAGCTCGCGCCGATCAGCGTCGCGATCACGAGGTAGCGGCGCAGGTCGCGATCGCTACGGAGGTAGAGCGCCTTGGTGAGGATGTGCGGCTGGCAGACGAGGCCGAACGAGACGACGAAGCCGGCCACGAAGACGTCGAAGACGTTGCCGAAGAGGCCGCCGTTCGGGTGCGGGATCGCGACGAGGTTCGGATCGCGCTCCGCGAGGCGATCGAGGAACGAGGTCTCGCCGCCGAAGAGGTGCAGGCCGCTCCAGACGAGCGCGAGCGCGACCACGATCATCATCGCGCCCTGAAGCGCGTTCGTGTACGCGTGCGCGTAGGTGCCGCCCATCAAGATGTAGCTGAAGACGAAGCCGACGATCAGCACGACGCTCCAGAAGTAGGAGAGCCCGAGCGTCATCTGCATCACGATCGCGGAGCCTTTGATGATGAGCACCACGAAGGCGATCGCGAGGAAGAGGTTCAGGATCGCGAAGTAGGTGCGGAGCCCCGGGCTCTCGAAGCGCGCGCCGATCCAATGCGGCAGCGTGAGCGCCTTGGTCTTGGTGCCGAGCGCGCGGAAACCCTTCGAGAGCACCACGAGGCCGACCGTGACGCCGCCGAAGCCCGCGATGCCGAAGTGCGCGAGGGCGGAGAGGCCGTCCTTCCAGACGAAACCGGGATTGATCACGAAGGTCGCGGTGCTCGCGATCGAGGCCGCGAGCGTGATGCCGACGAGCAGCGGGCCCATGTCGCCGTTGCCGAGCGCGAAGCCCGAGAGCGACGTGGTCTTCTTCATGCCCTTCCACGCGAGCCACGTGGTGATGGCGAGGTAGACGCCGAACGCGATCCAGGCGACGTGCAGGCGATCCATCACACGCCTCCCTTCTCGAGCGAAGCCGAAGACGACGAAGACGAGGGAGCAGACCACGACGGCGACGCGGGCGTGACGAGCGCGTCGGTGAGCACGAAGGAGATCGCGGCTTGATCGAAGCCGACGCCCGAGCCCACGAGCACCACGCGCGAGCCAGATCGAACGACACCACGCTCGATCGCGTCGTGCAGCGCCATCGGGATGCACGCCGAGCCGGTGTAGCCCCACTTGCCCATCACGAGGTGGGCCTTGTCCATCGGCTGCTCGAGGGTCGCCATCACCTTCTCGATGGTCCGCTTGCGCACCTGCGTGAAGACGAAGCAGTCGACGTCGGAGACCGAGAAGCCCTCGCGTCGGCAGAGCTCGCCGATCATCTTCGGCCAGCCCTCTTCGTTCACCGACGGCGGGTACTTCTGGTGCATCCGCACCACGTGGCGACCGGCCTCGATCGCGGCGTGCGAGATCGGCTCCGCGGTGCCGCCCGCTTCGATGAACCAATCCTTCGTGAGCGCGCCGTCCGCGAGGTAGCTCGTCGCGCCGAGGCTCGGCACCTCGCTCGGTTGGATCAGCGCCGCGCCCGCGCCGTCGCCGTAGAGGAAGATCATCGGGTCGTTCGGATCGGCGAGCTTGCGCATCATGTACGCGCCGATCACGAGCACGTTCTTCATCCACGGCTGCGTCGCGACGAGCCCGGCCGCGATGCCGAGCGCGGTGGGGAACGACGCGCACGCGCAGCCGACGTCGAAGGTACCGGCCTTCGTCGCGCCGAGCTTGTGTTGCACGACCACGCTGGTGGCGGGCGTGAGGTAGTCGGGTGAGTCGGTGCCGACGATCACCAGGTCGACGTCGCGCGGGTCGACGTTCGCACGGCGCAGACAGTCGCGCGCGGCCTCCGTCGCGAGGTCGCTCGTGGCCCAACCTTCGGGCGCGTACCAGCGCGTGCCGATGCCGCTCGCGGGCTCGATGCGGTCGACGAAGTCGGGCGCGCTCTTGGCGAAGCGCTGACGAAAGACCTCGTTCGGGACCTCGATGGCCGGCACGTGGAGACCGGTCGCGACGATGGCGGCGTGACGCATGAGAGCTACCCCTGAGCGCGTGGTTGGCGCGCGTGCACGCCGGACCCCTCCGACGTGACGGGGATGTGTAGCGCCGGATTTGCTGCGCCGCAACAAGAGCGCGTCGATTCCAATCAAAGTGTTGATTTTGTTTTGTCTTTTGAATCTGGATCGGGGGGTGTGCTCGGGTTGGATTGTGCGATGCCGCAAAGGGCGTGAGGGCTACGCGAGCGTGGAAGACGAGGGCCACCCACCGAACGGCGACCCTTCGAGCGCGCCCTCCGCGCGAGCGACCGATCCGCGCACGACCGAGGTGCACGAGGACCGATCGCGACGTGCGATGCTCGCCGACCATGCTCGACCTCGACGCGATCGCCGCGCTCCGGACCCCTCGACGCGACGGCCGGAAGAAGAAGCCGCCCACGTTCGACCGCGCGAAGCTCGCGGCGCTCCTGCACGACACGATCGCCGCGCAAGGAGACGCTGCGGAGCGCGAGCTCCGACACTTCGCGGACGAGGACCGCCGCCTGCGTGCCGACGCGATCGCCTTCGCGCGCACGTTCTCCGCGGACGCACCGAGCGTGCTCGACGACCGAGCGCAGGCCGAGCTCGCGCAC
>JALOQC010000381.1 GCA_025453555.1 Myxococcota bacterium | reverse complement strand
CCCGGTAGGGTGCCGCCGGTGGTCACGCGGCGCGATTGGGTGCGCCTGTCTGCGCTGGGTGGCGTAGGCGGCGCGGTGCTGGGGTGTGGGTCGAGCGGGAGCTTGCTTCCCCCGCCTGGCCCCGAGCACGACTCGATCTTGCGAGGCACTCGCGAAGAGCTCGACGACGCCTCGTTGGAGGTGGTCGCCGGGCAGGTGCCGCGCGACATGCTCGGCTTCGTCTTCGTGGTCGGCGGCGTGCCCTACGGCGACGGCACTCCGCTCTTCACGGGCGACGCGATGGTGTTGCGCCTGCGCTTCGAGGGCGGCGACGCGCGCGCGAAGACACGCCTGCTCCGCACGGACGACTTCCTCCTCGATCAGGCCGCGACCGGCGAGCTCGCCTACCGCAACCTCGGCATGGTCCGCCTCTCGACGCACCTCGGGGCGCGCGACTTCGTGAACACCGCGCTCGTGCCTTCGCCGAGCGGTCGCCTGCTCGCGACCTACGACGCGGGCCGCCCGTGGGAGATCGATCCGGAGACCCTCGACGCCGTGACGCCGGTCGGCCTCGTCGACACCTGGCGGCCGATGTTCACCGGCCTCGGGCCGGGCTTCGACTTGCTCCCGATCCACATGTCGAGCGCACACCCGGTCTGGGATCCCGTCGAAGACCGTGCGTACCTCGTGAACTGGGCGCCGCCGATCGAGGGCCTCTCGTCGGAGCCCTTCTTGCGCGTGCTGACGTGGAGCGGTGCCGACGAGCCGGTCGCGACGGAGATCGTCGACGGCGAAGGAAACCTCGCGCGCATCACCCAATCGCTGCACCAGCTCCAGGTCACCGAGCGCTACCTGCTCCTGAACGACGGCGCGTTCGCGATCGAGCCCGAGCAGATGGCAGGCCGCGACGTCACGCGCCCCCAGCGCTCGAGCACCGTGATCTGGGTGGTGCCGAAATCGACATTGACGGGCGGACAGGCGACCGCGGTGCGGGTGGAGATTCCGGGGGAGAGCGCACACTTCCTCGTCGAACGCTCCGACGCGGACGATCGACTGACGATCGCGTTGATGCACCAACACTCCTCGGATCCGAGCGAGTGGGTGCGCGCGGGGGACGTCCGCTACCACGACGGTGCGCCGGTGCCGGCCAGCAAGGTCGGCATGATGGTCTCGCCCGCGGATCTCACGCCGCACGGGCGCTACGTGGTCGACGCGCGGACCGGCGCGGTGCTGGAGAGCAGGCTCCTCGACGACGAGCGGCTCCAAGGCGTCACCTTGTGGAGCCGCGACGAGCGGAACGCCGCCCAGCCGATCGGAGAGTCGCTCTGGGCGACCCTCGGCTTCGATCCGGATCTGATGACGACCCGCATCACCGATGCGTACCGCGATCATCCCCACCGGATCGTGCCGCTCGACGAGATGCCGACGGTGGCGACGCCGGGGCGCTTGATTCGGGTCGATCACACGGGGCTCTCGGTGCTCGACGACCTGGAGCTGCCCTTCGGCTGGCTGCCGATGTCGCCCACCTTCGTGCCCCGCCGCAACGGCGGTCCGGGCTCGGGAGGCCTGGGCGACGGCTACCTCGTCACGATCGTGCTCGGTCCCGAGGGCGACGAGGTCTGGATCCTCGACGCCGGCGATCTCGCGCGCGGTCCGCTCGCGCGTCTGCGGCATCCGCGGCTCGACGTGGGCTTCTCCTTGCACACGTGTTGGCTGCCCGACCTCGCGCCGCCGGGCGAGTACCGCGTCGCGCGGCAGGACGACTACGGCGCCAAGCTCCCCGCCCTCCGCGAGGACGCGCGCGCCCTCGTTCGGACCGTGCTCGGCGTGAGCTGAGCCACTTCGACGCCGATTTCAGTCGTCATTCATCCTTCTTTCATCGTTCGTTCTTCTGCTTTTCTCCCGCTCCCGGGAGATCGTTCGACGGGGTATCACATGAAGAAGCTTGCATTCCTGGGTCTCCTCCTCGCGGCTTGTGGTGACGACGGCGGGCGCACCTCGCCGACCGACTCCGGCACGACGCCGACGGTCGATTCGGGCACCGGCCCGACGACCGACTCCGGCACGACGCCGACGGAGGACGCTTCGGTCCCGATGCCGCCCGAGGGCCGCACCACCGTCGCGCCGGCGGCCGCGATCGAGCGCCTCGTGGGCACCTGGGCGATGGAGAGCCGCTTCGCGACGATCCAGACGGTGCCCTTCCTCGGTGACCAACGCAGCGTCTCGCGCGCGTGGGGCCTCGTGGAGATCGCGCAGGTCGGCGACGCGCTGCAGATGACCGAGCGCGGCTGCCGCGTGCAGATCGAGGGTGGCTCGACGATGACCGCGATCGACGACGCGGTGCCGCGCTCGATCGACCCGCAGGTGTCGACGCTGGAGTTCGTGACCGAAGGTGGCGCGATCTCGTGGATCCGTCCGGAGAGCGCGACGGCGGTCGGCTTCCGCGCCGCGAGCCCCACCGACGCTCTCCCGATGGCGTCGACCGATCCGCGCGTGTTCGATCAGGACGGCGACGGTCAGCCCGGCGTGACGGTCAGCGTGAGCGGCCTCGCGAGCGGCGACGTGTACGTGGTGCAGTGGCAGCGCAGTTGGTACCAGGGCGCGCTCGGCACGAGCGGACCGGTGCTCGGCGAGAACCACTCGGACGCGTCCACCCAGCGCACGATCGGCGCGAGCACCTCGCTGCTCGAGATGGACATCCCGTCGCGCGCGGACACCAACCGCGCCGATTCGACGGTGCGCTTCGTACCGCTCACGGGCGAGTACGACTGCGACCGCCTCGTCGGCGAAGCCGGCACGCTCTTCGGAGGTTGAGATGCGGCGGGCGATGCTCTTCGCGTGGATCCTGGGATGCGGCGGAACGGGTGACGGACCGCCACCCGAGCAGCGCTGGTTCGAAGGGAGCTTCGAAGGCGCGTGTACGACCGAGACGGGTCGAGCTCTCTTCGAGTGCGGGGATGACGCGGCGTGGGATGCGCTTCAGTGGCGGCACGAAGAGCGCGGTGCCGCGATCGACGCTCTCTCGACTGCGATCGACCGCGCGTCTGCGGATCCAGAGCTCGACGAGGAGGATCGCGCGAAGCTCCTGTGGCGACGTGTGCAGCTCGCGGTCGCGCTCGTGGCCGAGAACAACGACGGTTCACGCGTCGCTTCGTCGTCGGCGGACATCGATCGCGCGGCCCGGCTCGTGCCGGACGACTTCCGCATCGCGGGGTGGAAGGCGCTCTTCGACATGCTGATCACCTACCAAACCCGACCGGAAGAGTTCCCGGCGGCCCGTGCTCGAATCGACGAGCTCTTCGAGCTCGCTCCCGACTACACGCTTCCGGTGGTGATGGGGACCGCGATGGCGCTCCCACTCGACACTGGCTACCCGCAAGAGATGGCACGACGCGTCGAGGAGTTCGACTGTGCGAGCTTCGATTGGTGCATGCGTGCGACCAGTCGCGTCCCGTTCCAGCAAGCGGGGATCGAGCTCCTCTTCGCGGAGATCCACGCCCGCGTCGGAGACCGCGAGCTCGCGCGTGTGCACCTCGAACGCAGTCTGAGCGCGCCACGTGCCGAGCACTGGCCCTACCGGTTCGTCGCCGAAGAGAAGCTCGCGGATCTCGACGGGTGGCTCGCCACCTTCGCAGCCCGTGGGGAGTCCGAGTCGGTCCTCGACATCACGGAGAACAACGGCCGCCGCGCCTGCGTGATCTGTCACGGACCACCGAGCGCACCCGTTCGTGACTGATGCCGAGCTCACACCGACGCGGCGCCAGGGCAAGCTTCGTCGGTGTGAGCGTGCATGTTCTGTCGATGTTTTGTCGATGTAAACTCGCGGAACAAAAGCGGAACACGACGTAGCCGGTGAAGGTTCGACCTGATAGCGTGAGGTCGGGTCGGGCATGAACGTCGAAAATCTCTTGGAGCGCTTGTGCGCACGCCTCGGCTCGCCGAGCGCGTCGGACGCGGGCGCAGTGTTGGTGAGCGTGCTGGCCGCGCTCTCGCCCCTCGTGCCGTGGCCGTCGCTCAATCGGCTCGGGCGCGAGCTGCCGGCGGAGTGGATGTCGGCGCTGCGAAGTGAACGCTTCGCGGACGACGGCGGTCGCGGCCTGTTCGAAGCGCGGCTGCGGGCGGTCGCGGTGAACGACGACGACGCGACCGCCGTGCTGCGCGAGCTGTCGAGCCACCTCGACGTGCGAGCCCGCCACGCGCTCTTCGTCGGGTTGCCCGACGATCTGCGCGCCGTGCTCGCCGCCTGATCGCACACCGACGCTCGGGTGACGTCACCCTTCGTGACGTCGACGGATCGGCGTCTGGCCGCCAGGCCGTCATGCGAGCGTCGACCGAGCCGAACGAACCCCTGTCGAGCAAACGCGCGACGACGGAAACGAAGAAGCGGAGGACCCGAAGGTCCCCCGCTTCTTCTCGTGATGGTTCCGTCCTCGGAACGCTCAGAACGCGAAGCCGCTCGCGCGCGATCCCGGCGAGTAGCGCACGCCCGCGCGGAGCGTGGTGTGGCGCACCATCGTGGCCGCCACGTCACCCTCGGTCATGCGCACGATCGACTCGTCCATGCCCGCGACGCCGCCGCTGTAGGCGACGGTGTCGATCACGGCCCCGCCGAGGCGAAGCGTGATCGTGTCGGCGTCGTTGTTGAGCCCGAGCTGACCGCTCGACGCGCGCGTGACGAGCGCGCCGCCGAAGAGCCCGTTGGGCGCCCCGCCGCCGCCGAACACCACGAGCGTCCCGAGCGGCGGGAGCACCGTCCCGGCCGGGAAGGTGTGCCGCGTGCTCGTCGCGTCCGAGATCGTCATGCCGCTGAGGTCCAGCGCCACGACCGTCATGTTCACGAGCTCGATGAACTCGTCGTTCGTCGTGCTCGCCATGCCGTCGCCGCTCACGTCCGCCGTCGACGGCGGATCCGCGAGGATCTCGTTGATCACCACGAAGCCGGCCTCGGGCAACTGCGCGACCGCGAAGCTGGAGCCGTAGATGTCGAACGTGCCGGTGCGGTTATCCGTCCAGAGCACGACGTTGCCGCTGATCGCCGGAGACGCCTGCGTGGCGGCCGAGCTGGTGAGGAAGGTCGGCGCCGAGCCGAGGCTGCCGATCGCGACGTCCCCGTTGCTGCGCGAGAGATCCGTCCAGACCATGAAGAGCCCGTCGTTGTCGTTGAGGAGCTGCGCGCCCACGGCGGTGGAGAGCGCGGCTTCCATCGGGAACACGGTCGTCAGGACGCCGAAGCTCCCGCCGTACGCGTCCCAGTTGCTCGTCTCGGTCGCGGTCGGGGTCGTGATGGCGCGTCCGTCGATCCAGCCGACCGACGCGTGGCTGAGCACCGGCAAGCGCTGCCCGTGCACCGACGACGCGGCAGGCGTCTGCACCGTCGCCACCGGCGGCGACTCCGAGAAGTCGACCACCACGGTCACGAGCCGATCCATCGCGTCGAACGTCACGAACGCGAGCCGCGAGCCGCGCAGCACGGGGTCGAGCTCGTTCTCGAGACTCGGTGTCGTGAAGAGCGGCGAGGCCGTCTCGGTCGCGATGTCGTAGAGAAAGATGTCCCATTGAGTTCCGTCGAACTCGTCGAAGACGATGGTGCCGCCGTCGATCTCCGCGCGGCCCGTCTGCCGAGTGGAGATCACGCGCTCGATGCCCGTCGTGAGGTCGACGTGCACCGCGCGCCGCGCCGCGCCGTCGCCGCGGAGGAACACGAGGTGGTTGCCGCGCACACGCGGCGCCTCTTCGCTCGCGGGCGTCGTCGTGAGACGAGCCGGCGCCGCGCTGCCGTTGAAGTTCGCGAACCCGACGTCCCAGTTTCCGTCGAAGTTCTCGAGGTAGACGACGTGCTGCCCGTGGATGGAGGGCGAGACGATGTCGTTGGTCCCGACGAGGATCGGGCCCGAGGTGCAGCCGTCGTCGACCGTGCCGTCGCAGTCGTTGTCGAGGCCGTCGCAGATCGCTTCGTTGGTCGCACCGTCCTCGCTCATCGCGTAGTTGACGCCGTAGCTGTCGGTGCCCGAGCACGCGGTCCAACCCGCGGCGCCCGCGCAGACCTGCGTCGAGCCTTCGCACACGCCCGCGGTGAGCGCGCACGCCGGCGCGACGAGCGCGTCGTCGGTGAGCCCGTTGCAGTCGTCGTCGCGACCGTTGCAGGTCTCGGCCACCGGAGTGACACCGCCCGTGCACGCGCCCCAGGTTCCGCCCGCGCACGTCTGCGTTCCGCGCTCGCACGCGCCCACGCTGCTCCCACACGCCTGCGTCGCGCCGTTCACGCACTCGCAGCCTTCGTCGATCATCCCGTCGCAGTCGTTGTCGAAGCCGTCGCACGTCGTCTCGGTCGCCTGGTAGCGCGCGCCGTACTCGGTGGCCGTACAGGCCACGAAGCCACCCGCGCCGGTGCAGCGCTGACGCGAGCCCGCGCAGACGCCCTGCTGGAGCGCGCACGCCGGACCGGTGAGCCCGTCGTCGGGGCTGCCGTCGCAGTCGTCGTCGAGCCCGTTGCAGCTCTCGGTCGCCGGCGCGACCTCACCCGCGCAGCCGCCCCACGAGCCCGCGGTGCAGGTCTGGGTGCCGGCCATGCACACGCCGAGGTCGCTTCCGCAGGCCTGCG
>JALOQC010000044.1 GCA_025453555.1 Myxococcota bacterium | reverse complement strand
GTGGAGAACGCGTCGATCGTGATCGCGTCGCGCCACGCGGTGCCCGGATCGTCCGCGCCGACCTCGTCGACCCGCCCGTCGCAGTCGTCGTCGACCGCGTTGCACGCTTCGCTCGCCGGCGACGCCACGGGGACCGCGTTGCACGTCACGCCCGTCCGCGCCGCGTCGCACACGTACGCGCCGACCCCACGGCACGCGCCGATGCCCGCGCTGCACGAGGTGCCGACGAGCGGCTGCGATTCGTCGACGTCCCCATCGCAGTCGTTGTCGAGCCCATCGCAGCGCGTCTCCGCATCCTGGAAGCCCGCCGGATACGTGCAGGTCCAGCCCGCCGCCCCGCCGCACGTGGGCCGCGTGCCCGCGCAGACTCCGCGCGACTCGCAGAAGCTCGTCGGCACGGTGAGCCCCTCGTCGGTCCGTCCGTCGCAGTCGTCGTCGACCCCGTTGCAGCCCTCCGCGCCGCGGAAGCTGCATGCGTACTCGCAGCCGTTGCCGGGCATCCCGTCGAGATCGACGAAACCCGACGCACAGGACGCGACGCGGCACGTGCCCATCGTGCACGTCGAGGTCGCGTTCGCCGCGCTACACGTCCGCCCGCACGCCCCGCAGTTCCGAGGATCGCGCTGCAGATCGAACGCCTCGTCGACGCGCGTGTCGCAGTCGTCGTCGCGCGTGTTGCACGTCTCGGCCGCGGGCAACGTAGCGCCCTCGCACACGAGCGAGCCCGAGCGACACGCGAGCGCACCCGCCGCGCACTCTCCGGTCGTCTCGCCGCACGCCGCGCCACCGCCGGGGTTGCCCTCGTCGATCGATCCGTCGCAGTCGTCGTCGAGCGCGTTGCAGCTCTCGCTCGAGCCCGTGAGCGCGCCCTGACACACGAGCGCGCCCATCACGCATTGCCGCGTGCCCGGACGGCACCGACCCACGTCCGATCCGCAGCTCGCACCGCCACCCGGGTTGTTCTCGTCGACCGTTCCGTCGCAGTCGTCGTCGAGCCCGTTGCACGTCTCGCCGCGCGGAAGCACGCCTCCACCGCAGAGCAGCACGCCGCCCG
The DNA here is from genome assembly GCA_025453555.1 of Myxococcota bacterium. GTDB lineage: Bacteria > Myxococcota_A > Polyangia > Polyangiales > Houyiibacteriaceae > JACKEH01. The sequence goes on along the minus strand of JALOQC010000044.1, from coordinate 38,906 downwards.
TGCACGTGAGCGTGCCCGCTTCGCACGCGCCTTCGGTCTCTCCGCACGCCCCGCCGCCGCCGGGGTTCCCATCGTCGATGAGCCCATCGCAGTCGTCGTCGAGCCCGTTGCAGACCTCCTCGGTCGCGCCGATCGCGCCGACGCACACGAGCGATCCGCCCATGCACTGCTCGCGACCGGGCTCGCAGATCCCTCGGCTCTCACCGCACAGACGCCCCGCCTGTGGGTTGCCTTCGTCGGTGTCGCCGTCGCAGTCGTCGTCGATCCCGTTGCAGAGCTCGGTCGACTCCACGACCGCGCCCTCACACGCGATGCGTCCCGCGACGCACGCCGTGATGCCCGTGGCGCACGCGCCCACGTCCATGCCGCAGGTGACGCCGCCCCCCGGGTTGCCTTCGTCGACCGTTCCGTCGCAGTCGTCGTCGCGGAGGTTGCACGTCTCGTCGCCCGACTCGCTCCGCACGCACGCGTACTCGCAGCCGTTGTCGGTGCGGCCGTCGACGTTCCACCAGCCGTCCTCGCAGCTCTCGATGTTGCACGCGCCCGCGCCGCACCCCGCCGTCGAGTGCGGGAAACGGCACACACGCCCGCAGCTCCCGCAGTTGCGCACGTCCGTCGCGAGCTCGACGTCCTCGTCGGTGCGTCCGTCGCAATCGTTGTCGCGCAGATCGCAGACCGCGTCGTCCTCCGCCGTCGCGAGGCAGCGGTACTCGCAGCCGTTGGCCGGATCGTCGTCGAGATCGATCCACCCGATGTCGCACTCGCCGAGCAGACACTCGCCTTCGGCGCAGATCGGGAAGGCGTGCGGGGGCGAACATTCGTTCCCACACGCGCCGCAGTTCCGCGGATCGACGTCGGTGTCGATGCCCTCGTCGACGAAGTCGTCGCAGTCGTCGTCGAGGTCGTTGCAGAGCTCCTCCGCGAGACAGCCTCCGTCGCCGAGCTCGACGTCCGGCATCGCGTCCCGTGGCTGCGCGTCGCGCCGAATGCCGGAGTCCTCCGGGCCCGCGTCGAAGCTCGCGTCCTCCTCGCCACACGTGACGCAGTAGGGATCGACGTCGCAGCCGACGACGAGGAGAGCGAGCGCGCCCCCAAGAACGGTGACCACGTGGGCGGTGAAGACGCGGCTCATCGCACACCTCCCCGACGACGACGGATCGCGATCAAGACCGGCACCGCGAGCACGAGCCACGAGAGCGGCTCCTCTCCCCCACCCACGTCGCCAGCGTCCACGCGGCACGTGCAGCCACCGCCGCCCGCGGCGAGGATTCGATCCTCGGGGTCCTCCGGATCACCGCCGGCGTCGATCCCCGCGTCGAGCTCCATCGTGCCCGCGTCTTCTTCGGGTACGCCGCCGTCCATCGGTGGCGGCTCCGGAGCGACACACTCGCCCGCCTCGCAGCGCTCCTCACCCGGACAGATGACCCGCGCGCACGGGTCCTCGCCGCACGAGCCATCCGTCGGGTCGCAGGTGGTGCCGCCCGGACACGTGATCCCCGAGCACGGGTTGGTGACGCACTCGCCCGTGTCGTCGCAGCGCAGACCCACCGGACAGCTCACGCCGTCGCAGGGGTCCTCCTCGCAGACGCCCGCGCGACAACGCTCGCCGTCGTCGCAGGTCGTGCTGCCGCAGGACGGCTCGCACGTACCGTCGCGGCACGCCTCCGTCGCCTCGCACGTCACGTCGTCGCACGGGTGCGGGATGCAGTCGCCCGTGGCGATCTCGCAGACCTCGGTCGAGAGGCAGCCGAGCCCCGTGCAGTCGTCGACCACGCAGCGTCCGGTGCGCGGGTTGCAGACGGTCGGCTCGCCGCAGACCACTCCGTCGCAGGGGAACGTGCACTCGTTCGCGACGCACGTACACTCGGGCACGCCGTCCATGCCCGGCGCGCAGCGCACCGTTCCGTCACCCGCGGTGACCGCCTCGTCGCCGCACGTCTCCGGGTTGCAGCGTGGTGCGACGCAGAAGCACTCGCCGTCCACGTCGAGCTCGACGCGGCCCGTCGGGCAACGTCCGAACTCGCTGTCGCTGCAGGGCAGCGCGCACCGACAGTCGACGCAGCTCCCGGTCGCACCGCAGAGCGAGCCCTCGTCGATCTCTCCGTCGCAGTCGTTGTCGTCGCAGTCGCAGCGCTCGTCCGCCGACGGCACCCCGCCCACGCAGACCTCCGCGCCGTCGACGCACTGGAGCATGCCCGGCATGCAGACGCCTTCCGTGGCGCCGCACACCCCACCGGCCGGCAGCTCCTCGTCGACGCGCCCGTCGCAGTCGTCGTCGAGCGCGTTGCAGCTCTCGCCCATCGGGCCGACCTCGCCCTCGCACACGATCGCGCCGTCCACGCAGCTCCGGAAGCCCGGGATGCACTCGCCTTCGTCGGAGCCGCACGGCGCGCCCACGTCGAGCCCGTCGTCCGCGACTCCGTCGCAGTCGTCGTCCAGCCCGTTGCAGACCTCGTCCATCGGACCGGTCGCGCCTTCGCACACGAGCTCGCCGCCGGTGCACGCGGTGATACCGGGCATGCACTCGCCCGTGTCGTCGCCGCACGCGTCGCCTGCCTCGGGGTTTCCTTCGTCGACGTTCCCGTCGCAGTCGTCGTCGAGGCCGTTGCAGAGCTCCGCCGTCGGCCCGCGCTCGCCCACGCAGACGATGGCACCCGCACGGCACGCCTCCGCGCCGAGCTCGCACTCGCCGACGTCCGTTCCGCCGCACGGCGCACCGCCTCCCGGATTGCCTTCGTCGACGAGCCCGTCGCAGTCGTCGTCGACCACGTTGCAGAGCTCGCCCACCGGCTCGACACCGCCGACGCAGGTCAGCGTCCCGCCCACACACGTCGTGGTGCCCGACTCGCACGCGCCCTCGGTGACACCGCAGACCGCGCCGCCGCCCGGGTTGCCTTCGTCGAGGCTTCCGTCGCAGTCGTCGTCGACCGCGTTGCAGATCTCGGTTCGCGGGCCCACCGCGCCGACGCAGGTGTACGCCCCCATCACGCACGTCCGCACGCCCGGCTCGCACGCCCCGGTCGATTCGCCGCACGGTCCGTCGGTCGGCGCGCCTTCGTCGATCCGACCGTCGCAGTCTTGGTCGGCGCCGTCGCAGGTCTCCGCGACCGGCCCCGTGCCGCCCTGACATTGCAGCGTGCCGGCGACGCAGCGCAGCGTGCCCGTCGTGCAGAGCCCGAGGCTCGAGCCGCAGCTCGTGCCCGGATCCGTGCCTTCGTCGGTGCGTCCGTCGCAGTCGTCGTCGAGCGTGTTGCAGAGCTCGGCACCGCCCGTCACCGCGCCCACGCACGTCGAGGTGTCGAACGCACCTCCGACGCAGATCTCGACGCCGGTCTGACACACGCCGACGTCGGTCCCGCAGGGCCGCGTGACGCCGTCGACGATTCCGTCGCAGTCGTCGTCGAGCCCGTTGCAGGTCTCGGTCGTCGGCCCGGTGCCGGTGCACATGCCCCACACGCCCGCCGCGCAAGTCTCGGTGCCGGCCGAGCACGCGCCGACCTCGGTCCCGCACCCGCGCACGAGGCCCTCGTCGACGATGCCGTCGCAGTCGTTGTCGCTGTCGTCGCAGAGCTCCGGCGAAGGCGCCGGACACGGGCACACGCCGCCCTCGTCCGTCGCGCCGTCACAGTCGTCGTCGAGCCCGTTGCACGCCTCGGCCGGCAAAGGTCCGCAGCCGCCGCACGCGTTGCGCACGCCGTCGTCGACCACGCCGTCGCAGTCGTCGTCGACCCCGTTGCAGGTCTCGCCGGGCACCGCGCCGCACGCGCCACACGCGTTCTGCACGCCTTCGTCGATCAACGTGTCGCAGTCGTCGTCCGCGCCGTTGCAGACCTCGACGAGCACGGTGTCGTCGATGATGTCGCTGATGCGCGTCGCGAGCTCCGCCTCGTCGCTCACGAAGATCGCGGTCGGCGATCCACCACCCGCCGCCGCGATGTCGTCGAGCGAGTCGCGCGCCGCGGGATCGTTCACCGCGAAGCCGACCACGTAGGTCACGTACCCCGCGAGCCGCAGCGCGTCGGCCGCCGCGACCGGGTTGCCCCCGCACGTCTCGACGCCATCCGTCACGAGGATCACGACGTACGGACGACACGACGCACGCGCGTCCATCGCCTCCACGTCCTCGAGGTAGTCACGCGCGCTCGTGAGGCTCCCCGCGAGCGGCGTGGTGCCCGAACCACGGATCTCCACGTCGCCACCCGCCGGCGGAACCCCCGCGGTACCGGACTCGCCATCCATCCACGCGAGCAGATCGCGCTGGTTCTCCTGGCTGAAACCCACCAAGAGATCCGCGGCGTTGAAGCCGCCGCCGCACACCGGCGCGCCCGCGCCCTGCCAACCGCCGCTCTGGTTCGACGCGTTCTGCGTCGGACAGGCGAAGTCCATCGCGCGCTGGTGGAAGCGCATGAGCCCGTACTCCACCTCACCGAAGCCCTGCACGACCTGCGAGAGCCCGCGCTTGGCCTTGTCGAGGCGCGAGTCGTTCGCGACGCCGTCGCCACAGCCGATCGCGCTGCACGTCGCGCAGCTCACGTCGCCGCCCGCGCACTCGTCCGATCCGTCGCCGCCCGTGAAGGTGTCCAAACAGGTGTTCCAGTTCATCGAGCCCGAGCTGTCGAGCACGAGCAGCAGGCGCGCGCGCGTCTCTCCTTCGGTCGGCGAGGGATCGACCTCGTTCGTGTCCTCCGCCGAGTGGCAGCCGACGTCGTCCGGGAAGTCCACGTCGCCGTCGCCGTCGTTGTCGACGCCGTCGTTGCACGCCGGCTGCGCGCGCTCGATCCGATCCGCCGCGCTCGTGCAGTCGGAGTCCGCCGGGAAGTCGACGAGCCCGTCGCCGTCGTTGTCGATCCCGTCGCTGCACTGCGGGGTGCCGCCTTCGGTGGTGTCGTTCGGGCTCGAGCACTCCGGATCGTCCGGAAAATCGATCCGCCCGTCGCCGTCGTTGTCGAGCCCGTCACTGCACTGCACGTCGGTCTCGTCGCGGTCGTTCGTCGACGAACAGCCCGGATCGGCCGGGAAGTCGACGAGCCCATCGCCGTCGTTGTCGAGCCCGTCACCACACACGGGGAGCTGCGTGACGAAGCACGCATCGGACTTCTCGGACTCGAGCTCGCCCGTCGCTTGCGCGGTCGCGCGCACCTCCAGGCCGCCGTAGAGCGCACCGAACGCCGTCGTGTCCCCGAAGGTGCCGACCGTCCACGCGCCGCCCGCCACCGACGTTCCGGTCGAGCCACGCCGATAGCCACCGAGGTACACGCGCGCCGTCGTGCCGGTCGCTTCGGTCGTCGCGCCCGCGATCGTCGTCTGGGGCGAGAAGATCGGGCACGTCAGCGTCGGCCGCTGCGAGCGCCGTTGCCCGACGTTGAGGATCGCCGCGTCACGGAACCACGTCTCGGATGCGCCACCGAACGCGGTCTGCGACGACCACGTCTGCACCGCGATCGGGTAGAGCCCCGCCGCCGTCCCCGCCGGCACCGCGACCGGCACCGTGAAGGTGCAGGTGCGGCCGCCCGGGATCGACTCGTTGAGGCGATACGTCGGCCGGTTGGTCGCGCAGCCGCTGTTGCAGGCGAGCGACGCGTTGGTGCCGCCCGGACAGCTCAACGCGAGCGAGCCGCCCGGACGCCACGTGGAGACGGGCAGCTCGAAGGTCAGCGTGTCGACGGTGAAGTCGCCCGTGCCCGTGTTCCCGAGGGTGCCGGAGAGCGACGCGTTGGCGCCCGCGCTCGCGAAGCTCGCCGTCGGATCGAAGGTCGGCCGCAGGCTCACGTCGACCACGCCCACGGGGCGCACGATCGTCAGCGCCTGGGTCTCGAAGCGCGGGATGTCGGTCGACGCGTACTCCGCGAACATCACGTTCGTGGTCTGGCCGCCGCCACCCACCGTGAACTGCGATTGAATGACGAAGTCCTCGCCGGGGGTGAGCGTCGCGAGATCCCACTCCAGACACGCGAGCCCGCCGCACGTGGTCTGTCGCGTCGGGGCGGGGATCGCGCTCACGAACGACTGGCGCGACGAGTCGTAGCGCTGCCGCACCACCACGGAGTTCTGATCGAAGCGCGAGAGGTTGGAACCGTCGAGGGTGTACGTGAGCAGATCGCCGGTCAGCGCGAGGGCGCGGTCGACGTTCAGATCGAACTTCAGCTTCAGGTACACACACGCGGCCGACGCGAGATGGGTGTTCCACGCGTTGTCCTTCGCGCGCACGGTCTCACTCGCGGCCGAGGTGTCTCCACCGAAGATCTCCGCGCAGTCGACGTCCTCCATCTGCACACCGTCGAGCGGCGTGCTCAACACGCGAAGCGCGACTTCCACCACCTGCGGCTCGCCCACCCGCGCCTCTCCGAGCGCGAAACGCAGCGCACGCGCGCTCGCGGGGAGCGGGCTCGCGGGCGTGATGTCGAGGCCACGCGTCGAGGCGTCCGCGAGCATGCGGCCGAGGGTGTTGGTGCCGGGCTCGACGCACGACGCGCGGTTGTCGTACGAGCAACCGCGTCCGATCGTCCCGCCCGGGTACTGAACGCGCCCCCAGGGCCCGACGACGTCGTCGAAGCGGAGGTTGCCTGCGCTCACCTCCGTGGCTTCGAACCCGTAGAACGTATCCGGACCCGCGACGGGCGATCCGTAGCGAAACGGCGTGTTTCCCGTGCCGTTGTTGCCGCTCGCGTTCCCACGCGGGTTCGCGATGCCGTAGGCGCGCACCTGAGCCCAGTCCCAGCGGTTGTGGATGAAGGGGTCGCCGACCAGGCCGAGCAGCGTCGAGACGTCGCCCACCCGCACCGGCTCCGGATCCATGAGGATGCCGTTGGTCAGCGCGAGGAAGCTGGTCGCCGGGTTGCGCGTGACGGTGGTGATCGCCGCCGTGTAACCCGGGCGCGGCGCGTAGAAGACACCGGTGTCCGCGTAGAGCTGCGCGATGGTGCCGTTGTCGAGGTTGCGCGTTCCCGCGGTCGACGGGACCGAGTTGAAGTTGTTACAGCTACCGCCGCAGTCGTCCATCGCGATGCCCGGATAGAAGGGCGTGCGCGCGAGGCCGTTCTCGTCGAGGATCCGCACCCCGACCACCTGCGTGTTCGAGGGGATGTACTCGGTCAGATACGTGTTCAGACCCCGGATGATCTTGTCCGGAACCGGGTAGTAGTTGAACCGGAAGAAGATGATGTCGCCCGGCCCGACGTTCACGTCGGTGCTGCCCCCGCCGCTCGACGTGCCGCTCTCCGGGTCGATCACCGCGAGCGTCGCGGGCGGCAACGACTTCGAGGTCATCACGTTCGCCACGCCGTCGCCGCGCGCCGTCGCCGCGATCAGACAGAGGCACGCCGCCGTCGCAGCGTGGGTGATCTTCAGCCGTCGTCCGTCCATGAGTCCCCTCGGAGGACGGGCGTACACGCAATCACGCGGACGCTCTGACGGGATTTTTCCGGCGCGCGGCCAGTGCTCCCCAAACCCAGGGAAAACACGCTAGTCGAGCGGCTCGAGTCGGGAGCCTCCTGACGACCGGGCGCGCGTCGACGCGATCGACCACGAGTGCCGCGCTGCGACCCGCGTGGACCTCACGTGTGCGACGAACGAGAGCGTCGAATCCGAACGCGAGGACCGGGCGGTCGTGGTCAGAGCATCCGCGGCGGAACCCAGGAGCGGTTCTCTTCGCGATCCTTGGTCGCCTCGAGGATGATCGTCGCGGTCTCTTCGATCGCGCGGTTCGAGACGTTCACGATGAGCCAGCCGGGGTGCTGCTTGAAGATCCCGTACGCAAAGTCGAGCTCCGACTTCACGTGATCGCGCAGGCCGTAGTTCGCGTCGGTGGGCATCCCGAGCTGGGCGAGGCGCTGCTTCCGGATCTCCAGCAGCAGATCGATGTCGATCGTCAGCGCGACGACCTTGTGCTCCGGCACGTCGTGGAGCTCCTTCGGCGGCTCCACCCCGAGCACCAGCGGTACGTTCGCGACCTTCAGCCCGCGTCCCGCGGCGGAAGTACTCCTCCGAGAGCGACATCTGCGCGGTCGGGATGTTGAGCGGCTGCGCCTCGAGGAAGTTGCCGACCTTGTGGATGAGCGAGCCGATCACGTCGACCGTCTCGACGCGACGCTCACGCCCAGCCTCGAACATGAAGTCGCGCAGCTCGGGACGGACGAGCGTGAACACGACCATCGCCTGCTGCTCGGCCGCGCGATCCATCACCTCGAGGATGCCGGCCTCGTCGCGCACGCGCGTGAAGAGGCGACGCTCGGCGGTCTCTCCGGTCGAGTCGCTGACCACGAAGATCGGCTTCGGTTCCACGGGCGATTCTCCTCGCTGCGGGCTCCCGCAGCGCTGCTGTCATTCGCGAGCCGCTCGTCGGCGCGGTGCCGAAGTCGGCGACCGCTCGGTGGAGTCGGAGCAGACGGCGCCTCGGTGCAGGGTGCCTCTGCACGCCGAGACGGTCCAGACACTGAACGCGGACGAGCCGAGCGAAGGCGCCGGGCTCGTCGCGGAGATCGCTCGCGCGTGGCGAGCGATCCCGAGCTCAGCGCGGACCCTTCTTCGCCTTCTGTCCGAGCGGACGACCCTGCATGCGGTTCTCGCGGCGGCGGTTCTTGGCCTTCGCCTTGGCCTTGAGCCGCGCGTTCTTCGAGCGGTTCTTGATGCGCGACTTCTTCGAAAGGTTGAGGAACATGACGTCTCTCCGAACTTGGGTCGCGAGGTGTAGGAGAAAGCTCGGGGTGCCGCAACGTCTTCCGTGCTCGACGGTCGACCGGTCGCCGAAACGCGACTTGCCCACGCGAGGCGACCCAGCTCAAAGTTCGCGCGGGGGCCGACGATGCGAGCTGGAGTGGTGCGACGCGAATCGACACGCGTCGTGAGCTGGATGCGGAGTTCCGCGCTGCGCGCGGTGCTGTGCGCGTCGATCGCGTGCTCGAGCGCCGCGCTCGTCTCGAACGCGTCGGCGCAGGACGCTTCGTACGATGCGGAAGCGCGGGCGCTCTTCGAAGCTGGGCGCACGGCCTTCGACGCCGGGCGCTACGAAGACGCGCTCCAACACTTCCAAGGCGCCTACCGCCGCAGTCAACGACCGCAGCTCCTCTTCAATGTCGGGGTGGCCGCCGATCGCGCCGGGCGTGTCGCCGAGGCGATCGCCGCCTACGAGAAGTTCCTCGAGTCGGTGCCGGAGGACGCCCAGCGGCCTTGGATCGAGACGCGTTTGGGCGAGCTTCGGGCCCTGCCGCCCGGAGGCGCGATGCCGCCCGCGCCCAACCCGTTCGCGGAGACCTCTCCGCCCCGCGACGCCACACCGCCTCCGCCCGATGCGGCTCCGGCGCCGACTCCTGCCGCGCCGACGACGTCGCCCCCTGCTCGCCCAGCGGCCGAGCCGCCCCCCACCTCGGGAGCGGTCGAGGGCCGCGAGGAGCTCGTGGTCTCCCCACGCTCGCGTGTCCCCGGGGTGCTTCTGCTCGGCGTCGGCGCGGCGAGCGTCGTGGGCGGCGCGGTCGCGATCGGCACCGCGCACTCGCTCGCCAAGCAGGTCCGCGACACGAGCGCGACCGTGTGGGCGGAGGTCGAGGACGACGCGCGGCGTGCTCCGCGTCGCGAGAAGATCGGGTTCGTGCTCCTCGGCGTCGGCGTGGTCGCGATCGGCGCGGGCCTCGTGCAGCTCGTGCTGCCGTCCGAGCGGGTCGAGCGTCGCGCGGGCGCTCGGCTCCGCCTCGGCCCCACGGGCGTGGTCCTCGAAGGAGCGTTCTGATGCGAGCGAACGCATCCCCTCCGGCGCCCTGCCCTCTCGCGACCCGTTCGTCGTTCGCGGCCTCACGCGTCGCGCTGCTCGCGGCGCTCGTGGTGACGTTCGCGTGCGTCGACGTCGAGCCGCCAATCGGGCAGTTCGTCTGCGCGGCGCCGGACGAGTGCCCAAACGAGTGGGTCTGCGGTGCGGACTCTCGCTGCTACCCGAGCCCGCTCGCGTGCTATCCGCACGCCCAGATCGGCTGTAGCCCGGGACAAGGCTGCTACACGACCAGCAGCGGGCCCGTCTGCGCCACTGCGGGCCCACTTCCCGAGTACACCCACGCCTGCGACAACGCGAACGACACGCTCCGCTGCGGCGCGGGGACCACTTGCGTGAGCTTCGCCGAGGGCACGGACGACAACGTCTGCCTCCGCTATTGCCGCAGCGATCTCGACTGCGGCACCGCCCAATGCGCGGTGAGCCTGATCGTGAGCGAAGAAGCCGCGCGCTTGCTCGGCGACGAGATCCGCGTTTGTGCCTTCTGCAGCAACACCTGCCGTTTCGCCGGAGACGGCGAATGCGACGACGGGCGCGAAGGCGCCCAGACGTCGCTGTGTGCCTTCGGTACCGACTGCGCGGACTGCGGCTTCGGCACTTAGTATGTTCGCTACGCGCTCCGCTCTTCGCTCACGAGCGGGGGACGGGTCCCCCAGGGGGGGGAACCCCCTTGGCCCGCGGAGCGTCCGAACGCCGCTCCCGTGGCGAGCCGGAGCGCAGCGAAGGCGAAGCGAAGGGTGCGGTGCGAGGAGGGCGTCGCGGGGATCTCCCCGCGCTCCGTGAGCGAAGGCCGGAGGCCGCAGCGAACACAACACCGCAAATAACGAGAGCGGGGCCACCCTGGTGACCCCGCCCTCCCGATCGCATTGGGTATTTTGGCTCCGGATCTTTCGGAGTTTCCTCCGACGTGAATCCGGAAAAGAAGTTAGCTTCCGAAGAAGCTCACTCCTTGATCTGACGGCGAATCTTCGCCAACGCCTGCTCCTGGAGCTGACGGATGCGCTCACGGGAGAGGTTGTACTTGTCGCCGATCTCCTTGAGCGTGAGCTCGTCCTCGTCGTCGAGGCCGAAGCGCCAGCGAAGGATGCGCGCCTCCATGGGCGTGAGCGTGTCGAGCAGACGGCGGACCTCGTCGGCCCACTTGCGGCTCACGAGCTGCTCGTACGGGGTCGGGACGTTCTCCTGCTCGAGGAAGTCGATGAACTTCCGGCCGTCCTCGTCGTTGACCGGGCGGTCGAGGCTGAAGGGCGTCTCGGCCCAGTAGCCCTTGATCTTCTCGAGCTTCTCGGCCGCGATGCCGGTCTCCTTCTCGAGCTCTTCCGGCGTGGGCTCCTTGCCCGTCCGCGTCGCGATCGCCTGGGTCGCACGCGCCACGCGGTTGTACGTGTCGAGCATGTGGACCGGGATGCGGACCGCGCGGCCCTTGTCGGCGAGCGCGCGGCTGATCGCGTGACGGATCCACCACGACGCGTACGTGCTGAACCGGTAGCCGCGGTTGTGGTCGAAGCGCTCGACGGCCTTCATGAGGCCGATGTTGCCCTCTTGGATGAGGTCGATGAGCGGGAGGCGGCCGCGGTTGTAGCGACGCGCGATGCTGACCACGAGGCGGAGGTTCGCCGCGACGAAGCGGTTCTTGGCGCGCTGCTGGAGCCGCTGCGCCTTCTCGACCGACTTCAGGTAGGTCTTGAACGCCGGCGTGATGCGGATCTCGTCGCCCTCGAGGTCACGCTCGGTCGCGTAGTCGCCCGCGAGGCGATGCACGGCCTTGTCGGACTCCTGCACGAAGAGGCGGTCGCTGTCGACGGCGCGGAGGATCGTGGAGAGCGCCTTGGCGGACTTCTCCCAGCTCTCCTGCTGCTTCTTGCCGAGCTTGCCGCGCTTCGCGGTCTTCGCGAGCTTGCGGAGCGAGCCGAGCTCGTTGGTGAGCTCCAGCGTCGGTTCGAGCACGCAGCGCTCGATCACGGTCGCGACGGTCTCGAAGCACGGCGGGTACGAGAGGAGCGCCTCCCAGTAGCCGATCTCGAGCTCCTCGACGTTGCGCGCCGCCTCGATCTCTTCCTGCGGCGTGAGCACGCGGTGACACGCCATCTCGCGGAAGTAGCGCGAGAGCGTGCTGTCACCGGCGCCCTGACGCTCGAGCTCCTTCAGAGCCTTCTCGGCGTCCGCGCGCGCCTTCTCGAGCGCCTCCTTCGAGGGCTCGCCGGCGTCGGCGCTCATCTCGAGCTCCTCTTCGGCGTCGTCGAGCTCGAGGACCTCGACGTCCTCTTCGACCTTCTTGCTGCTGCTGGAACTGCTGCTGCTCTTACGGAGCTGTGCTGCCTGCTTCGCCATGGAATGCCTCACACCAGGGCTGGAGGGTGTCGTCGGGACGGAGCTCGACGAACGGATGGGGCGTTGATTCCCCTCACGCGATCGGTTGCACGCCAGAAGTGCATGTCGTGTGCCGCTCTCGCGAGTGGCCTTTCGACTTGCCGATGGGCTCACGAACCACGGAAAAGTCGATTCCCTTCCCGACCTTCGTGACGCCCGTGTGGCTTTCGTTCGCGAAACGTCGCTTTCGTGTTTGCACGATGCGATCACCAGATCACGGCGTTTTCTGCGCACGGCCCCGCTCGGCGCGCAGCCCGTTCGCGTCCGCTCGCACTTCGGCCGCGCGGCCGAGAGAGGTGGCGCCTCGCGAGCGACGGTGGCCACCCGACGAGCCAGGTGGGCGCGCATGGCAGGCTGATTCGGTTGCCGGTGGTGGCTCGGGTAGCCACCACCCGCGACCGAAGACGTCCGCTCGTTCCTCGCGCGAAGCGTGGTAGACGCGTCGCATGCGCCTCGGGCTCGTTCTCGTCCTCCTCTTCGGTTCGCTCGCGAGCGCTCAGTCCTCCCCGACGTCGGTTCCGCCGTCGACGTCTCCCGCGCGTGCGCTCTCCCTCGCGCTCGGCGGTCCCGCCCTCCCCGTTCGCTTCGAGGCGCGCGCGGTCGACGCGGGGTCTGGCGCCGCGAGCGGCACGCTGATCGTGGGACGCGGCCGCGCCGAAGCGCGGATCGAGCTCCCGCTCCGCACGCCGACGATCGACGTGCGAGTCGTGCGGATCGCGGGTCGCTCGGTGGGGATCGTCGAGCTCCGTGAGGCCCCGCGGCACTTCGCGGTCGTGATCGACGCGCCCGGCGGCCGCCCCGTCGCGCGCTGGACGGGGCGCCTCGAGCTTCACGGCGATCCCGGGGAGCGCCGACGCGACGTGCTCCAAGTCGCGGATCGCACGGGCGACGGCGTGGACGACGTCGTGGTCGCGTCGATCGAAGAAGCGCGCGGCATCTGTGGGGTCGAGACCTGGCTCGATCCGCACGCGATCGATCCGCGCAGCGGAGAGCTGCGGCCAGTGGCGCTCCGCTCGCTCCCCGAGGTGCCGAACGAGCCAGAGCTCGCGGCGCGCTCGGAGCGTCCCACCGAGCTCGCCGGCGACCTTCCACTCGTGCGCGCGCTGGTACCCCGCGCGACCACCAGCACCGCGGGCATCGCGAGCGCCGTCGCGCCTCCGCCCACCGCGCTCACGGACGGAGACACGAGCACGGCGTGGATCGAAGGACACCCGAGCAACGGCCGCTGGGAGGCCGCGACCTTCGGCTGGATCGCGACCGGCCTGCACGCACGTCATCTCGCGCTCGTCCCACCTCCCGAGCCCACGCGCGTGCCCTCCGCGGTCTGGCTCGTCCACGACGGAGGTCGCGTCCGAGTCCGCGCCCCCGATGCGCCGGGCACGTGGTGGATCACCCTCCCCGACGCGATCGAGACGCGCTGCCTCTCCGTCGTCCTCGATGCGCCGTCCGGCGAACCGGCGACCGCACACACCGGCCTCGCGGAGGTGCGCGCGTTCACCGAGGTCGAGTCCGGCGGTGGCCTCGACACGCTCTTCACGAAGCTAGCCGGAGGCGGCAGCGAGGGCGACGAAGCCGCGCGGGTGCTCACCCTCGTCGGCGAAGCCGCGATGCCCGAGGTCGCGCGGCGCTGGCCCGACATGCCGAGCGCGGAGCGCCGCGCGCTCGTCCCGTTGCTCGCGCGCTCGGTGAGCCGCGACGACGCCAAGGCGCTCCTGCGCGCCGCCGCGCGCGCCGAAGAGGAGCTGTTGCGCGACGCTGCGCTCGACGCGTGTGAGCGCGTCGGTCCGCCTGGCCACGAGCTCCTCGGCGAGCTGGTGATCGATCCTGCGGTGGGCGACGACGCCGCCGTGCGCGTCGCGCGCGTGGCGCCCAGCGTCGCGTTGCGTCCGCTGCTGGCGGCCTTCGCGATCGACGGCGGCGCGTCGCGACCGGCGCTCCGAGACGCGCTCCGCGTGGCGGCTGCGCGAGCGCCACGGAGCGCGGACGCGATCGACGCTTGGGTGCTCGGCTCGCCCGCCGCGGGCGCGCGCGCGGCGGTCACCCTCGCCCTCGCCCCGGCCGACGAGACCCGCGCGCTCGCGGTGCGAGTGCTCACCGGCTTCGACGGGTCCGACGCCTTCGAGGATCGTTGGCGCGTCGTCTCCGCCGCGCGTTTCCTCCCGCGCGAGAGCACGAACGGCTGGGTCACGAACCTCACGCACGCCGAGGAGTGGATGCTCCGCCGTGAGGCGGTGCGCGCCATCGCGACGTGGCCGCACGACGACGAGAGCCGCGCCCTCGCGCGCCCGCTGCTCGACGATCCCTACCCGCGGGTGCGCGCCGCCGCCGCGACCGCGCTCGCGGCGCTCGAGCCGACGGAGCGCGACGTCGAAGCGATCGCGGTGTTGGCGCGCCGCGACAAGTGGCCGCTCGTACGCGCCGCCGGCATCGAAGCGCTGACGGGCTTCGAGCGCGCGCTGCCGATCTTGCGTGTCGGCGTCGACGACCCGTCACGTCGCGTTCGTGCCGCCGCGATCGACGGACTGCGCGTGCGCGCGGACGACGGCTCGTGGGCGCGCATCGAGGCGCGCATGAACGACGACGGCGAGTGGCCGGAGGTCATCTCGGCCGGGATTCGTTTCGCACGCGAGCGATGCCTCGAGGCCGGCGTTCCGACCTTGACCGCGGTGATCGAGCGAGGCCGACGCCCCGACGCGTGGGCCCCCGACGTCGATCTCGCGATGGCCGCGATCGACGCGCTCGTCGCCATTGGAGGCGCGGAAGCCGAAGCCACGCTCACCCGCGCGGCGAGCGAGTCGTCCCCGCCGCCGCTGCGCGCCGCCGCGAACAGTCGCGAGCGCGTGACGCAGCGCTGTACACGCTGACCACGGACTCCGTCTCGGACTCCGTCTCGGACTCTGTCTCGGACTCTGTCTCGGACTCTGTCTCGGACTCGGACTCGGACTCCGTCTCGGACTCGGACTCCGTCTCGGACTCCTCGGACTCGGACTCCGTCTCGGACTCGGACTCCGTCTCGGACTCGGACTCCGTCTCGGACTCTGTCTCGGACTCGGACTCGGTCACGGACGGACTCTGTCTCGGACTCGCCGCAGCCAGCGGTCAGCTCTCGCTGTCGTCCGCCTCGCCATCGCTCTCCGACTCGGGCGGCGGAGGGCTCTCGGTGTCGCGACGACGACGCACGCGCGGGATCGCGCGTGCCTTCACCTGCGGCTTCACGCCTCCCGCGTCGTTCGGGATGAAGCGCACCTCGGTCTTGATCTCGAACGAGAGGCTCGTGAGCGCGCGCTGGAGCTCGCCCGCGACGTCCGTCGCTTCGAGGAAGTCGCGCACCTCGCCCGCCACCGTTCGCACGAGCGCGTTCTTCGTCTCGTCGACTTGCGAGAAGAAAAAACCGACGAGCTCCTTGGGCAGCGGCACGTCGTCGACCACCCCGCGCACCGCGCGGTCGGCCTTGCTCAGCGTGCCCACGCCGGCCTCGACACCTTTCTCTATCGCGCGCCGCAGCGTCTCGCGCAGCACGCGCTCGAGGCGTCGCCGACGCTCCGAGCCTTCGCTCGGCTCGTCGTCGGGAGGCGCGTCAGGGGTGTCGTCGGCGTCCTGCGTCACTCGACCTGGGTACGGCGACGGCGCGAAAGTGTCAACGCCGTCGCTCACGCATCGACACCGTGAGCGACCTCGAGCTCGCGCCGCGAGCCGCGTCGACGCTGCGCAGGCCCGAAGCTCGCCATCGAGCGTCGCAGCTCAGGCCTCGCCGACGCTGCGCATCGTCGTCGCGACGTCGAACACTCCGCGCCGCTTCGCCGCCGCGAGCACCCGGAGCGCCTCGCGGTAGCCACGCAGCAGGAGCTTGCGCGACTCGCGCCGCGACGTGAACGAGTGCTCCCCGAGATCGGGCGTCACGTTGAGCACCGTGACGTGCGGGAACTGCTGATGCAGCAGGTCGATCCCACGCTTCTCCTTTTCGGAGAGCACGATGTTCAGCGCCTGCCGCGCGACGGCCGCGACACCGCGACGCGCGAGCGACGGGCCCTTCCGCGTCACGTGCGGCCGGTAGACGTTCGAGACGATCACCACGTCGGCGCCCGCCTCGACCGCGACGTCCATCGACAAGGTCCGCACGACCTCGCCGTCGATGAAGTAGCGCTCGCCGATCTTGTACGGCCGAAAGAGAATCGGAACGCACGAGCTCGCCGCGACGGCCTCGCTGATGGGCACGTCCTCGATGTGCCCGCGACCGAACACCACTCGACCGCGCCCGTCGATGTCCGCCGCGGTCACGAAGAGCGGCGTGTCGAGCTGGCGGAAGTCGTTGTGCGGGAGCTTGTCGCGCAGGTAGCGCTCGAACCGATCGATCGAGAAGAGGCCGCTCGTGAGCCAGCCGGGGCTCGCGAGCTGCTCGGCGCTCGGCAGCCCGAGGAAGTAGCGACCCTTGGAGGCGCCGACGTAGATGTCGGGCTTGAGCCCGAGCTCTTCCATGGCCTTGAGGACCCCGAGGTGCGCGACGCCCTTGGTCGCTCCGCCGGTGCCCACGAACGCTACTTTCGGTCGAGCCATCGAATCACTACCGCCCAGCCCCCCCGAGCACGTCTCAGACACCCAGCACTCGCAGACAGCACGCTGCGTGCGCTGGAAGCACGCCACGGTGAAATCACCACGACACGCGACGGACACAGTGGACCCTCTCGAGGCTCCCCGAGTCAAGCTTCGTGACCGTACGCTCGCGAAGCTCGCGGTGGCCGGGCCCGGACGATCCGTCGCTCAGCCCGCGGAGTCGCCGCGGATCGCGCGCCGCGTCAGGTCGCGGAGCTTCGGACGCGCGTCGCGCGCGAGGGCCGAGCGGGGCCAACGCCGCAGGAGCGTGTTGAGCGCCTCGCGCGCGGTGTCGAGGTCGTCGAGCTCCTCCGCGCACGTCGCGAGCAGCCACGTCGCGTCGTCTTGCAGCTCGCGATCGACCTGCTGCTCGATCACCTGGCGCGCGTAGACGATCGCCTCGCTCTGCCGGCCGAGCTGCCGCAGCGTCCGCGCGAGCTGGTACTTCACGGACGGGATGTGGGCGGCCTCGTCGCGAAGACGAATCGACTCCTGGAGCTTCTCGGCGGCCTCCGCGTAGCGCCCGTTGCGCAGTAGCTCCAGCGCGCTCTGGTACGCGGTCACGCTTAGGTCGAAGCGAAAGCGATCGTACGTGTCCCGAAAGAACGCTGCCTCGGCGCGCGAGAGGTTCTCCTGCGTGATCTCCGCGTACTCCTCGACCGCCTCTTGGCGCTTCTGCTGCCGCACGAGATCGTAGAAGCGCGCGGCCCTCGCCTCGGCGCGCGCGCGCTCCTCGGCGCGGCGCGTCTCTTCCGCGAGCTCCGTCTCGAGCTCCGTCACCTGATCGCGTAGCGTGTCCATCTCGGACTCGATCTCGCGGATGCGCGCGTCGCTCGCGAGCTTCAGGCCCGCGAAGGAGAGCGCGGCCACGGTCACCAAGAACACGCCGCCGTTCCAGTTCAGGCGCCGCTCGTAGCCCGCCTGCCGCTTCGCGATCGACTTGATGTCGGCGCCGAGCGAGTTGACGAGGTTGTTCGTCCGGATGCTCAAGCCGCGAGACTCGATGATCTCTTTCTTGATCTCGCGGATCTCCTCGTCGGCGTCGATCATGATCGACGGGGCCTACCGCCGACCGACACCGCGCGCAACGCGGTAGCGGCCCTCCTTGACGGCGTGCGGGCCGTCTTCTAGAAGCGCCCGCCATGCGCTCCGTCGTCGTGCTCGCGGTCCTTCTGCTCGCTCCTGCGTTCGGGTGCGGCGGACCTTCCGAGTACGCCGTCGTCGGATCGCCGCGCGCCGCCGGAACGGACGGGCTGCTGCAGCTCGAAGAGATCGAGGGCGGCAACCGCATGCTCACGCTGGTGCTCGATCATCTGCCGCCGCCGAGCCGGCTGGCGGACGGCATGACGACTTACGCGGTTTGGGTCGTCCCAGCGAACGGCACGCCGACGAAGGCGGGCAACCTCGAGTACGACGACGACGCGCGCCAGGGCCGCCTGATGGCGACCACGCCCCACACGCAGTTCACGCTCAAGGTGACCGCGGAGGCCGACGGCGCAGCGGTGACCCCGAGCGACGTGCTGGTGGCCGACCGCGAGGTCGGGGGCGGAGACTGACGTAGACTGACGCGCTCCCAGAGCGCTCGAGACTTGCGGCCGACCGCCTTCTACCGACAGGGGTCGGCGACGCAGAGAAAACATCCCGCCAGAGAGCGGGCCGACCGAGGTTCGACATGGCCGACACGACCGACATCAAGAAGGGCTTCAAGATGCTTCTCGACGGACAGCCCTACTCCGTCGTCGATCATCAGTTCGTGAAGCCCGGCAAGGGCCAGGCGTTCGTCCGCACGCGCCTCAAGAACATGATCACGGGCAACACGCTCGAGCGCACCTTCAAGAGCGGCGAGAAGGTCGACAAGGCCGAGTGTGAAGAGGTCGAGATGCAGTACCTCTACCCGGAGGGCGAGGACTACGTGTTCATGGACACGCAGACCTACGAGCAGATGCGCATCAGCGCGGAGGACCTCGGCGACAACAAGTTCTACCTGCTCGACAACATGAACGTGTACGTGATGCTCTTCCAGGGGCGTCCGATCGGCATCACGCCGCCAACGTTCGTGAATCTGCAGGTCGTCTCGACCGAGCCCGGCTTCAAGGGCGACACGAGCGGCAACACCACCAAGCAGGCGACGCTCTCGTCGGGCCTCGTGGTCAACGTCCCGCTCTTCGTCGAAGAGGGCGAGATGCTGAAGATCGACACGCGCACCGGCGAGTACGTCGAGCGCGTGAAGGGCTGACACCGCGCGAGCTGACGGGCGCGGAGTGCGCACGGAAGGCGGACCTCGAGTCCGCCTTTTTCGTGTGCGCGTTTTTCGTGTGCAACGTCGGCTCCTCGGTCATCCTCGGACCTCGGTCAGCCCCACCCGCCCGCGTCGCGACACGCCTCGCGACGAAAACACGGCCCGATGTCCACGCCCCGCTATCCCATCGAGATCGCGCTCCGTCTCCGGCCGCCCGCGCCCGCGAAGATCGGCGGACGAGTCATCCACGTCGACGGCCCTGCGGTGCTCGTGCGCGACGTGAGCGGCAGCGTCTGGGTCGACGTCGCGGACGAGGTGTCGCCCGTGCTCGGCGCGTGGGTGACGGTGGAGGGGACCTTCGACGGAACGCGGATCGCACAGGCCTCGTGTCGTCTGCTCAACCCGCCGCGGGTACCCTTCCCCAAGGCGAGCGGCGAGTGGCTCTTCTTTCAGAGCGAAGGTCGGCTCGAACGTTTGAAGAAGCGCGCCGTGATGCGACGCGCGGTGCGCGAGCACTTCGATCGGCGCGCGTTCCTCGAGGTCGAGACGCCCTCGATGGTGCCGAGCCCGGGGCTCGATCTGCACCTCGACGCGTTCCCCATCGCGGGCGCGGATCCCGCGCGCTGGCTCATCACGAGCCCCGAATACCAGATGAAGCGCATCCTCGCGGGTGGCGCGCCACGCATCTACCAGATGTGTCGGTGCTTCCGCCGCGGCGAGCTCGGCGAGCGCCACGAGCCCGAGTTCACGATGATCGAGTGGTACCGCGCGTTCTCCGGCGCGGACGAGGTGATGCGCGACACCGAGCAACTCGTCGCGCACGTCGCGCAGTCCGTGCTCGACGGCAGCACCGTCATCCCCGCGCGCGGCACGCCGGTGGACGTCGCGCCGCCGTGGGATCGGCTCACGGTGGCCGAAGCGTTCACGCGCTACGCGGGCCTCGACGTCGACGCGGTGCTCGCGAGCGGCGAAGAGACGTTCTTCCGGATCTTGGTCGATCAGATCGAGCCGCAGCTCGGACGATTTCGCCCGGTCTTCGTGACCGATTGGCCCGCGAGCATGGCCTCGCTCGCGCGCCTCGATCCGCGCAACCCGAAGGTCGCCCAGCGCTTCGAGGCGTACGTGGACGGCATGGAGCTCTGCAACGGCTTCGCCGAGCTCGTCGATCCGGTCGAGCAACGCGACCGCCTGGAGCGCGATCAGCAGGCGCGACGTGCAGCTGGCCTCCCCGTCTACCCGATCGACGAAGCCTTCCTCGGCGCGCTCGAAGAAGGCCTGCCACCGAGCGGCGGAAACGCGCTCGGCTTCGATCGGCTCGTGATGTTGGTGCTCGGAGCTCCGCGCATCGAGGACGTGGTGGCGATCCCGAGCCGCCGCCTCGACTGACGCGGCACGGGGCGCGACGCGATCCACACGTCCACGAGCGCGATCGTTCGAGGTGCCGCGGCGCTCGACCACCGCGCGCGCTCGTCGATCAGCGCGCGGCGCCAGTGTCGATCCCCGCGTCGCGCGGTCCCGCGTCGCGCACGTGCTGGTCGAGCTCGCCCTCCACGTGCTCGCGCAGGCGTTCTGCGGCGATCGCGGCTTCATCGCCGAGCTCCTGCGCCTCGTCGGTCCCCGCGATGCGCTGCGCGTGCTGGTAGAGCGTGTAGCGCCCGAGCGGGATGAAGAGCACCACGTACGCGACCACCGCGAGCCCCACCAAGGCCAAGAGCGACTTCACCAAGCCCGTCACTTCTCCTCCGACCCAATCTCTTTCGACGACGTCTCTTTCGACGTCTCGTTCGACGACGTGGAACTCGACCTGGTCACATGCGACGAAGGCTCGATCGAACGTGTCATTGCCCGAGGTTCTTCTTGTAGGCCTCGACGAACTCCCAGTCCGCGACGAGCCCCTTCTTCAGCATGAGCTGCAGGATGGTCGCGCAGAGGACCTCCCAGCTCGCGCCACCGAGCACGTCGTCCACCGCCGCGCCCTGCCCCTTCGCGAGCAACGCGCGCACGAGATCCGCGCCCGTGAGCCCGCCGCCTCGCAAGGGTTCTTCCGCGTCTCCGCTCGGCTTGCGCTGCGCAGGCAAGCGCACCGTCGTCCCGTCGAGCAGCGTCAGCGTGACGAAACGTTGTTTCGGCTTGGTCTCGGTCTTCGACGCCGGCGTCGGCTTCGCGGCCGCGGTCTCGGTCGGCGCGCGCGCCGTGTCGCTCCCGGTCGGTGCCGTCACTGCGGCGGTCGGCGTCGCCGAAGTCCGGTCGGCGGCGGGGACGTCGGCGGCGGGGACGTCGGCGGCGGGGACGGCGGAGGCGGGGACGGCGGCGGCGGGGACCGGTTCCGACTCCGGCGCGCGGGCTGGCTTCGTGCTCGTCGACTCCGGCACCGTCGCGGTGCTCCGCGCCGACGCGCTCACCGGATCGGCGACGTCCGCCGCGGCCGATTCGGCGGCCTTCGCTTCGGCGTTCGCGGTCATCACCTTCACGGAGTCGTCCGTGTGCCGACGCGCGCGCTTCGGCGCCTCGGGCGGCTTCGGCGCCATGCCGAGGTAGTAGACCCGGATCGCATTCCGGATGTCGGTCGGCGGCGCGACCATCGGCTTCACGGGAAGCCCACACGCGCGCGACACCTCGCGGATCGCGTCTTCGTTGGTCGGGTCGTCCATCGCGACGAAGAGCGTCTCGCCCTCGCGCCGCACCACGCGCTTGTACACGGGGATGAGCCCGTAGCGATCCGCGACCTCGGCGGGCACCAGGTCGAGCAGCTCGCGCGTCATCTCGATGTGATGCAGCGAGACCCAGGGCACCGAGAGCTGGTTGCTCAGCACCTGGATGAGCTGGACCTCGGTCACGAAGCCGAGCGAGACCAGCTCCTCGCCGAGCCGCCGCCCCGACGACCGCTGCTCCGTGAGCGCCTCGCGGACCTGTTCTTCGGTGACGAACCCGGCCGCGACGAGCATGTCGCCGATGCGTAATGCCATGACCGCCGGATGCTAACGGAAGTCGCGCGCGCGGCGGAAGAATCGCGCCGCGCGAGTCTCGCCTCCCGAGCCACGTTCAGTGCGTCGTCTCGCCGCTCCCGTTGGCCCAGAGCGTCTGCCGTGTCCGCGTCATGCGCGACTCGACGTCCGCGAGGCGCGCCAGGCTCATCCCCGTCGCGCTCGTCAGCTCCTCCGTCGCCTCGGTCCCACGCTGCGTCGCTTCCCGCGCGGTGCGCACGAGCTCCGCGACGCTCTTGGTCACGTCCGCGTTCGCCGCGCTCACGAAGTGCAGCAGCTTCTCGCCCACCTCGTCGATGCGCTCGTCGAAGGCGTCGGCCATCTTCTCTGCCGCCGCGATCACGGCCTTGGGCGCCTCTTCCTTCGCCTTCTCCTTGAGCTGCTTGTCCGCGCGTCCGCGCACCACGTACGCGAGCACTGGCGCCGCGAGCGCCAGCGCGCCACCCACGAGCACGTTCGAGAGCACCATCAGCGTCACGCCGAAGGCGCCGATCACGAACACGCCCACGTCGCTCGCGAAGGTGCTGACCTGCAGGTCCAGCTTGGGCGCGTCGTCGCCGAGCAGCGCCCGCAGGTGCTCCGCCCGCGCCGCGGTGTCCTCGGTCACGAACGCGATCGCCTCTTCTGCCACCTTCTCCAAGCGACGCGCGACCTCTTCGGTCTCTTGTTCCGCGAACCGCTTGAAGCGTTCTTCCAAAAATCCCGCGAGATACTTTCGCAGATCCTTGGCCTCCGCGGCATCGATCTCGTCCGGAAGCTGCGCCGCGAAGCGCCGCGCGAAGCCCTCCACGTCCGCCCGCACGAGCGCCTTCACGGCCGCCAGCGACTCCCGGATGCGAGCCTTGCGCTCCGCCATGCGCTCCGCGCTCGTCTCCAGATCGTTCTCGAGCGCCTGCAGGCGCCGCTCGAGCTCGCCGTGCTCCATCGCGAGCGCGCGCTTCTGGATCTCGATGCCCGTTCGCAGCGTCGCCGCCGTGCGAATCCCCGCGTCGAGCGCGTTGTCGAGCAACACGCGGCCGCGCTCTTCCTTCAGGAAGCGCTCGAGCTCGTCGACCAGCGCGTCCATGCCCGAGCCGGCGCGATCGCCCTCCAGCGCGCGCTCGGCGCTGATGCCGAAGAGCTTCGGCTCCTCGATGAGCTTGCCGAGGTTCATCCGCGCGTAAGCGATCGCCTCTTGGCGCTCTTCGTCGTCGAGGAGGTCCATCTTGTTGACGATGAAGATCACCTTGTCCCGCGACTGAGCGAGCAGCTTGTTCGCGACGAACTGACGCTCGCTCTCCTTCAGGATCTGCCCGGCATCGAGCAGGAACAGGATGGCGTCCGAGCGCGGAATGTACCCGTAGGTGATCTCGGCGCGCGCCTCGTTCAGGTCGTTGACGCCGGGGGTGTCCACCAGCACCACGCCGTCCTTGAGGAACTCGGCCGGAAAGAACACGTCGAGGTGCTGCACCGCGTCGGCGAGCGCCTTGCCGTCGACCTCGTAGTCGCCGAGCGCGTCGAAGGGCACCGACTTCACCAGCCCGTCCTCGCCGAACGCCTTCGCGGCCTGCTCGGCACCGTATTGGATGCGGTGGATCACCGCGGTCGTCGGCGTCACGCCCATCGGCAGCACCGACGCGCCGAGCAGCGCGTTCACGAACGTCGTCTTGCCGTGGTTGAACTCGCCGAGCACGACGAGGTGGAAGCGCTCGTCCTCGAGCCGCGCGATGCGGTCCTCGCGGAGGCCTCGCGCGAGGCTCTTGGCGCCGCTCTCTTCCGCGAGGCGCGCGACCTCGCGGAGCCCCCCGAGGACCTGGATCTTGAGATCACCGTAGTCGATCACGTTCCCTCCGCTGCGTCCGTGACGCGCGCCGCGAGCCTACCGAGCATCGACCCGTCGAGGGAAGCGCTCGAAAACGTTCGTATGTCTCCGCGACTCCGTGACTCCGTGCTCACGAGCTTCGCGGTGCGGTCGTGGTGCCCGGTGCACTCGGTGCCCGGTGACCGACGCGTGGCCGCGAAGAAACCACAGGAGAAGAACGTTGCGGCGCCTCTTCGATTCCCACGCAGCGTCACGTCCGTCGCTCGCCATCGACGACGCGCACGTTCATTCGCCAGGCGCGAGCTGTGGCACGCTCTTGCCCTTCATCACCTGCACGATCTCCAGCGTGCGGCGGTCGACCTCTTCCATCGTCATCCCGCCCGGGAGCCCGAGGCACTTGCGGTAGAGCTCGCTCTCCGCGAAGAGCTGCAGCGAGCGGATGCGCTTGGGGTGGTACGGGTGCGACGCGAAGAGCTCCGAGAAGCGCCCCGCGCTCTCTTGGTTCGCTTCGAGCTGATCGAGGTACGCCTCGACGTTGAGCTCGTCGTAGAGCTTGGTCGAACCGCACGCCATCTTCAGGAACGTGCGCGTCGCGACGTCGACGTCGCCGCAGCAGAGCAGCCCCGCGCGGTCGCAGGTGATCTCGGCGCGCCGCGCCCACGTGAGCAGCACCGGCTCGAGCATGAAGCGGATGAGCTGCGCGAAGCCGCTCGTCAGCATCCGCATCGCGGTCAGGTAGACCACGTGACGGTTCTGGATGTGACCCATCTCGTGGCCGATCACGAACTTCAGCTCTTCGTCCGTGAAGTCGTCGATCAGCTTCGCGTGCACCACGATGAACGAGTCGTCGTCGGTTCCGTACGTGTACGCGTTCATCACGGGGCTGTTGGCCACGTAGAGCGTCGGCACCGCGACCCCGAGCGCGTCCGCGCACTCGCGCGCGATGCGGTAGATGCGTGGGCTCTGCGTCGGCCCCACCCGCACCATCGTCCCGAGGTTCTGCGACGCGAGGAACTGCCCCATCGCGCGCACTGCGGTCCCCACGAACATCTCGAGCGGCTTCATCCGCCGCATCGTGCGCAGCATCTGCAGGTCGGCGCCGAACGCGTAGCGCGTCCCCTCCTCCGTCCCGCCGCCGCGCACCGCCTCGCGCCTCCGGCTCACGAAGGACGCGAAGTCCGCAGACACCGGGTCCGAAGGTGCGAGGCTGCGTTGGTCGCTCATCGACTGAAAAGGCTAAGGCCCTCCGGCGCCCACGGCAACGAGCGGTCTCGAACGAGCGCCGGTCATGCTACCTCTGCGCCCGTGGCCTCGACCAAGAAGCGCATCGCCCTCGTCACCACCGGCGGCACGATCGAGAAGACCTACGACGAGCTGCACGGCGTGCTCATCAATGCGGTGTCGAACCTCGACGTGATGCTCGCGAGCCTGGAGCTGCGCGGCGTGGTGATCACGCGCGTACCGCTCATGAACAAAGACAGCCTCGAGATGACGCCCGACGATCACGCGCTCATCGCGCGCACGGCGGACGTGATGGCGTCGTCGCACGACGGCGTCGTGATCGTGCACGGCACCGATCGGCTCGCGGTGAGCGGCGAGGCGATCCACGCGCTCTTGCCGGAGCCGCCGGTGCCCATCGTGCTCACCGGCGCGATGCGGCCCTTCGCGCTCCGCAACACCGACGCGATGCAGAACCTCACCGAGGCGCTGCTCGCGGTGCAGGTCGCGAGCCCGGGTGTCTACGTCGCGATGCACAACCGCCTGCTGCGTTTCCCGGGCGTGGTGAAGGACCGCTCGAACGGGACCTTCGTGCCGAAGGAAGAGCTCGAGCGCGAGTGATCGCATGCGCGAGCACGATCGCGCGGATCGTTCGCACGGCGAGCGACGCGATTCGCGAAGGTGTCGTCTCGGTTCACGTCGACGAGGACGAACGTCGCGCGCCACGCATCATGCGTCACGCGCACGACGCGCCGCGTCAGTGCCGCCGCGCGGAAGCCTGCTACGCCGCGCCGCATGGGCATCACCATCGTCGGCACCGGCCACCACGTCCCCGGACAGCCCGTCACCAACGACCAGCTCTCGCGCGTGATGGACACCAGCGACGCCTGGATCCGTCCGCGCACCGGCATCGGTCAGCGCCACTTCGTCACCGAAGGCGAAGGCGTGAGCGACCTCGGCCTCGTCGCGTCGCGCCGCGCGCTCAAGGACGCCGGCCTCGAGCCGGAGGACGTCGACTTCATCGTGTTCGCGACGATGACGCCGGAGTTCATCTTCCCCGGCTCCGGCGGTTTGCTCGGCGCGAAGCTCGGCATCCCGCGCGTGCCCGCGCTCGACATCCGCCAGCAGTGCGCGGCGGTCCCGTACGCGCTCCAGGTCGCCAACGGCCTCATCGAGACCGGCGCGGCCAAGACGATCCTCTTCGTCGGCGCGGACGCGCACGCGGGCTTCATGCCCTGGGACGACTGGGACGTCCTCTACGGCGAGGTCGATCGGCCGGTGACCGAAGAGGCGATGGCGCGCGGCAACCGCCACCGCGGGCTGGCGGTGCTCTTCGGCGACGGCGCGGCGGCGATGGTGCTGCGCAAGGCCCCCGAGGGCCGCGGATTCCTCGGCGCCGAGCTGCACTCCGACGGTCGCCTCTACGATCGCATCTTCATCCCCAGCGGCGGGTTTCGGAGCCGCCCCTACTTCACGCCCGAGATGTTCCACCGCGAGGAGCACATCCCGCGGATGCAGGGCCAAGACCTGATGAAGACCGCGGTGACCGAGCTGAGCCGCACCGTACGTTCGGTCTGCGAGACCCACGGCGTCACGCTCGACGACATCGACTGGTTCCTCGCGCACCAGGCCAACGACCGCATCAACGGCGCGGTACGCCAGGCGCTCGGCGTGCCGGAGGCGAAGGTGCCCTCGAACATCGAACGCTTCGGCAACACCAGCGCCGCCACCATCGGCATCCTGCTCGACGAGCTCCGCCGCGACGGCAAGGTCCGCGAAGGTCAGCTCGCGTGCCTCTTCGCGCTCGGCAGCGGCCTGCACTGGGGCGCGTGCTTGATCCGCCTCTGAGCTCGCTCGATCCGCGGACGAAGCGCGCTCTCACGAGACGCGCGCTCTCACGCTACGAGACGCGCTCTCACGCTCTCGCGAGACGCGGCCTCACGAGACCATCGCGTGAGCGTCAGAGGAAGCCGGCGCGCCGCCCCGACTTCTCCTCGGGGAGCACCACGCTGAGCCCGTGCACCAGCTCGTAGGTGATGAAGAGGTCACCGTCGCGGCCCGGACGCGAGAGCTGCACGAACCCCTCGTCGAAGCGCACCTTCGCGACGTTCGCGACGACCATCGCCTGCCCCGCTTGGCCGATGTAGAACGTCAGCCGATGCCCCTCTTCGGTCTCCCAGGTTTCGGCGTCGCCTTTCACGCCGGTGGCCTGCGTCAAGATGCGCGCGAGGGTGCTTCGTTCCATGCGCGCGAGCATTCGCGGCGCGACGGAGGCCGTCAAGCGCGCAAGGCGCCGAGCGCGTCACCGACTCGAGCTCCGTCACCGACTCGAGCTCCGTCACCGACTCGAGCTCCGTCACCGACTCGAGCTCCGTCACCGTCTCGAGCTCCGTCACCGTCTCGGACTCCGTCACCGTCTCGGACTCCGTCACCGTCTCGGACTCCGTCTCGGACTCCGCCTCCGTCTCGGACTCCGCTGCAGCGCGTCGCGCTCTTCGCCCTCCTCGCGCTCGTCGTCGCGTGCTCTCCCCGCGACGTCCGCCTCGGTCGGCGCGCGATGTCCGAAGGCCGCTTCGACGAAGCCGCGGAGCGCTTCGCCCGTGCCGCAGCGGAAGAACCGCAGAAGGGCTCGCGCTGGCTCGAGCTCGCGCGCGCCGAGCTCCTCGCGGATCGCCCCGAGCGCGCGCGCGCCGCGTTCGCGCGCCTCGCCGCGCTCCGCCCGAACGATCCGCGCCCCGTCGTCGAGATCGCCTTCACCCACGAGCTCCAGCGTGACTACGACGCCGCGCTGCGCGCGTACGGCCGCGCGATCGAGATCGCCCCCGAGAGCGCCTACGCCCACCGCGTCCTCGGCACCCGCCTGCTCCGCTGGAACCAAGCCGACGCCGCGCTCGATCCCCTCGCGCGCGCGTGTGCGCTCGAGCCCACCCACGCCGAGACCTGGAAGGCGCTCGGCCTCGCTCGCCATCAGCTCGGCGATCGCGCGGGCGCGGAGTCCGCGTTCCGCGAAGGCCTCCGCCACCGACCGAACGAGCGTACGCTCCAGCTCCCCCTCGCTGCGCTCCTCGTCAACGCGCGCCGCTACGAGGACGCGCTCGCGATCTACGACGCGGTGCTGCAGACCGATCGTCGGTTCGCCGCTGCCCACGTCGGCCGCGGCATCTTGCTCCACGAGCTCCGCCGCTACGACGAAGCCGAAGCCGCGTTCGCCCGCGCGGTCGAGGTCGCCGACGATCCGCGCCCCTACCAAGCGCGGCTCGTGGCGTACCGACGGCTGCGCGCGACCGCCGCATCGACGCAGAGCTCCGAACGACGCCGCACAAGTCGGGGCGACGTCTCCGGTTCCGACACGGGCTCCGACTCCGACACCGTCACCGACTCCGACACCGTCACCGACTCCGACACTGTCACCGACTCTGACTCCGACGACACTGGCTCCGACACGGCCTCCGCCTCCGACTCGGACCGCAACAGTCCCGAGACGGACTCGCTTCAACCCGCGCCCGTTTCGTCGGACACTGCGTCGCGGTGACGAACGCCTCCTCCACTCGCATCCTCGTCTGCGACGACGAGCGCGGTCTGCGCGAGATGTTGCGCGTGCTGCTGCGCCGCGCGGGTCACGACGTCACCGCGGTCGAAGGCGTGCGCGAGGCGCTCGCGCGCTTGAAGAGCGACGAGCCCTACGACGCGGTCGTGACGGACTTGATGATGCCCGACGGCTCCGGCTTCGACGTGCTCGCCGCCGCACGCGAACGCAGCGAGACCACCCAGGTCGTGGTCATCACCGCCTTCGCAGCCACCGAGCGCGCGGTCGAAGCGATGCGCCTCGGCGCGTACGACTTCCTCGAGAAGCCGTTCAAGAACGACGTGCTCCTCGCGACCCTCGACAAGGCGCTCGAGAAGCGCGCGATCGTCGCGGAGAACCGTGTCCTGCGCGACCGCGTCAGCGGCAAGGACACCGGGCTCATCGGCGTCAGCGCGGGCATGGATCGTCTGCGCGCCTTGATCGCGCGCGCGGCGGACGCGCCGACGAGCGTGCTCATCACGGGCGAGAGCGGCACCGGCAAGGAGCTCGTCGCGCGCGCGCTCCACACGCAGAGCAACCGCAAGGACAAAGGCTTCGTCACCGTCAACTGCGGCGCGCTGCCCGAGCAGCTCATGGAGAGCGAGCTCTTCGGCCACGAGAAAGGAGCCTTCACGGGCGCGGCGGGCAAGAAGGACGGACTCTTCCGCGCGGCCGACGGAGGCACGATCTTCCTCGACGAGATCGGCGAGCTCCCGCTGCCGCTCCAAGTGAAGCTCCTGCGCACGCTCCAAGAGCGAAAGGTGCGTCCCGTCGGCGGCGAGAAGGAGATCCCGATCGACGTCCGCGTGGTGGCCGCGACCAACCGCGACCTCGAGCGCGAGGTGAAGGAAGGGCGGTTCCGCGAAGACCTCTTCTACCGTCTCAACGTCATCCGGCTCTTGCTGCCGCCGCTACGCGAGCGCCCGGAAGACATCCGCCCCCTCGCCGAGCACCTCTTGCAGAAGCACTGCGCCTACCAGCACCGAACGCTCCGCTTCTCCGACGAGAGCCTCCGCTGGCTCGCCGCCCAGCCCTTCCCCGGCAACGTCCGCGAGCTCGAGAACGTGGTCGAGCGCGCGGTCGCCCTGAGTCCCGGTCCGAGCATCGACCCCGAAGACCTCGGCGCCCGCCCGGTCGACGTGCCTTCCGTCTCCCATGCGTTGCCCGCCGATCTCCCCGAAGGCTTCGACCTCGACGCGCATCTCGCGGAGATCGAGAAGAAGGTCCTGCTCCTAGCGCTGGCTCAACAGGGCGGCGTCCGAAAGCGCGCGGCGAAACTGCTCGGCATGACCTTCCGGAGCTACCGGTATCGCCTCGCGAAGTACGGGCTCGGGGGCGACGAGGGCGACGAAGGCGACGATTGATCGGTCGTGCAGACTCGTTCCGAATACGCTCCGAACGTGCGCGCCGCGATCTTCGCCACAGCTTGGATCGGCCTTGCCGCGCTCCTTGCTCCCGACGTCGCATTTCGCGACTCGGGAGAGCTCGGTGGAGCCGCGTGGCAGCTCGGCATCGCGCATCCGACAGGTTTCTCGTTGGACATGCTTTGGCTCCACGCGTGGACGTGGCTGCCGATCGGCTCCGCGGCGTTTCGCATGTCGCTCGGCGTCGCGTTCGCGTCCGCAGTGGCGTTGGTGCTGCTCTTCGACGTCGTCGAGCGTGTGTCGCAGCGTCAACACGCCGTCGGAGGCTTCGTCGCAGTCGCCGCGCTGGGAACCTTCGCGACGTTCCTCGGAACCGCCACGCTCATCGAGGTCTACTCGACGTCGCTCTTGCTCTCCCTCGCTGCGCTGCGCGAGCACCTGAGTGAGCGCCCTCGCGTCCCCGTGCTCGTCGCGATCGCCGGCTTGGCGATCGGCGCGCACGTCACGGCATGGCTCGCGTGCTCGACGGTGCTCGTCGCGACCCTCGTCGCACGACCTCGAGCGGCGACGACTCGTGGATGGCTCGCGGCGGGCGTGCTCGGCGCGCTCGTCGTCGCCCTCGGCATCGCCTACCTCCCGCTCCGTAGTGCAGCCGATGCTGCGTTCGATTGGGGTGACCCGCAGACACCCGAACGGGTGTGGGAGCACCTGTCGGCTGGCCGCATTCGCACCGCGTTCGCCGACACCGAGACCGATCCTCGCCCCTTCTTCCGACAGCTCGTCGAGCTCGCGTGGTGCCTTCCACTCGCAGCCATTGCCGTCACGCGTGAGCGAGCGCGGCTCGTCGTTCCGATCCTCCTCCTCGTGCTCGACGTGGCCTACGCATTCTTCGTGAACCCCATGGGCATCGTGGATCGACAAGTCGGACACCTCGCGGGCGCGATGCTCGCAGCGCTCGCCGGGGTCGGCGTGGAGGCGGCGCTGCCGCTCCAACCACCGCGTCGGCTCACCGCCCTCGCCGGCGCGGTGGCGCTCGCGCTCGGCGTCATGTTCTCTGCGGTCCACACCGACATCGATCCCATCGGCAGCGACTCGACGCTCGGAGGCGGCGGCGTGCTCGCAGTGTTGCCGCCTCGAAGCGTCTACGTCTGTGCGTCGGACGATGCGTGCGCGTCGGCTCTCTTCGCACGCTACGCGGTGGGAGAGCGCCCCGACGTCGCGGTGCTCGTCGCGCAGCACCTGTGGGAGCCACGCGAACGCGCCAAGCTCTCCGAGCTCGGCCCAGACGTGACCCGCCCCGAAACGGGCAGCGCACGCGCCGAGCTCGCGCAGCGCACCCTCGCCCGAGTGGCTTCGAGCACGCGACCCGTACGGTTCGAAGACGAAGCCGCCATTCCCTTCCGAGACCGCCTTCGCGCCACTGCGCCGCTGACCTGCGGCCTCACCACGACGCACCCAAACGTCAACCAAGCCTGGTCGACCTTTTTCCACGCGCGCGCCGCATCTTCGCGGCGTGGACGCGACATCATCGCCCGCGGCTACGAAGCGTTGGGGCGAAGCCACCTTCGCGACGAGGACCTCGAGGCCACTCGCGACGCG
Organism: Myxococcota bacterium; assembly: GCA_025453555.1. GTDB lineage: Bacteria > Myxococcota_A > Polyangia > Polyangiales > Houyiibacteriaceae > JACKEH01. Next base: position 7,419 of record JALOQC010000044.1, on the reverse strand, counting down.
TTCGCCCGCAGCGTCGTGGCGTCCCCCGAGCGCGCGGTCGGTTGGGTCAACCTCGCCGTCGTCGCCGCGCGCACCGGACATCTCGAAGAGGCGATCTCGATGACGGAGCTCGCGACGAGGCTCGAGCCGACACGCGTGACCGCGTGGATCAACCTCGCCCGATATCGCGCTGCGCTGGACCCACGAGCCGGCCTCGCGACCCTCGACCAAGCCGCCGAGCACGTTCCGGAGAGCACGCTCGCGCGCGCACGCGAGGAGCTCGGCCGCAGCGGGCGCTGAGGCGTTGGCGGCACGCGAAAGCCGACGACGAGCCGCGCCGCTCGGTGGTACGTTCCGCGCATCGCGTCCGGACACTCACGCAAGGACTGGGTCACGCTCGGCTTCCTCGCGCTCGCGATCTTCCTCGCGGTCGCGTTGCCCGAGCGAGTTCCGTCGGTCGACCTGCCCTCCCACGCGCGCCTTCTCGCGCTGATGGTCGACTACCCCGAGCCGCAACGCGACGCGCTCGGGGTCGAGGCCAATCCCCTCGCTCCCTATTGGCTCTTCCACGCGACCGCCATCCCGCTCACCGCCTTCGTGGACCCATACACGGCCACACGGCTCACGCTCGCGCTCTACCTCGCGCTCACCCCGCTGGCGTTTGGGTTCTGGCTCTCGGCGCGAGGTGCCCGTCCACTTCACGGCGCGTACTCCGTCCTCGTCGTCTTCGGCGCCATGCCAGCCTGGGGCTTCGTCGGGCTCGTCGCGGGTCTGCCGGTCTTGGCGGTGTGGCTCGGGATCGCCGAGCGCCTCGCCACGTTTCCACGACCACGTGAAGCCGTCGCGCTCGCGCTCGGTTTCCTCGTGCTCTACTACGCCCACGCGTTCGTGTGGCTCGCGGGCGTGGTCGCGCTCTGCTTCGTGCTCGTGCACCGCGACGTCCCCCGGCGCCTGCTCGTCATCCCAGCGCTGGGCGCGCTCGTATCGGCGGGGCTGCTGCTCGCGTACCGGCTGACGTTCCAGTCCACGCCGTACATGGAAGCGCTCGACGCCCAGGTGACGTCGCCCCTCGAGCCCTCGCTGGCCCGCGCCGCATCCGTCGTGACCGACTCGGCCGCCTACGGGCTCACGGACCTCTCGGCCCCTTTTGCCTACGCGACTTGGGGTGCGCTCGTGATTCAGCTCGGACTCTCCGCCCGAGAGCGCGATGCGTGGACGCATCGAGAGCTGCGGTACGGACTCGCGGCCGCGGGCGCCCTCCTGTGCTGCGTGCTCGCATCGCCGCGTGCTTACTTCTTGCCCCTCCGGTTCTCGGTGCTCGCGACCGTGTTCTCGATCGCGACCCTCCCCATCGTTTCCTCTCGCGCGAGCCGCCTCGCGCTCACCCTTGGGTGCGTCTTTGCGTTCGCCTCGAGTGCAGTCACAGCCGTCTCTGGATACGACTTCTCTCGAAGGACCGAGTGCGTCGCAACCGTGATCGACGAGATGCGCGACCCGGGTCGAACGTTGACCTTGGTGGGACGGTCGCCACCGGAGGGCTACGCACAACCCGTCTTGGATCACGTGGGCCTCCTCGTGGCAGCTCGGCGTGGTGGCGTCCCGTTTCACGAGACCTTCCATACCGGAGCTCATCCGCTCCGCGCTCGCGACCCCGCGCGACTGCCCGATCGGGACACCATGCTCCTCCACGCGCTTCCCATGCTCTACACACCCAACCGAGCGCGCGATTACGACACGATCCTCACCATCCCGATCCAAGACCCCGCCGCGATGCTCGGTGACGAGCTCGACGCTTTCGACGCGATGAGCTGCGACAATGTCCTCTTGCTGCAGCGCGCGCCCCGCCCGGCGCACGACTTGCCTCCGGCGCCCGTGGTACCCTGAACCTCGCCCGATCGAAGGAGCCCAGATGCGTAGTCGAAGAAGCCAGAGTGGGTTCACCCTCATCGAGCTGATGATCACCGTCGCGATCGTCGGAATTCTCGCCGCGATCGCCATTCCTTCGTTCACTGCGTACGTGCATCGCAGCCGCACGACCGAAGCGACGACCTTCCTCGCGGAGATCAAACAACGCCAGGAGTCATACCGCGCGGAGTTCAATCAATACGCGAACGTCGCGACACCGCATCCGGCGACGGTTCCGAGCGGAGGCGCCCAGTTTGGATGGGCGAGCCCTGGGCCCTGGCAGCAACTAGGCGCCGCACCAGACAACGCGGTGCGCTTCCAGTTCGACACCGTCGCGGGGCTTCCTGGTCAAGCCGTGCCGGGTGGCTTGACGGGCTGCGGCAGCTCTGCGGCCGGGGTGATCGACACCGAGTTTTGGTTCGTGGCGCAGGCGGTCGGAGACCTCGACGGCGACGGCAACTTCATCTGCTTCGACATCACCTCGCACCGCGAGGGCGTTTGGGCGAGCAACACCCAGGGCTGGGAGTGACGTAGGTCGTCACTCGCGGTCGGCGGAGCAGTGACGAACTTCGTCACCACCATAAAAACTCTCGCAAAAATCAGCTGGCACGCTCTCTGCTCACCCCGTCGCGACGCCGGTCAACCCTCGGCGCAAGGAGTTCGTCCGAATGAACAAGCTGCTGAAGAAGAAGGAGGGCTTCACCCTCATCGAGCTCATGATCGTCGTCGCCATCATCGGCATCCTCGCCGCCATCGCGATCCCGGCGTTCATCAACTACGTGAAGCGCTCCAAGACGTCCGAGGCCCCCGCGAACTTGAAGGCCCTGTTCGAAGGCTCGGCGTCGCTCTACCAGCGCGGCACCGCCGCCCGCGGCGTCATCGCCCGTGGCACTGGCACCTCGAACTCGACTCGCTGCTACACCCCGACGATCGATACGTCGGCGGTCGGCGCGATGGTCAGCGACCAGAAGCACACCCTGACCTGGCCGGCTGAGCCCACCTCCGCCACGGAGCTCGGCTTCGCCGCTCTGAGCTGGCAGGCCTCGGATCCCCTGTACTACCAGTACGCAGTCGTCTCGGCCGGCATGGGCGGCACCGTGATCAACCCCGGCGTCACGTGCGGCGACTCGGCGATGGTCAACGACTCGGTGTACACGTTCGCCGCGAACGGTGACATCGACAACGACATGAGCATCAGCACGTTCGAGCTTTCGGTCGGTCTCGACCAGGGCAACACGCTGTACCGCAACGCGGAGATCTTCTTGAACCTCGAGCTCGAGTGAACCGAGAACGAGCCTAGCCAAGGGGCCTCCGGGCCCCTTTCTCGTTTGGCGCCTCCGATGTGAGAATCTCCGAACGCCCATGCTCCGCCCGTTCGGTTTCGTCTTGGTCGTCGTGGTCGCGCTGGTCGCCGTCGTGTCCCTGCGCGGCCCATCGATGACCCACGTGCTGAGCACCAAGACCTATGAAGACCTGTACTACCTTCCGCCCCCCGACATGCTGCAGGTACTCTCGTTCGGGCATCGGGAGGCGGCGGCAGATCTCGCGTGGATGAAAGGTCTGGTCTACATCGGGAACGAGTTCGAGCACCGCGGAGCCCTGCAGCACGTCTTTCGTTACGCCGACACGATCGTCGCGTTGGACCCCGACTTTCGACGCGCCTACTCGTGGGGGGCCACGATGGGGCTGTACCGCCCAGTCTCCCCAACGTTGGACGATGCGGTGCGAGCGGTCTCGTATCTCGACCACGCAGCGACGCGGTTCCCCGACGATCCCGAGATCGCCTGGCAACGCGCGGCGGCGTGGTCGTACGAGCTCCCCTCGTTCACCCAAGACGTCGAAGAGAAGAAGCGGTTCCGTGAGATTGGCGCCGAGCACATGGTGCTGGCCGCGCGTCTGGGTGGGGGCCCGGCTTGGTTGGCCCTCACGAATGCCACCCAGCTCGAAGCCCTCGGGCAGATGGACCGCGCGATTCACCACCTCGCCGAGATGCACGCGATGACGCAGGACGAGGAGCTTCGCGCGCAGATCGAGGCGCGGCTGGAGCAGATGCGGGCGGACGCCCGGCTGGAGGCGCTGCGCGCGGCCGAGCGAGAGCTTCTCGAGGACGCATCGCGCCAGTACCCCTGGCTACCGATCGACTTCTTCGTTCTCGTACGTTCTCCCCGTCCGGTCAGCTCGGATTGAAGCCAGCCGCCGTGAGCGCACGTTTCGCCGTTCCGCTCTCCGTGGTCGTCTTCGGGAGCATGCTCTTCGGACTCGGAGGCGGCGACATCTGGTGGCACGTCGCGTCGGGGCGTCACGTCGTCGAACACCTCGAGTGGATTCGCACGGATCCGTTCGCGTACACCTCGCAGGGTCCTGTGCGCTACGCCGAATGGCTCGCGCAAGTGATCGACTTCGGCGCTTGGAAGGTCGCTGGAGAACCGGGGCTCGTGCTCCTCCACGCGCTGCTGGTCACGGTGATCGCCCTCGTGAGCTATCGAGGCGCGCGGCGTAAAGCATCCGACCCCGCCACGGTGGCCACCGTGATCCTCGCGGTCGTCGCAAGTCACCCCGCGCTCGCCGCGAAGCCGCAGATCTTCTCGTATCTCGGATTTGCGCTGAGCCTTCGCCTCGTCGCGCGCTTGGAGCTCGAGTCAACCCCTCTGCCCAGCCGTGGTCTCACGGCGGCTACGTTCGTGGTGTTCGTCGCGTGGGCGAACCTACACCGAGGTGGGTTGCTCGGCGTCGCGACTCTGGGAGCGGTGGCGTTCCACGGACTGGTGCTTCGCAACCGAGTGACCGTTTCGCGCGCAGGGCTGCTTGCGCTTCTCGCGGTCGGCAGCCTCTGCATCAATCCTTACGGGACCGCGTACCTCACGTCGGCGTTCGACGTCGTCGGGCGGAGCTCGCTGCGCGACTTCGTCGCCGAGTGGCAGCCCATGTCTCTCGAGTCACTCACGACACGCCACTTCACGCTCATTCCGCTCGTCGCTCTGTTCCTCTTCGGGCGGCGTGCTCGGCCATTCGACGCCGGATTGTGGATCGCTCTCGGAACGGGGTTCCTGGCATGGCGTGGCGCGCGTTTGACGCCTTTCCTGGCGCTCGCGCTGGTCCCCGACGCTGCACGCGGACTCGACGTCGCGCTCTCGAAGCTGACGCGCGTTCGCCCATCGGTCCGTTCGCTCTCGGTGTGCGCGCTCGCGGTCGCGAGCCTCGTCTACTCCTATGCGTCGAGGTTCTCTCCCGCGTACGTCCGGCTCGGCGTGGTCGACAGTCGCGTTCCCGTCGACCTCGTCGACTTCCTCGCTCGTGGACGCCCCCGTGGAAACGTGCTCAATCCCGTCGACTTCGGCGGCTATCTCCTGTTTCGACTCGGACCCGGCGGGGAGGATACCGGCGAGGAACCCCTGCGGACATTCGTGGATGGACGCTACGATACGGTGTTCTCGAATGAGCTCTGTCTCGATGCGTTTCTTGCACCAACAGATCCCGTTGTATTCCAACGGGTGGTGTCAGAGCGCGAGATCACTTGGGTAGCACATCGATGGAACGGGTTTGACGATCCGAGCTTTGCCTTTCTGGATACCGATCCAAACTGGCGAATCATCTACTGGGATGACGTGGGTGTGGTTCGCGTCCGCAACGACCGGTCTCTCGAGCCAGCGGGGTACCGCGAGCTTCGGCCGTCGACGGTCCTGCCGCGGCTCGATGCGCGGACACCTGAGCTCGAACGCGAGATCCTCGAACACGCTGTTCGAGTGCCGAGATCGGCCGCCGCGCAGCTGCTCGCCGCAGAAGTGCTCGCTCGTGCCGGAAACCACACCGAAGCGCTCGCCGCCCGGTCGCGCGCGGAGTCGTTGATGGCCTCTCGGCGGCCGTTGCTCGACTGAGCGTCAGGGGGCGGAGACGAGGTTCTCTCGTGTTTGGATGATCGTGAGCGGGTCGAGATCGCCATGGAGCAAGATGCGGGCTTCGTTGGTGAGCCCTGCGCGCACCAAAAGCACGCTGCTCAGCCGTCGCGCGTCCGCGGAACCGACCAGAAAGGTCGTCGAGTCGTCGATCCAGATGGGGAGCGGTCCAAGGCCCGCGGGGCTCCGAGAGATGTTTGCGTCGATCGACGACCACGTCACCAACGCTGGGCCGGGGAGCGCCCGTTCGGCGAGGCGGAGAGCGTGTCTAGCGACCGCGTGGCGAACCACGGCCGCGACGGCCCCATCGCCCTCCACTGGCCACGCGTCCATCGCCAGCTTCGGCAGCCAGTCTCGTCCGATACGGAGCGTGGGTCGGTTCTGCGCGTAGGGGCCACGCGCTCCCGGGAGACCCCAGCGCTCGAGCTCGCTCACGAGGTCGACTTGGTCTTTCGCACGGATTCCGACGCCGAGGAGGAAGGCTTCGCGCGGGTCGTCACCCGGGCCTCGGATTGGGGTGCCGTCGAAGACGGGGTGTTTGGCGAACGTGTCCCAATGCCAAGACGAGGTGATGAGGCCGCTGATCACGAGCAGCGTGTCCGGGCGGGCGCCTTCGATCGCGCGTGCTTCCATCCACGCGGCCGCGACGAAGTCGGTGTCGACGACGACCACCGACCGTGGTGTCGGTGACTCGAGGTAGATGGCGGCGAGGGTCTCGAGCTCGGGATGATGGGCGTCGAGGTCGGCGAGGACGCGGGGGATCGCGAAGCCGGGGACCACGAGGGCCAGGAGGCTCGCGACGGCGAGCGGCGTGCGCAGGGACAGGCGCGTGAGCGACGCGGCGCCGACGGCAATGAGCAGGACCACCGCGGGACCGAGGTACGCGACCATGTCGGGGATCGCGGGGTCGAGCGGCTGGAGCATCGCGGCGCTGGTCGTCGCGAGCACGCCGAGGAGGAGCACCCAGCGGCGCGCGACGAGCGCGCTCAGGAGCGCGACGGGAGCGAGGCTCGCGAGGAAGAGGACGACCGCGCCCGTCTGGTCCCAAAGCGCGTGGTCGCTCGCGACGCCGACGTTTTGGGCGTACGCACGCGCGGTGACGTAGTCGACGAAGCTCGCCCAAGTCGTGGGCTGCCCCCACATCGGCGCTCCGGCGAGCGCGCGCAGCGGGAGGTGGACGAGGCCGAGCGCCGCGAGGAGGAACACACAGGCGGCGCCGACCAACGCGCGCGGGCGGAGGTTGCGCCAGCGAGCGAGCGCGAAGACGAATCCCAGCGCGATGAGCGCGAGGCCGTGGGGAGGATGCACCGCAGCGGCCAGGCCGGCGGCGAAAGCACCGACGAGCAAGGAGCGGACGCGAGGCGTCTCCCACCACGCCAGGAGCGCGCGCATCGACACGAGGGAGAGGACGAGCGCGAGCCCATAGACCTCGACGCGCGTGGTCTGCGCGAGCAGGGGCGGCGTCAAGAGTGCGCCGAGCGCGGCCACGTGGGGTGCGAGCCGTGTGGCGAGAGGACCAGAGCTCGAAGCGGTGTCCGAAGCCGTGTCCGAAGCGGTGTCCGAAGCGGTGTCCGAAGCGGTGTCCGAAGCGGTGTCCGAAGCGGTGTCCGAAGCGGTGTCCGAAGCGGTGTCCGAAGCGGTG
>JALOQC010000043.1 GCA_025453555.1 Myxococcota bacterium | reverse complement strand
GCCGACCTTGCCCGAGAGCTCTCCGTCGTGGGTGACCAGCACCACGATCGCGCCCCGATCGCGCTCCGCCTTCACGACCTCGACCAGCCGCTCCACCCCCGCGACGTCGAGCCCCGTCGACGGCTCGTCGAGCAGGAGCAACGTCGGATCGGCGACCAGTGCACGCGCGAGCGCCACACGCTGGAGCTGCCCACGCGAGTAGGTGCGCACCGGGCGATCCCCGAAGGGGCCGATGCCGAAACGGTCGAAGAGCGCGTCGGCGCGCGCCTTGGGATCGGACACGCCGAAGAGCGCGGCGTAGAGGCGCACGTTCTCGCGTCCGCTCAGATCCGGGTAGAGCATCGACGCGTGCGCGAGCACGCCGAGGTGTCGACGGATCGTGCGTGCGTCCTTCGTCGCGTCGAGCTTGCCGAAGCGGAGCACTCCATCGGTCGGCTTCGCGGTGAGCGCGAGCAGGTGCAGCAGCGTCGACTTGCCGGAGCCGTTCGGGCCTTCGACCACCGTGACCTCGCCCGCCGCGAACGCGACGTCGATGCCCGCGAGCGCGCGCGTGCGCCCGTAGAGCTTCACGAGGCGCTCGCCGTGCACGCGATCGAAGGCCAAGGCCGACACGCGCGCGAGGGTAGCGCGTGCGCGCGAGCGGGGCCGAGGAACCGACAGCGGAGGGCGCGCGCTTTCGACCGCGGGCTCCTAACGGCGCGCACGGTGCGTCGGAGCGTCGAGGTCCCCGACCCTCGGAACGACGTCGACCCTCCCTCCCCGTGGATTGCCGAACGCTGGTAACCGCCCCACAACGAGGCCCGTGCTCGACCGGCTCCTCGATGCCTCGATCGTCTTCTCCTTCGACCGAACGGGGTATCGACGCCACGCGAAGGGGTTCGCGGCCGGGGATCTCGACGTCGACCTCACGGGCCGGACGTGTCTCGTGACCGGGGCGAGCTCGGGGCTCGGAATCGAGATCGCGCGTGGCCTCGCGGAGCGTGGGGCCTCGGTGCACATGCTCTGTCGCGACGTCGGCAAGGGTGAAGCGGTGCGTGACGCGATCGACGGTGCGCATGCGTGGAAGCTCGTCGTCGCGCCGATCGATCTGAGCGACTTCGAATCGATCCGCCGCTACGTGCAGACCCACGCGCCCTCCACCATCGACGTGCTCGTGCACAACGCGGGTGTGCTCCCCGACGCCCGCACCAGCACCGCGGACGGCCTCGAGCTCACCGCCGCGACCAACCTCGTCGGCCCCTTCCTGCTCACGCACCTGCTCTGGCCCCGCCTCCGCCCGGACGCGCGCGTGATCCACGTCTCGTCGGGGGGGATGTACTCGCAGAAGCTCGACGTCCCGACCCTCTTCGATCCTCCCGAGCCCTTCGACGGCGTCGCGGCCTACGCGCGCACCAAACGCGCGCAGGTGGTCCTCACCGAGCTGCTGCACGAACGCTCGACGCGGCGCGTGAGCTCGATGCACCCCGGCTGGGCCGATACCCCAGGCGTGCAGACCTCGCTGCCGCGTTTTCGTCGCGTCACCAAGGCGATCCTGCGCACGGCCGCCGAGGGCGCGGACACCGCGCTCTGGCTCGCCGCGTCGCCCGCCGCGTCGTCGCCGGAGGGCCGCTTCTACTTCGATCGTGCGCCGCGCTCGACGCATCTCTCGCGACGCACGCACGAGCGCCCGGAAGATCGCGCGCAGCTCTGGCGCACCCTCTGCGAACGCATCGGCGCCGATCCGGACACCGCGTTTCGTTGAGCGGCCGACCACGTCGAGCACAGGTCACGCTGACCCCACCACGCACGACCCACCTTCCATCCCGCACGAGCCGCCGACCGCATCCACGTCGGTGCGCGCGCCCGACCAGGAGCCAGCCGAATGATCCGTGTCGAAGCCCGTGTCCCGATCCGCGAAGAAGCCGCGCGCGCGCTCGAGTACCTCGCCGACTTCCGCAACCTCCCACGCTGGGATCCCGGCATCGTGGAGGTGAAGCAGCTCGAAGGCGACGGTCCGAGCGAAGGCGCGCGCTACCGCGTGGTCGCGCGTTTCCTCGGGCGCCGCGTGCCGATGGGCTATCGCACGATGCGCTTCGACCGCGGCGCGGGCGTGGCCGAGATCCGCGGCGAGACACCCACGCTGATCGCGATCGATCGCATCACGGTGCGCGCGACCGAAGGCGGCGCGGAGGTGCATTGGCAAGCCGACTTCACGATGAAGGGCCCGCTGCGCCTCGCGGAGCCGGCGATGAAGCCGCTCTTCGATCGCCTCGGCCGCAAGGCGATGGACGGCATGCGCGCGAAGCTCGGCTGACGGACACAGCTCGAGCGCTCGTCGCGCAGCGACTCCCTCGCGAGCTGCTTCGGAGGGCTCGAGGCAGCACGCGCAGGTTCTGCATCCCGCGACATGCCACCCGGCCGAGCGTGGACACTTCCCCGTCGCCGTCGAGCGAGACCGGCATGCGCAGGTTCTGCGCCGCAGCCGACGAATCACCCTGCGAGCGCGGACTCTCTTCCGCTTCCTCGTGGCCCTGCTCTGCGCCCGTAGACCACGGGCCCTCTCGGCCCCAGATGTGACCGATGCTTCGCCGCCGCCTCGTCACGATCTCCGCGCTCTCGCTCGCGTGGTCGCTGCTCGTGGCGACCTTCCCGCTCGGCTTGGCGGCGACCTTCGGGATCGGGCTCGTCCGACGCCGTCGCTTCGTCGAGACGCGCATGTTCGTGTTCGTGTTCGTGTACACGACGCTGGAGCTCATCGGCCTCGCGCGCGCCTTCGCGATCGGCCTCTCGAGCGCCGGGCCCGAGCGCAGCGCGCGCTACGTCGCGCTGCAGGCGTGGTGGGCGAACGCCCTCTTCGGAGTCGCGCGCGCGCTGCTCGACCTGAAGCTTCACGTCGAAGGCGACGATGCCGTCGCGCACGGCCCGCTGATCTTGGCGCTTCGACACGCGAGCCTCGCGGACTCGCTCCTGCCCGCGGTGCTCGTCACGCGCCCGCACGGCATCGCGCTGCGCTACGTGCTCAAGAAGGAGCTGCTCGTCGATCCCTGCCTCGACGTGGTCGGCCATCGCCTGCCGAACCACTTCGTCGATCGCGCGCGACCCACCGAAGCGGATCTCCGCGCGATCGCCGCGCTCGCCACCGACCTCGGCCCGCACGACGGAACCATCCTCTACCCGGAAGGCACCCGCTTCACGCCGTCGAAGAAGGCGCGCGCGCTCGCGGAGCTGGCCGCGCGAGGCAGCGCGCAGCTCGAGAGCGCGCAGGCGCTGCGACACACGCTGCCTCCACGCACCGGAGGCCTCTTCGCGATGATCGACGCTGCGCCGGACGTCGACGTGGTCTTCGGTTCGCACGTCGGCTTCGAGGGATTCGCGACCTTCGCGGATTTGCTCTCGGGCGACATGGTCGGCCGCGAGCTGCGCGTGGTCTTCTGGCGCGTGCCCGCGGCGGAGATCCCGCGCGAGCGTTCGGAGCGCGAGGCGTGGCTCGCGCGACAGTGGCGGCGGGTGGACGACGTGGTCGCGAAGACGACGTCGCGCACGTGACCGAACCACGTGCTACCTCGCGGCGATGCGCGAGCGACCGATTCGAGGCCTCTGCGGCGCGCGCTGCATCCGCTGCCGCACGCACCTCGACGCGTGTGTGTGCGACGTGATCGCGACCTTGCCGGCGCTGCGCTCGCCCTCGCGCATCCATCTGCTCCTGCACCTCTCGGAGGGCCGCAAGAGCACCAACACCGGCTGGCTCGCGACGACGCTCCTCGGCGGCGCGGTGCACCCGGTCGGCCGTGATCTGCCCGAGCCCACGCTCCCCGACGACGCGCTCCTCCTCACCCCCGACGCCTCGCGCACCCTCCGCGAGGACGACGCCGGCCGTCCGCTCCTCGTCCTCGACGCCGCGTGGCGCCCCGCGCGCCGCCTTCGCCGCAAGCTCCACACGCTCCACACCCGCGACACCGTCGCCCTCCCCGAGTCGCTCGTGCACGAACGCGGCTACGCCCTCCGGCACGACGCGCGCGAGTCGCACCTCGCGACCGCAGAAGCGATCGCGCTCGCCCTCGGCATCCTCGGCGCCCCCCGCGTCCGCGGCCTCCCGCGTGCTACCGTGACGACGTGAAGCCCGAGCCCCAAGACCTCCGCTTCGGTCACGATCTCTCGCAGATCCAAGACGAAAACGGCGTCGACCTGGCGCTCCTGCGCGCGAACCGCGCGCTCACGGTGGAGCAGCGACTGCTCGCCCTCGAAGAGATGATCCGCTTCGCGGAGAGCGTGCGCCGCGTGGAGCGCGCCGCGCCGACCTCCGCCGACGTCATCACCTCTCGGACACGAAGGCAGGCCGCATCGACGCGCTCGGCTCGCTCGGTCGTGACGCCGACGTCCTCTACGAAGACGTGATCGCCGACGCCATCGAAGCCGAAGCCTTCGGCGTCCGCTTCGCGTGCGTCTCGCTCCCGCGTCTGATCGCCGTGAAGCGCGAGCTCGCACGCCCGCGCAACTTGGTCGCGGTCCAAGAGCTGGAAGCGATCGCGAAGCTGACCCGCTGAAGCGTTTCGGTCCGGGTCAGCGGCCGACGGAGCTTCAGCCCACGCCCGCGGCACGCCGGAAGCGACGAATCGCGCGCAATCGCTCGTTCGCGATCCGCACACGCTCGAAGGGCGACAAGCTCGCCGTCCATTCGAGCAGCGAACGATCCACCTCCGCGACCAACCGAACCATCTCGGGATCGCGGAGGACTTCCTCGATCATGGCGCGCAGACGCTCATCCACGAGACAGGAGCCTCGCATCGAAGGGAGACACGCGTCACGCCCCCACGCGACGTGTCGCCCCACGTTCCGTCAAGTAGCGTGCGACCTCTCGATGCCCTTTGGCCTCCGCGGCCCCGAGAGGTGACGGAAACCCGGGATATCCGAGCTCGATGTCGGCTCCGGCCTCCAAGAGCAACCGAACGCACTCCAGCGACCCGGAGCTGGCCGCGGCCACCAGCGGCACACCATCGAGCGTGGCTCCGGCCGCGAGCAGCAGTCGAACCGCCTCGGGTTGACCGGCGCCTGCGGCACGCTGGAGAAGTGCCACGCCGCTGTCGCACAAGTTCGGCTCGAGCCCGTGTTCGAGCCACCACGCCAGCACCCGTGTCGATCCGTTGTGCACTGCGATCACGGCCAACTGCGAGATTCTGTCGGGCGGAACTTCGTCACAGACGCGTCCGAACCCCGCCGCATCGTCCGCTCGAATCGAGTCCGCGGCTAGCAGCCACGACTCCCGCTGCCCCTCACTCATGCTTGCTCCTCCCCGAAGAACATCTTCGTTGGGTGAACGAGGTCTCCACAGAAGAATCCACAGACACAGTTCGCGTCATCGCGCCCGGATACTCCTCGTGCCCGTCGCCGGCCATTCACGACGCCCCGTCCGGCTCCGCCGCGAGCAACTCGCTCAGCTTGCGGGACAGCGCCTTCATCTTCGAGAAGGAAGCCTGCAACTGACGAAGCTCGCTCCATCGTTCACGAAGCCGCTCCCTCACGAGCGCGAGGAGCACGTTCTGCGCGATGGAGACCCCCATCTCCGACTGGAAGAACGCTTCGCCCTCGATGAGCTCGATGACCGACCGAGCTCCACCTCGGTCGAACGAAGACAGAACCTCCCAGTACCAGTACGAGCACGACAAGTCATGACGAAGGATTCGACACGCATCGAGCTTCGGATCCATGACCAGAATCTCCGCACAACGTCGCCATACCCCCTCACGCTCCTGCAACACGTCTCGCAGAAGCTCACTCGGCACGAGTCCTGAGAGCAGCAGGACGAACCGAGCCAACTGATCCACCGAGAACGAAGACGTCGCTACATCACCGACCGCCTCTTCCCACTCCTCGAACCCGACGAGCCCATCCGACGACTCGGCTCTGCGGACCAACTCGACGAGCTTCCTCCCTGATTCCGAGGCCCCCACGCAGTCGAGCGCATGGCCGACACGAACATGCAGGTCGGCGACACCGGATTCGGAACGATTCTCATCCATCATCCGCATCTCTCCCGGTACCCTTCACGGACGAACGTCCCTCGAGCGTCGCCACCATCCAGGCGCCCCGAGCTTCACACACGCATCCGGGAGTCTTGCAGCCCACGAAAAAGCCCGGCACGTGGCCGGGCGTCTTCGTGGGCTGAGCCGCTCGCGCGATCAGAACCGGTACTGCACCTCGAGGCGGAGTTGGCGCTCGGTCTCGGGGGTGTTCACGCGGCCGTCGTCTTCGAGGTGGGCCTCGTCGTACACGAGCGAGAGCAGGCCGATGTTGCGGTACCACCAGAAGTGGAGCGCGGCGCGGACGCGGAACTCGTCGCGGATGATCTGCGGACGAAGGTCCGAGTCGGCCGGGAGATCCGAGTACTCCTCCGCGATGAACTGCCCGACGTCGGCGGCGAGGAACAAACGCTTGGACCAGAGCAGGAGCGACATCTGCGCGTTCCACGCGAGCTGCATCGAGCCGCCGAAGTCGAGCACGTACTTGCCGTACGCCTCGGCGCGGAGGAGGAAGCGGCCGTAGCGGAACCAGGTCGAGACGTTTGCGGCCGGGTAACGCTCGGTCGCGCGCTGATCGAACTTCGCGCCCGCCCAGACGCCGAGGCCGAGCGGCACCGACGTGTAGAGGAGCGGCGAGTCGAAGCGGCTGAAGTGGCCGATGACGTTGAACTGGAGCTGCGCGCCCGCGACGTAGGTGAAGTTCTCGTTGTTCTGCCGGAAGAAGCGGCCGCCGACGTTGCCGTTGGAGAAGCCCGCGCCTCCGCCCGCGAACACGCGGTAGTTCACGCGACCGCTCGGGACGAGCGGACCGCCGACCTCGAGCACCGCGCCGTTGCCCTGCTCGAAGGCGTTCACGAGGTAGAACGCGGGGTCGAGGAGCGGCTGCTTGGCCGCGCTGATGATGAGCGCGTTGGAGAGGGTGCCAGAGCCGCTGTTCAACGCGACGAAGTGACCACGGTCGCCGATCGGGACCTGGAAGGTCGCGAAGGTCATGCGGAACGACTTCTCACCGCGGAAGTTGATGAGGAAGAAGCTGTTCTCGATGAAGGGGATCTGACCGAGGACACGCATCTGGAGGCGCGTGAAGTTCACGTCGCCCGCGGTGCGGATGTCGCGGTCGGCTTCGAAGTCGTAGGTGAAGCCGACGCCCGCGACGACGCCGAAGCGGTAGCCGGGGCTGGAGGTGCAGACGGTGACCTGCGGGTCGAAGCGGCAGCCGAAGTCCTGACAGTCGACCCGACCGTCGGCGTCGTTGTCGATGCCGTCCGAGCAGGTGTAGTCGTCGCGCTCTCCGTGGTTGTCGCCGTAGTTCCCGATCAGATCCTCGGCCGACATGTTGCCGGTGAGCTGCGGGAGGTCTTCTTCGTGGTCTCGGGCCTGATGCTCGGGGCGCACCTCGCGCGCGGAGCCGTGGCAGACGGTGACCGGATCGTGCGTGCAGTCCGAGTCTTCACAGTCGACGAGGCCGTCGCCGTCGTTGTCGATCCAGTCGCTGCAGCGCTCGTCGTTGCGCTCCGCGTTGCCGCCCGCGACGCAGTTGGACGCCTCGAAGCAGTCCGCGTCCGCGCAGTCGATCATCTCGTCGCCGTCGTCGTCGCGGCCGTCGCTGCAGTTCGACTCCGTCGACGCGGCGGGCGGCGGTGGAGGCGGCTCGCCGACGGGCGCGCTCGTGGGCGCGACGCCGGTCTCGCCCGTCGCATCGGGCTCGCCCGTTTGGGCCGTCGCGGTCGCGCTCGTGAGCGCCAGCGCGAGGGCCAGCAGTGCATGGAAACGTCCCATCCTCATCGTCGTCGTCCTCACCACATCGGCGGTCGGGAGGCGGCTCGCGCCTCCAAGAGCTCAATCACAGTTTCGAATCAGCGGCAGAGCAGCGGCTCGGGAGCCACGTCGCCTCGGGTCGGGCGCTCGTCGCCCACCGGCGCGCGCCAGTAGCCCGGCACCGCGAGGTCGAGGCGCCCGTTCTGGCAGAGCCCCGGCGGCGGGACCTCTCCCGCCGGTCGGCGCCGCGCGGAGGGGTTCAGCAGCGGATGCCACTGGCAGTCCCAGTCTTCGCAATCGACGAACCCGTCGAGGTCCCCGTCGAAGCCGTCCGTGCAGCGCCGCGCGGCTTCGCGGAGCGCGGCGACCTCTTCGTCGCCCGTCTCGAAATCGCTCGCGGCCGCGACGGTCTCGGTGCAGGGGCTGAAGGTCTCACAGACGCAGCGGTTGCCTTCCTCCGCACACGCCGGGTCGGGGGCGCCGCACGCCTCGCCGGGTTCGAGGATGCGGTGCGTGATCTCGCCTGCGATCAACTGGAACACCACGTTCTGCCGCACGTCCTGACAGGAGAAGTCGGCGCAGTCCGCGAAGCCGTTCTCGTCCTCGTCGACGCCGTTGGTGCACGCCTCGAACGTGCGCTCACCGAAGGTGAGGCAGTAGGCGTCGATCGCGGGGTCGATGCACACGCCGTCGCGGCAGCAGGAGAACTCGTCGCAGTCGCGGAAGCCGTTGCCGTCGTTGTCGACGCCGTCGGTGCAGCGCTCGGCGGAGTTCTCGAGCACGGAGGCGCAGTAGTCGAGGACCGTCGGGTCGGACGACCGCGAGCAACTGAAGTCCGCGCAATCCGTGAAGCCGTTGCCGTCGTTGTCCTCGCCGTCCATGCAGTCGGCGAGCGAGGTCTCGGTCGGAAGGTTGTCGCAGTACTCCTGCACGACCGGCGTGATGCAGACGCCGTCACGACAGCAGCCGAAGTCGCGACAGTCGGTGAAGCCGTTGTCTTCGTTGTCGATGCCGTCGATGCAGCGCTCTTCCGTGTTCTCTGGCTCCGGCATCGGCGGCACGAACCCGCAGACTTCGAGCATCTCGCAGTCGTCGTCGTCGCAGTCCGTCCGGCCGTCGTTGTCGTTGTCGAAGCCGTCCTCGCAGTCGGTCTCCGCGCCGCACACCGTCACGAACGGGTTGTTCCGACAGGAGAAGTCCTGGCAATCCGCGAAGCCGTTGCCGTCGTTGTCGATGCGGTCGCTGCACGTCGCGTCGTCGAACTCGCTCACGCAGCAGAGCTCGCGGATGGCCTGGCAGCCGCGGTCGCCGCAGTCGAACTGCCCGTCGAGGTCGTTGTCGACGCCGTCGGTGCACTCTTCGAGCGTGACCTCGCTCCCGCTCGGCGGAAGCAGCGGGACGATCTCGCCGCAGAAGTTGCGGCGGATGCAGTCGGGGTCGAGACAGTCGACGAGGCCGTCGTTGTCGTCGTCGTAGCCGTTGCTGCACTTGATCGGGTCGGACTCGTACCCGAGCGGCGGGCCGCCCGTCACGCGATCCACGTCGAAGCAGCCGGCCGCGAGGACCGACAACACTGCAAGGAGCGACAGCCTCATTCCAATCCTCGAAGCGCCCGGAGCTGGGGCGGGATCTCGCCGCGGCCGCGCATGCAGACCGCGCGGTTCAGGCCGTAGCGGCGGCGGAAGTCGACGTAGATGGCGCAGGCACCGATGCGCTCGGTGGCTTGGCCCAGGCGGCCTTCGCGCTTGGCCGCTTCGAGGCGCGGCTCGACGAGCGCGCGGACCTCGGGGGTCGTGTACTCGGGCACCGTGCCGAGGCGCGCGTAGCGATCGACGAGCTCGACGAGGAGCAAGTTCGAGGTGTCGGCGAGCGCGGGCGCGACCTCGGGGTTCGCACGAAGCGAGCGCGCGAAGTCTCGCACCGCCGCTTCGTCGGCCACGATCTCGTTCGCGCAGACCCACTCGCACTCCGCGTAGCGGTCGTCGTGGATCCACGGCTCCGAGTGTCCGTCGCGCACCGACACCATGCGGTTCTTGTGCTCGTCCTTCGTCGGATCTTCGTCGCGGCTGTGCAGCGAGGTGAGCACGAAGCTCGGCACGCCGTGGGCCCACATGCCGCGCCGCGCGGCGATCGCCTCTTGTTGCGCGCGCAGGTACTCGGGGCGCGCGGGCGTGTCGTCGATGTTCATCGCGTGCGCGTAGCCGCGACGGATCTGATCGATCGCGAGGTCGGGGCAGTCGAGGAGCACACGTCCGTAGGTGTCGGTGCTTCCGTCGCTCGTGCAGTGCCAGATGCCGCGGCGGCCGTTGTAGGTCGCGAGCTTCGCGTTGATCCACAGCTCGTACGGATGCCACGTGCCCCATGCATGCGCGGGGCCGAAGCTCTCGAGCGTGTTGAACCCGCCGAGGCGCGAGCCGCGACCGGTGTAGGGCCCGTTGAGCTGTCGGAAGCTGTCGCCGTCGTTGAAATAAACTCGGGTCGGGCGACCGTTGATGTAGACGAGGCTGTGAACCTCGGCGGCGCCGGCGTCGACGAGCGAGAGGCCCGCGAGGAGAACGGCGAAGACGGCGATCGAAGCGCGGCGCATGGAAAAACTCGCCGACCCTAGAAGCCGTGCCGGAGGCTGTCAACGCGCGCGCCCCGTTTTCACCGCGCGTTCACGGGGCCGTCGCGAGGTGTCACGAGCAGGCACCGAGTCGTCCGAGCCCGATGTCGAAGGTGCGAGCAGACGAGTCGATCGACGCAGGTCGTCACGAGCGTTCCAACGTGTCGGCGGCGTCGAACCGTTGCGTCGCTCGTGCCGTTCGCGCTGGCTCCCGTGTGTGGGCGCCAGGGGCTCGCGAATCGTTGGCACGGTGCTACGCCGCGCAGGCCCATGAAGCTCTACGTCGGCACCAAGAACCTCTCGTCGTGGTCGATGCGCGCCTGGCTCGCGCTGCGTGAGGCGGACCTCCCGTTCGAGGAAGAGGTCATCCCGCTCGACACCCAGGCCGCGACGACGCGGCTGCCGGAGGTGAGCCCGAGCGGTCGCGTGCCCGCGCTCGAGGTCGACGAGACGCTGACGATCTGGGATTCGCTCGCGATCGCGGAGTGGGTCACCGAGACGACCGACGTCGGTTGGCCGCGCGATCCGACCCGGCGCGCGATCGCGCGGAGCGCGTGCGCGGAGATGCACTCGGGCTTCACCGCGCTGCGCCGCACGATGCCGATGGATCTGCACGGTCGACACCCGACGCCGCCGATCGAAGGCGAGCTGTCGCGCGACATCCGCCGCGTGCTTTCGCTCTGGGAGAGCCTGCGCGCGCGCGCCGCGTCCGGTCCGTACTTGCTCGGCGAGTGGACCCACGTCGACAGCTTCTTCGCGCCCGTCGTCACGCGCTTCGTCACCTACGGCGTCGACCTGCCCGACTTCGCGCGCGCCTACTCCGACCTCGTCCTCGCCCGCCCGAGCGTGCAGGTCTGGTTCGCGGACGCGAAGGCCGATCCCTGGCGACTCTGATCGCGTCGCGAGTCGTGCGTCGGGTCGCGACAGCGGTCGTAGAGCGTGGTCGTGAGCGTGTACGGCGACGGCGACGGCGACGGCGACGGCAACGGCGACGATGCGATCCGAGCGTCGCGTCGAACGGTTCTCGTGCAGTTCGTGGCCGCGTCGCCGACTACGTCGCCGACCACGTCAACGTTTGTCGCGCACGAGCACCGCACTTCGATACCCTCACGGCGATGCGCCTCTCGTCGCTCGTGCTCTTCGCGCTCCTCGCTTCGATCGTCTCCGCGTGCGGGCCCACGTTGCCTCCGCGCTACGTCGTCGAGCGCGACGTCGGGGAGCTCGCCTATCGGCGCTACCAGCACGTGCTCGACGTCGAGCTGCCGATCGAAGGCAACGCCGCCGAAGGCCACACCGCGACCTACCTGCGTCGACGCGAGGGCGAGCAGGTCGGCCTCGCGACCGCGTTCGTCACCGTCTACGCGCAGGCTCCTTCGCTCGCGGAAGAGATCTTCGATCGCCTCGAAGAGCTCGCGAGCTACGAGCTGTCGACGGTGAAGGTCGAAGGCGAGTGGGTCTGGCGCCTCGCAGGCGACGAAGCGACGTGGTTCCTCTGGGTCAGCGGACGACACCTCGTGAAGCTCGGCGTGCCGGCCCTGCGCGAGCTGCCGGAAGAGCTCGCGGACACCTACCTCGACCTCTACCCGAGCGACCTCGGCGAGAACGGCCGAGCGCGCGAAGGCACCGCGAGCGCGGGCGCGAGCGCGACGCGTCGTGAAGAAGAGTCGAGCGAGACGGAGATGCCGTCGAGCCTCCGCGAGGGCGCCCCGCGCTGACGCACGGTGCAGCCGCGCTCGTGAGCACGGGGCCGCAGTCGATCTCGCGAGCCGAGGAGCGAGCACAGGCAGCGGAGCTCGCGAGCGAGCTCGATCGGCGCGGCGAGTCGTCGCGCACCGCACGACGCACTGGAGCGCCTCGAACGACTCAGCCCGCGCGGTGTGTCGCCATCCAGCGCGCGTAGTCTCCGTCGTAACCGACCGCCGCCCAGCGCTCACGCACGAGCGCGTCGATCGACGTGAGATCGGCGTGGCCCGCGCCCGCGAGCGCCGCGTCGAGCACGCGCTCCGCGTTGTCGTGCGCCTCGTGGTGCGCGTCGTCCGCGACCTTCGAGAGCGCGGGATCCTCGCGTTCGCGCGTACCCACGAGCCGCTCCGCCACCAGCTTCGCGTT
This sequence comes from Myxococcota bacterium, assembly GCA_025453555.1. GTDB lineage: Bacteria > Myxococcota_A > Polyangia > Polyangiales > Houyiibacteriaceae > JACKEH01. Next base: position 13,951 of record JALOQC010000043.1, on the reverse strand, counting down.
CTGCCGGCTGTCGCGGATGTTGCCTCGCCCCGTGAGCACGTTCCCGAGCCCGAACACCCGATCGAGCCCCCGCAGCGCGCCCGTCTCGAAGTCCGCGAAGTCGTAGAGCTCACCCCGCATCGGCACGCCCGCGATCGGCTCCGGGATGCTGCCGATGCTGCTGACCACGAGCTCGCTCGCGACCACGTGATCGCTGCCTGGCTTCTCGCGCACCCGACCTTCGACGAGCTCCGTCTCGCGCAGCACCAGCCCACGCAGCCGATCGTCCACGACCTCCATGCCCACCGGCGCGCGCTTCGGGAGAAACGCGACGTGGTAGCGCTCCATCACGCGCTCCAAGATCCGTCGCCGCGCGACCCGCGTCTTCGCGCGCTGTTCTTCCGTCGCGCCCTCCGCGAAGTCCGCCAGCGGCATGTCCTCCGCGTCACGTCGGTACACGAGCGTCGGCGGGCGGATCGGGATCGATCGCGGATCGACGCCGTTCGCCTCGCAGAACGCGGGGATCCCGCGGTGCTCCAGCGAGACGACGTCCGCGTCGATGCCGCGCGCGCGCAGCGTCTTCGACCACGCCTCGAGCGAGAGGAGCTTCACCACGTCGATCGACGCCAGCCCTCCGCCCACCACGAGCGCGCCCTCCGCGAGCTCGAGCTGCGGCCCGGCGTAGCCCGGCTCCTCGTGGTGGTTGAACCAGTGCACGAGCGGGTTCTGGTAGTAGAGCCCGCGGCCCACGAACGCGTCGATGCCCTCGATCGGCAACGAACGATCGCGCCACGCGCCGTTGGCGAGGATCACGGCGGAGAAGCCGGACGCGCGCAGCCGCTCGAAGCTCAGGTCCTCGCCGATCGTGGTGCGCGGCACGAAGCGCACCTCCGGTCGATTCAGGCTCGCGTCGATGCGCGCGTACTCCTTGTCGCGCAGCTTCGCGTGCCAGCGCGGCAGACCGTCTTCGATCTTTCCATACGGCCGCACCCCGCGCTCGAAGACCACCGCGTGCACGCCACGCTCGGCGCACACCAGCGCGGCCTCCGAGCCCGCTACGGCTCCTCCCACGATCGCGACGAGCAACATGTCGGAACCCTACCGCGTCGCGCTTCCAGCCGCGACGGTTCACGACGTACGCTGCCCCGCATGAGCGACGCCAAGAAGAACGTGTACCTCGCGCTCGCCGCGGTGGGCTGGGCGGATGGGAACCTCGACGCGGACGAAGCGGACGCGATCGCGAAGCTCGCCCTCGAGGACGGACTCGATCTCGAGGAGGTCGGCGTTCTCGAGAGCACGATCGGAAAGCCCATCGCGATCGACGCGATCGATCTCTCGGGGCTCGCGGCCAAAGATCGTCGCTTCGTCTACGCGGTCGCGGCGTGGCTCGCGACGCTCGACGGCGAGCTCGCGGACGAAGAGAACGCGACGCTCGCGGTCATCGCGACGCAGCTCGGCCTCGACGAGGACCAGACGAACGACCTGCAGATCCTCGTGCGGCAGGTCGCGTACGAGAGCGGAAGCGACAAGCCCTTCGAGTACGACCTCGCGAAGCTCCGCGCGAAGGCGGAGACGGTCGCGTGAACGCCCCCACGAAAGCCCCCATGAAGGTTCCGTCGTGAAGGTCCTCGTCGCCGGATGCGGCTGGCTCGGCGCCGCGCTCGGGGAGCGCTTGGCGGCCGAAGGGCACGTCGTGCTCGGACTTCGTCGCGATCCCACGAAGCTGCCCGCCTCGATCGTGCCGATCGCCGCGGACCTCGGCGACGCCGCGTCGATCGCACGCGCGCTCGCGCCCCACGCAACCTCGATCGACACGCTCGTCTACGCCGCCGGCTCCAACGGTCGCGACGACGCGAGCTACGCGCTCGCCTACGATGACGGAGTCGCGCGCACGATCGACGCGCTGCGCGACGCGCCGATTTCGCGCGCGGTCTTCACGTCGAGCACCGCGGTCTACGCGGAGAGCGACGGCGAGGTCGACGAGGACACGCCGCCGACCGAAGAAGGTCACGCGCGCTTCCTCCTCGCGGGTGAGCGCCGAGTCCGCGCGTTGTCTCGCGGCGTCGCGTTCCGGCTCGCGGGCCTCTACGGTCCCGGTCGCAACCGCCTCGTGCAGAGCGTCCACGAAGGCACCCTCGGTCGCGACGGACGCGCTGCGCATCAGGCCGGCGCCCCCGGAGGTCGCGATCGTTTCACAAACCGAGTCCACCGCGACGACGCCGCGCGCGCGATCGCGCATCTCCTCGCGCTCGACGCGCCGCCGCCGGTCGTGGTCGGCGTCGACGAAGACGTCGCGCCGCTCTCCGAGGTCGCGGCTTTCCTCGCCGCCCAGCTCGGGGTCGACGCGCCGAAGCTCGAAGGCCCCCCGCGCGGCAAACGCTGCACGAGCCGTCGTCTGCGCGAGACCGGCTTCGTGTTCACCTACGCGAGCTATCGCGACGCTTACCCCGCCATCGTCGAGGAGTACCTCGCGAAGCGCTGATTTGAAGCAGCATCGTGCGAGGCGAAGCGGCCACAGTCCGCGAAGCGGCACGATTCCGCGAAACCATCGGGCCGCGCGTGAACGCGGAGCCAATGATTCTCTCTTCGTCTCCACCCACACGCCGCGATGCGCCGCGAGCCCGTACTGCTCCACTTCCTCCTCCTCGTCGGCCTCGCTCCGTTCGCTTGGCCAGCGACCGTCGTCGCCGCGATCGTCGCGACGAAGCAGGAGTCCGAGCACCGCCGTCGCTTCGTCGCGCTCGCGATCGTCGACGCCTTCGTCCTGCTCTCGCTCGCCATGCTCTTCCTCGGCGCTCGTGCGCCCGAGCTCGGCGCCGCGCCGCCCGAACGTCCGCCCGTGATCGGCGTGCGCCTCGACGACGCCCCCGGAGGCGGCGCAATGGTCGAGCCCGTCGAAGGCAGCCCCGCCGATCGCGCGGGCGTGCGCGCGGGCGACGTCGTGATCGCGGTCGACGACGAGCCGATCCGCGACGGTAATGCGCTCGGCACCGCGATCCGTCAGGGTCCGCTCGCGCCACGCCGCCTCTCGATCCGACGCGACGACACGACGATCGCGATCGAGGTCACGCCCGAGCGCGGCACCCTCCGCGGCACGCTGCGTCCCGGCCGCACCGGGTTGTTCACGCCGATCCACCCACGCGCCGAGCCGCGTTGTTTCGAGGTCGAGCTCGCGGCGCCCACCGTCGCGGCGAGCGTGCTCTTCGCGATCGCGCTCGGCCTCGCGCTCGGCCTGCTCTTCGCCGCGCGGCGCGCCGGCGTCCCCGCGCTCGGCTTCTGGCTCGCATTCGGCGGCACCTTCGTGCTCGCGACCCTCGCCGCTCAGCTCGCGCGCGGCGCGGCGTGCACCGTCTTCGGAGGTCACGGCCCCGGCGGCTTGCTGCTCGGCCTGGTCACCCAAGGCCTCGTGCTCGCGGGGCTCGGTCGGCTGCTGCTCGCACGACAACCGAAGGTCGGCCCGATCCTCACGCCGCTCCCTCGCGCCCGCGTGTACGCGCAGTCGATGTTCTACGCGCTCGTCGGTCTGCCGCGCGCGGCCGTGATCGCCTTCGCGCTCCAAGGCGCGTGGCTCGCGCTCGGGCGCCTGCAAACCGGTACGCCCATCGACACCTTCGCAGACGCCGAGCTCGGCTTCCTCGGAAGCGCGCTGCTCCTCTTCGCGGGCGCCGTCCTCGCGCCCTACGCCGAAGAGGTCCTCTTTCGCGGCGCCCTCTTCGCGCACCTCGCCAAGGTGTCGAGCCCGTGGGGCACCATCCTCGCGAGCGCCGCCCTCTTCGGCGCGATGCACGTGCACCACGGCGTCTCCGTCGTCGGCCCGCTCGTGATGGGCGTCGTGCTCGGCTGGGCCCGCGCGCGAACCGGAGGCCTGCTCGTTCCGATCGCGCTCCACGCGACCTTCAACGCGGCGAGCCTGATCGCGGGCGTGATCCTGCGTTGACGACCCGACGTCGCGCGGCGTGCGGAGCCTTCGAAGCCCTCGAGCGCTCGCAGCCCTCGGACCGCGAGGCACGGACGCTCTTGCGGTCGCCGCGCGGCTCGCCGAACCTTGCTCGCGCAGCCGCGCGTGCGGCGTCGAAGGAGTGGGAATCGTGGGAATCGTGCGTACCCGTCGTCTCGCGTCGTCGTGCCTCGTCCTCGCGCTCGCGTGCGGTCAGGACGGACCGCCGCCTCCGCCACCCGCGACCAACGCGCCGGTCACCGCGGTGCCGCAGCCGGTCGGCGTCGCGGTCCCGCAGCCGGTCGGCGTGGGCGTGCCGCAGCCGGTCGGCGTTCCCAACGCGGGCGGCAGCAACTTCGGCACGATCTCGCTCGCCCCCGGCTTCATGCCCGACCCCCACACCGCGCGCGGCACCTCGGGCGGCGCGATCGACGCGAGCACGCTCAACGCGACGTGCCGAGGCTGGATCAGCCAACAACCTGATCACCTCTTCGTCGCGCAGGGCCCGTTCGCGAACCTCCGACTGATGGTCAACGGCGCCAGCCAAGACACCACGCTCGTCGTGCAGCGCGCGGACGGAAGCTACGTCTGCGACGACGACACCGAAGGTCGCGATCCGGTCGTCGCGGGTGGCTTCGCGCCGGGCATCTACAAGATCTGGGTCGGCTCCTACTCGCGCGGTCAGAGCATCCCCTACACGCTCGGCGTCAGCGAGCTCTCGACCGCGATGCCTTCGGCGCTCGGCGCCGGCGCGGCCGCGGGCGTGGTGGCCGCCGGTGCCGGAGCCGCCGCACTCGACGTGACGGGCGGCGAAGCGAACTTCGGCAGCGTCTCACTGCAGCCGGGCTTCACCCCCGACCCGAGCATCCACAGCGGCACCTCGGGCGGCGCGGTCGCCGCGAACGGCGTGAGCCCCGCCTGCGCCGGCTACGTCTCCGCGCGCCCCGACCACCTCTTCAACGCCGCGGGCTCGTTCACGAACCTCCGCATCCTCGTCAACAGCAGCGCCGACACCACCCTCGTCGTGCGCCGCCCGGACGGCACCTTCCTGTGCAACGACGACACCGACGGCACCAACCCCGCGGTCGCAGGCGTCTTCCCGCCCGGTCAGTACCGCATCTGGGTCGGCTCGTATCAGCAGGGTCAGAACGCGCCCTACAAGCTCGGCTTCACCGAGCTCGCGTCGGTGACCTCCGCGCAGCTGGGGCTCTGACGTGGTCGACCTGCGCTTGGACACGACTGCCGGGCGCGTTGACGTGAACGTGAACGTTGACGTGAACGTTGACGTGAACGCGAACGTGAACGGCGACGCGAACGGCGACGGCGATTCTGCGTGAGCTTGCCGTTCAAGGCGACAGACCACCACGTCCACCACGACGACGACCACGACGCCCTCGCTCCATCGATCGCTTGCGCTCCTTCCGCCGCAGCCCCACGCCTTCGCCGATGGACGTGCACGTCGTGATGGGCCTCTCGGACGTCGACCCACACGAGTGGGACGCCCTCACCGGCGACGACGATCCCTTCGCCGAGCACGCGTTCCTCCACACCCTCGAGCGGAGCGGCAGCGTCGGGGAAGACTCCGGCTGGATCCCGCTGCACCTGCTCGTGCGCGACGAAGGTCGTTTGATCGGCGCGCTGCCGCTCTACCTGAAGGAGCACAGCTACGGCGAGTACGTCTTCGACTGGGGCTGGGCGGATGGCGCCGCGCGTCTGCGCATCCCGTACTACCCGAAGCTCGTCTCGATGGCGCCGCTCACGCCCGCGACCGGGCGTCGCGTTCTGATTCATCCCAGCGCCGATCCCGAACGTGTCACCTCCGCGCTGGTCGGCGGCCTTCACGCGGTCGCGGATCGAACCGAGGCGTCCTCGATTCACCTGCTCTACCTCGCGCCCGAAGAGCGCGACGCGTTGATGCGCGCGTCCAAAGAGCACGGCGACGACACCGCGTTCGAGCCGCGCGTCTCGATGCAGTACCACTGGCACACGCAGGGCGACGCGAGCTTCGACGCGTTCCTCGCGCGCTTCCGATCGAGCGAGCGCAAGAAGGTCCGCAAGGAGCGCCGCGCGGTGCAGGAGTCCGGCCTCACGATCCGCACGCGACCCGGCAGCGAGCTCGACGCGCGCGACTGGGCCCAGCTCCGGCGCTTCTACCACGACACCTGCGCGAAGAAAGGAAGCCACCCGTACCTCACGGATCGCTTCTTCGATCTCGCCGCCACGCACCTCGCACACCGCGCGCTCGCGGTCTTCGCGTATCGCGACGACGCGCCGGTCGCGGCGACCCTGAGCTTCGAGAAGGGCGCGCACCTCTACGGCCGCTACTGGGGCTGCCGCGAGGACTACGAGATGCTCCACTTCGAGCTCTGCTACTACCGCCTCATCGAGCGCGCGATCGAGCGCGGCGTGACGCGCTTCGAAGCGGGCGCCCAAGGCGGTCACAAGCTCAAGCGCGGCCTGCTCCCGGCCGAGGTCCACTCGCTGCATTGGATCCGCGACCCACGCCTGCGCCTCGCGGTCTCCGACTTCCTCCAACGCGAAGCCTCGACCACGCGTCGGCACATCGCGCAGCTCGCGGAGCACGGGCCGTTTCACCGCGAGGAGTGAACGGCTCGCCTCCAGACTTCGCAGCGGCTCAGGTTGCGGTCACGCGACCGTTCACGATCGCGATCATGAAGGATTGAGCCGCCCGTACGCACGTGGTCGTGGACGTTGACGTGGTGGTCGTGGACGTGAACGTGAACGGCGACGTGAGCGTGAACGATCGCGTCGAGTGTGAGCCCTCTATGGGCTCGCTCATGCGTCGCCGTCGCTGACGACGTCACGACCACGCTCACGTTCACGTTCACGACTGCGATGACGTTCACGTTCACGATCACCGACGGACGAAGAAAGGCGCGTCCCGAGAGACGCGCCCTTCTTCAAACGTCGATTTGACGTCGTTGTTCAGCCGCCGCAGCTCGCCGGCTGATACCCCGCGCACATCCGCGCCGCGTCGGTGCTGTCGTTCAGACAGCCCATCCCCGGGCACCAGCCGCAGAAGCCGTTGCGCACGCAGGTGTCGCACGAGCCGAAGCCCGAGCAGTCGGGGCAACTGTTGGGCTCGTCGAGCCACTCACCGCACGAGCCGCGCCGCGAGTCGCTCGTGCACTGACCGCTGCTCCGGCAGAAGCCGCAGCCCTCGGCGCGATTGCAGGTCTCACACGTCGTGTGCACCGCGCAGGGATCCGTCACGCCACCGTCGCCCGGCACGCCCGCGTCGCCGCCGCTCATGCCCGCGTCGCGACCGCCCGCGTCGACCACGCCGCCGTCCTCGCACCACGGGAAGGTGCCGTCGCCGCTCCAGATCTCGCCACTGAAGAGATCGAGATCGAAGTCGACCTCGAGCAGCGAGATGTCGAAGAGAGGCACCTCGAGCTTCGGCGCGAGCGAGGCCGTGAAACCGCCCGTGACCGTGCCCTCCCAGGTGCAGAGCGAGGCCGTGAGCTCCCCCTCGACGTTGGGGCGCAGCGCGATCTGCGGGCCCGCGGCGTCGTAGATCTTGAGCAGGTACGAGACGCCCGGCTCGAACTTCGCGGTCACCGTCGCAGTCGCCTGCTCGGTCAGCTCGAGGTTCGCGCTGCCGAACTTGTTCGCGGTGCCGATCGGGCTCCAGCCCGCCTCCTGCTCGTAGAGCACGCCCACACGGAAGCCGAAGCCGCCCTCTGCAGTGCCCGTGACCTCACCCGCCGACACGCTCGCGCCGACCTCGAGCTTCACCTCGGTCTGGATCGTGTGCGTGATGATGACGGGCACGAAGCCGACGAAGAAGGTGTTCGCGAACTCGCGGGAGGGCAGACGCTCCGCCGGGACCTCGAACTCGCAGTTGATGCCGATGCCCGCGCCGCTCTTCGCCTCGACGGAGACCTTCACGTCGCCGCCGACCTCCACGCGCACGCGGCGCTGGGTGCGACGGAAGACGTCGATCTCGGCGTCGAAGCGCGGCGTGAGCTCGACCTTCACTTCGAGGTTCTGACCCGGCGCGATGCCACACTGCTCGCTGATCGGGAGGTCGTCGATGAGGTTGAAGGTGCCGCCGAGCGCGTCGCTGCGCGCGCCGACGGTGCCCGTCTCGACCCACGAGCCGCGCGCGGGCTCGAAGCGGGCGCGAAAGTGCACGTCCTCGAAGAGATCGACGAGCTGGGCGGGCTCGGTCGTGAGCGAGAAACGCACGTCCGAGAGGCTCTCGACCGCGGTCACGCGCCGCAGGTAGCCGCCGTCCTCGACGCCCGCGACCACCGCGCCGACCGAAGGCACGGTGGCGTTCGGGCGGTCGTAGGTGAAGACGAGCGAGCCTTGGAGGACCTCGACGTCGATCAAGCTCGCGTCGCGCTCGGGCAGGACCGCCGCCTCGGTCAGCACCGGCGGTCGTAGCACCTCGAGGATCGTCTCGTCACCGGGCGGTGGAGCCGCCGGAGGATCGCTCTTGCATCCGAGCGCCGCGAGCGCGACGACCACGAGCCAGATCTTCGTCTGCATCCCTGTCTCCCTCTCCCGAAAGCTTCCATCCGCCGGCGTGGTGTCCTGCGGGCGAAACCGTGTACGTGCGCGAGCGCGTCTCGGATCCCTCTCGACTCACTCGTCTCGAGTCTTTCGGCCCGATCGCGAGGCCTCGTCGACCCGCGTGGACCCCATGCTTCTCTCGGCGCCGTCGGCGAGGCCCCGCTCCAGCAAACCGAATGACGATGCATCCAGAGAACCGAATGCCGATGCCCGCTTCGAGCAAAACCCGCAAAGAACGACGTCACTCGGCCTTCGTGACGACCGGTCTCGATCGACCGCTCGTTTGGAGGCTCGAGACCCCGGAGGAGCCAGAGAAGCCGGGAAGCCGCTCTCCCGCGCTCGACCCATCCGCGCTCAATCCCCGAGGTGGTTGATCTGAGTGGTGGAATCCCGCACGTGGTACTCCACCGCTTCCCCGAACTGCTTCCACGCCACGATCGCGATCACCGCGATCAAGACGAGGATGATGATGTACTCCACCGTGCTCAGGCCACGCTCGTCGCGTCGGAGCGACATCGTCGAGTCGAGGCGGTCGGAGCGGCGGTCGAGTGACACCCCGACATGGTGACGATCGTTCGCGCGCGATGCCGTCACAAGATTCGCGTCCGAAGCGCCAATCTCGTCCGTTTCGCAGGGTGCGCGGGAACCCGGGGTCCGTGCGCCCGGCGCCGAGAGTAGGCTCGCCGCGTCTCCGCCGGCGTCGGGGGAGCGGGAGCGAGGCACGTGGACGCGAGCGAACCGCGCAGGCGGCGGGTGCTGATCGTCGGGGGCGGCTTCGGAGGTCTGAAGGCCGCCAAGAGCCTGCGCGGCGTCGACGTCGACGTGACGATCGTCGACCGTGAGAACCACCATCTGTTTCAGCCGCTGCTCTATCAGGTTGCGACCGCCAGCTTGTCGCCTGGATCGATCGCGGTGCCGATTCGCGGCGTCCTCGGGCGCGAGCCGAACGTCTCGGTGGTCCTCGGAGAGATCGTCGGAGCGGATCTCGAACGCCGACGCGCGAAGCTCCGCGACGGGACCGAGCTCGAGTACGACTGGATGATCGTCGCCTGCGGCGCGCGCACTAGCTACTTCGGCCACGACGAGTGGGCCGCCCACGCGCACGGGCTCAAGGATCTGCGCGACGCGATCCGCATCCGCGAGCGCGTGCTGCTCGCCTTCGAGGAGGCGGAGCGCGCGACCGACGAAGCGACACGCCGTCGCTTGCTCACCTTCGTGGTCGTGGGCGGCGGACCCACGGGCGTCGAGATGGCCGGCGCGATCAGCGAGCTCGGGCGTCAGGTCCTCGTCGGTGACTACAAGCGCATCGCGCCCTCGGACGTACGCGTGCTGCTCGTCGAGCGCGCCGACCGCGTGCTGACGCCTTTCGATCGCGACCTCTCGTACTCCGCCGCCGATCAGCTCCGCGAGCTCGGGGTCGAGCTCCGCTTCGGCACCAGCGTCGCGTCGGTGCGCGAAGGCGCGATCGAGCTCGTGCACGACGGCGTGACCGAAACGATCGCGGCGGAGGTCGTCGTCTGGGGCGCGGGCGTGGAGCCGGTGCCGCTCGCGAAGGCGCTCGGCGTCGCGCTCGATCGGCGTGGGCGCATCCGCGTCGACGGAAGCTGCGCGGCGCTCGGGCAGGCCGAGGTCTTCGCGATCGGCGACGTCGCGGCGTTCGTGCCGGAGGGCGAGACCGAAGCGCTGCCCGGCGTGGCGCCGGTCGCGATGCAACAAGGCCGCTTCGTCGCGGAGCAGATCGCGCGCGATCTACGCCGACTTCCGCGCAAGACCTTCCGCTACGTCGACAAGGGCATCATGGCCACCATCGGCCGCTCGCGTGCGGTCGTTCAAGGCGGAGTCAAGCTCACCGGCCTCTTGGCTTGGCTGGCTTGGTGCTTCATCCACGTGCTCTATCTGATCGGGTTTCGGAACCGCTTCATCGTGATGTTCAACTGGTTCTGGTCCTACGTGACCTTCAAGCGCGGCGCGCGCCTCATCACGGCCCGCTACGACCGGGCCCCCGACGCGCTCCCGCCACCGCTCGCCCCGCGCAGCTCACTGCCCCCGCCGGCCCCTGCGGCCTCGCCGTCGACATCGACCAACTCCTGAACGGTCGTCGCATCGCGAAGGTCGGGTGTCGCCAGGCTCGCGACTCGTAGTTTCGAGGACTTGCGATGCACGGGGTGGGACAGACGCGACAAGTCGTCGCGATCGCGGCTCCGTCGAGGCTGGTACGTAGGTTGCGATTCCTCGGGGCATGACGCGCCTCCCCTCGGCCCGCTCGTTCCCGCTCTTCCTCGCCGTGTCGCTCCTCGTCGGCGCGTGCAGTGCGGACACCCCGCCCATCGCGTGGGAGGACGCCCCCGAAGAGGTCGGCTCGGTCCACTCGCTCCTCACCGCAGCCGAGCGCCGGGTGCGCGCGGGACAGATTCGTGACGCAGCCGCCGCCAACGGCATCACCCAAGGTTGGTTGCTCGCGGGCATCGCGGACGCCGAAACGCGAATGAGCCACTGCTGGTCGGAGCTCACTTGGGCATGTCAGGGGCCCAACAGCGCCGATTGTGGTGGCGGGCCCGTGGTGGCCGGCGCGGGCGACGGTCCGTGCTCGATCCGCCAGGGTGGTCTCGGCATGTTCCAGTTCGACGCGGGCACCTTCGAGGACACCCTGCGCCGCGAAGGCAACCGCATCCTCTCGATCGCGGGCAACGTCGCGGCCGCGGTCGACTTCACGACCGCGATGGTGGTGCGCTCGGCGTACGTGCCGGGCGTCGACAACCGCGAGCAGGCGGTCGCGTGGATGAACGGTGTGCGGATCGGCAACGACCGCTGGGACGCGTGGATCCGCACCGTCACGCACTACTACAACGGCTGCGCGCCGAGCTACTCGTGCTTCACGCAGCGCTACGCGCACTACCGCGACAACACGACGGGCGTGTACGGCGAGATGGGCGCGGAGTTCTGGAACGTCGGCCCCGGCGCGGGGCTCTCCGCCGCGTACGTCGCGCAGAGCTTCCCGCTCGCGCGCGATCCCTTCGAGCTCGAGCCCGGCCAAGAGGTCGCGGGCTACCTCGAGATGCGCAACACCGGCACCGAGACCTGGCGTCCGGGCGAGGTCTTCCTCGGCACCACCGAGCCGCGCGACGTCGCGAGCCCGCTCGCGGGCCCGGACTGGGTGGCCGCCAACCGCGCGGCGACGATCGATCGCGTGGTCGCTCCCGGCGAGAGCGGACGCTTCAGCTTCACGGTGCGCGGGCCGGCGGCGGTCGGCGAGTACCCGCAGTTCTTCAACCTCGTGCGCGAGGGCGTGGCGTGGTTCGCGATGCCGGGCGACGCGCAGCTCCAGATCCGCGTGACCGTGGTGCCCGCGGAGTGCCCGGCCGGTCTCGGCGAGGCCTGGACGTGCGATGGCGCCGCGCGCGCGCGGTGTGTCGGTGGGTCCGTCGAGCGCGAGGCGTGTGCGTCGAGCTGCGCGGACGGCGTGTGCGTGGATGGCCCGGTCGACGCGGACGGCGACGGCCACAACACGAGCGTCGACTGCGACGACGCCGACGCGTTGATCCATCCGGGCGCGGAGGACGTGTGCGAGGACGGCGTCGACCAAGACTGCGACGGCGTGGATCCCGCGTGCGACGGAACGACCCCGACCACGCCGACCGATCCGACTGATCCCACGGACCCGACGGATCCGGATCCGATCGACCGCACGACGGTGAGCGGTGGCTGCGCGGCGGGCGGCACGAGCGGCGCGGGGGCGCTGCCCCTCCTCGGGCTGCTCTGGATCCGCGCGCGACGCCGCCGCTGATCGGTTCCGCGCACACACGCGGCCCGATCGTTTCGCGGAATCGTTCTTCGCGCGGACCGTGTCCGCATCGCGTCGAACGATTCCGCTTCGTCAGTCGCGCCGCGCTCATGTGCGGCTCGATCGTTTCGCAGCTCTCCGCAGCGCCTCGCCGAAAACTGGACGCCCCGGTTCGTTTCGGATCCTCTCGGGGGTATGAACACCGTGCCCACCGTCCCCAGCGCGACGCCGAGCGGCGCGGCGCGCTTCTACCTCGAAGGTGTCGCTTCGCCCGTGCGCGCTCAGGTCGCTCACGAAGATCGCAGCGGCCTCACGCTCCGACAGGAGCTCCCGTTCCTGCGCCTCGATCGACGCCTGCGCGACGAACGAGGTCGCACCGCGACCCTCGCGAGCGTCGGTGTCTGCCTGCGCGACGGTACCCCGAGCCTCGTGCTCGACTTCCGCTACGAAGGCCGTGACGACGAGCCCACCTCGGCGTTCACGACCGAAGCGGTCGACGTCGTGGAAGCGAGCACGCGCCCCGAGCGACGCGACTCGACGCTCCCCTACGCCTTCGAGGTCTCGCGCTCGGTCGAGCTCCCGATCGACGGCATCGACGGGCTCGCCGCGACGGTCGACGCGTCCGCTCCCGCGACTCCGCCTTCGCTCCCTGCCCCGACGCCCCGCAAGCCCTGGCACCTCGCGCTCTGGGAAGGCGTCCGCTCCGCGTTCGCCGCCCTGTAGTGGTCGAGCGGTCGTCGGCGACCTGCGGTCGTCGGCGAGCCTTCGCGACCGCGCCGCGTTCGAGCACCGGCGCTCAATCGTCGAAGTCGCCGCGCGGCGCCCGCACCCGTGGCCGCGGCCCGCCCGTGAGCCCGAGCTCGAACTCTCTCGGATCGAGCGGAGCCTCGCCGCCGCGCTGCTGCTGCACGAAGTCCTCCAGCTCGCTCGCGAGCAGCTCCGCCAGCCCGAGCTCCACCACCGAAGGCGCCTCCTTCTCGCGGTCGCGCCGCGCCACGTGCAGGCCCACGAGCAGCGCCACGTCGCGCGCGCTCACTCCGTCGCCGTGCCGCCGCACCAGCGCCCCGAGCGCGTCCGCCATGCCCTCGGCGTGGGGTCGCGCCTCCGGATCCGCCGCGAGACACGCGCGCACGAAACGATCGACCTCGTCGGGCACGTCGTCGCGTGTCGCGCGCAACGACGGCACCTCGCAGCGCGCCACGTTACGCACCGTTTCCCCGTCGTCGCGCCCTTGGAAGAGCCGCCTCCCGGCCAGCATCTCCCACAGACAGATCGCGGCCGCGAAAGTGTCGATGCGCTGATCGGTGCGCCGCTGGAGCACGATCTCCGGCGCGAGATAACCGAGCTTTCCCCCGATGAGATCGGGCGACCGCGCGGAGCTCCCGTGCGCGTCCGCGAGCCCGAAGTCGGTCAGCTTCACCGCCCCGTCGCGTCCGAGCAGCAGGTTGTGAGGCGAGACGTCGCGGTGGACGACAGCGAGGTGTGTGCCCTGATCGTCGCGGCACGTGTGGATGTACGCGAGGGCCGAAGCGAGCTCGCGCGCGACGTGAAGCGCGGACGGGATCGGCATGCCGACGCCTCGCGCCCACGCCGGCTCGAGGAGCCCTTTGAGTGTGTCTCCGTCGACGAGCTCCATGACCATGATGAAGGTCCCGCCGACGTCGCGCGCGTCGTACACCCGCACGACGTTGTCGTGATGCAGGATCATGCCG
>JALOQC010000380.1 GCA_025453555.1 Myxococcota bacterium | reverse complement strand
GCTCGACGAGCTCGGCGGAGACGGGTGGGAGCTGGTCTCGACGCTCGACACGAACATCGCACAGGGCTCGAGCGACGAGCTGGTGCTCTTCCTCAAGCGTCCGCGCCTCGACGAGGCCATCGACGAGTGAGCCCGCGCGAGGTGTGACCACGACGGCTCGCGCGGCGTCACTCCTGCGCTCGGCTCGCCGACCGAGCCCACGCTCAACCCGGCACCTTCGGAATCTCGACCCGCTCGTCCGGCCCTCCGTGCGCGAGCGTGACGTGGAGCATCCCCATCACCTCCGCACCGCTCGGTGCGTGCTCGCCGTCCGTCACGCGTACGCCGGCTTCGCGTAAGCGCGCGAGTACCCCGGGTACGTCCTCGCGCTCACACTCGAACGCCACGACCAACGCGAGCCCACCGAGCGTCTCGGCGCGCGTGATGGCCACCGTGCTCAACGCGTCGCGCACGAGCGGCCACGCATGGGGAGCGTCGAGCGCGAGCTCCCCCGCGACGTTCCAGACCGCCTTCATCCCGTGAGGATGACGCGTCCGAAGCTGGAGTGACGAGCTCTCGGTCGCAGTCTCCGTCTCGGTCTCCGTCTCGGTCTCCAGTCTCGGTCTCCAGTCTCGGTCTCCAGTCTCGGTCTCCAGTCTCGGTCTCCAGTCTCGGTCTCCAGTCTCGGTCTCCGTCTCGGTCTCCGTCTCGGTCTCCGTCTCGGTCTCCAGTCTCCGTCTCGATCTCCGTGGGCTCTCGTTGGACTCGACTCGGCCGACTCGCGCGCTCGGCGGTGTCACACCCTGCAATTACGTTCAGTGTCTCCTGCGACGGGGTTGACCTGATCGCATGTTCAGTTTAGATCCGGAGGCATCGTTCATGATTCCCCAGCCCACCTCGACCTTCGTGAGCCTCGGTTCCTCGAGCAGCCTCGGAGCGCCCTCCGCGCCCCAGCCCGCGAAGGCTGTTTTTCGTTCGATCACGGCACGTTACGACTCAGGAAGCGTGTTCGTTCCGTCACCCGGCGCAGTCGGCTCCTCCGACGAGGTGGATTCGTCCGAGGTCGGCTCGCTTCAGGAGGTCGACTCCCCCTGGCCGACGGGCCGGCTGGTCGAGCTCTCGGGCCGAGCGGCGGCGGGGGCTCGGACCACGGCCGCAGTTCGGGAGGTCGTGCGCCTGCAGCGTGAGGGAGAGCTCGTCGCGTGGATTCAGACCCGCGGCGGCACCTTCTATCCCCCGGACGCGGCCGAAGCTGGAGTCGACCTCGCCTCGCTCACCGTCGTGCACGTGCCGTCGAGCGCGCTCGAGGCCGCGCGCGCGGTGGAGCTCTTGTTGCGCAGCGGAGCCTTCGGTCTCGTG
This sequence comes from Myxococcota bacterium, assembly GCA_025453555.1. GTDB lineage: Bacteria > Myxococcota_A > Polyangia > Polyangiales > Houyiibacteriaceae > JACKEH01. Next base: position 5,284 of record JALOQC010000380.1, on the reverse strand, counting down.
CTCGTCGATCTCGAGGGCATGGTCGACGCGCGTCTTCCCTCACGTGCGCTCGCTCGGCTGCACGCGCTCTGTCGTCAACACGACAGCACGGTCGCGTTCCTCACACCGCCCGCGCAGGAGGCGCTCGGCTCGCTCGTCTCGTTGCGCCTCGAGCCGCGCCGAATCGGAGCGCACGCCCAGCTCACGCAAGAGCTCGCATCGCTCGACGACACCGCGTTCGATGATGCCTCGCTCACCGAGCGTTCGCCTTCGTTCGCGGAGCGCGACGCGGCGGTGCCCATGCCGCCCTCGATGCTCATGCAGCCCTCGATGCCCCCCATGGCGCGAATCGAGACGCTCGACGGACTCGAGAGGTCGCCATCGAGGTCGCCGTCGAGCGACCACGAGCACGAGCACGAGCCCCTCGAGCCTTTCGAGCTGCGCCAGCCCCTCGAGCTGCACGTGGTCGAGTCGGAAGTGCGTCGCGACAAGATCGGCCACGCGCCCGCGCGCTCGATCCACCGCGGTCCGCTCGGGCTCACGAAGCACGACGAGATCGCGACGCAACCCGGCGTGGTCTTGCCCTTCCGTCGACGCACGAACGACGACGCCACCTTGCCGCTCCCCTTCTTCGAGGCCCGTGATGCCGGTTGAGCGCGCCACCTCGAAACGTCGCGACCCCGCGCGACGCGAGCCGGACGCCGTGCCGCCGAAGCCTACGCGCCGTACGACGACACGTACGGTGCGCGAGCCCGAACGACGCGAGCCCGAACGACGCGAGCCCGAACGACGCGAGCCCGAACGACGCGAGCCCGAACGACGCGAGCCCGAACGACGCGAGCCCGAACGACGTTCGGAACGTGGGCTTCGCGCCTCGAGCCGTGACGCTCGCGCGAGCTCTTCGCGCACCGACGCAGACGTTGCACCGAGCGTGACCGCGATCGCGCTGCCGAAGCTGCGCTTGCAGCTCGTGTTGCGTCGACACGCCCATTGGGACGGCTCCCCCGTCGCGGTGGTCGTGGACGAAGGGCCCGAAGCGCCGCTCCTCGAGCTCGATCGCGTCGCGCTCCGACGAGGCCTGCGTCCGGGGCTCCGCCAAGGCGTCGCGCGCAGCTTGGTGCCGGACCTGCGCACCGCGGTGGTGCGAGAAGCGGAGCTGGAGGCGCTCGAGAGCGAGCTGGTGCGGGGGCTTCAAGCCTTTTCTCCGCGCATCGAGCCCGTGCCCGACGAGGTGGGCGCGGCGTTCTTCGCCGATCCGCGGGGGCTCGAGCGGCTCTTCGGAGGGCTCGACGTCTGGGCGAGCTCCGTGCACCGCTACCTGCGTGCGCGTCGGCTGCGCGCGAGCGTCGTGTGTGGACATCACCCCTGGCTCGCGCTCGCGCTCGCGCGAACGGGACATGGCGCGCGGGTGCTCGCGAGCCCAGCGCAGGAGCGGACCGAAGCCGAAGCGCTCTCGCTGCGGGCGCTCGGGTTCGCGGAGAAGCTCTGCGAGCCGCTCGAGATGCTCGGCATCGAGACCCTCGGCGGGTTCCTCGCGATCCCGAGCGGCGAGCTGTGCACGCGCTTCGGACGCGACGCAGCCGAGCTGCACCGACGACACGGCGAGCGCGGTCAGCTCCCACTCCAGCCGGTCGGCATCGAGCTACCACGTCGTGTCCAGCTCGAGCTCGACGAGCCGACGACGGAGCTCGAGACGCTCCTCTTCGTCGCGAAGTCGGGGCTCGCCCCGCTGCTCGCCGAGCTCTCGGAGCGAGGAGAGCGCCCCCTCGCGCTCCTCGTCGAGCTTCACCTCGAAACCCACGCTCCCCCCGGTCCTTTCGGCACTCCGGCCCGCACGCTCACGGAAGAAGAGCGCACGTGGGTGGAGCGGCTCGAGCCGGCCGAGCCGACCGCCGATCCGAAGGTCTGGCTCGAGCTGCTCCGCTTGCGGTTCGGTTCCCTCGAGCTGCCGGCCTCGGTGTTGGAGCTCGCTCTCGAAGCCGAGCCGACCCCCACGATCGGCCATCAGCTGCAGACCCCCACCGAGCGACCCAAACGCGACGTCCTCGCGGCCGCGCGCGCGCTCGCGCGTGTGCGCGCGACCTTCGGCGACGGGAGCGTCACGAAGGCCACGCTGCACGAGGCGCATCTGCCGGAAGCACGGTTTCGCTGGGAGCCGCTGCGTGTGCTCCCCGTCCCGCAGACCGCCGTCCCGCAGACCGCCGTCCCGCAGGCGCGATCGAACCCCCACGACGACCTCGATCGTGAATCCGATCGCGACCCCACTTCGTTTCCGGCGCTCGCCTCGAGCGTCGGTGCGGCATCGCGCGAGGCCTCGCCCGCCTCGACGAGCGAAGGATCTTCGGCCTCCTCCCTGGCTCGAAGCTCCGTTGCTCGAAGCTCCTCGCTCGCGATGCCCCTCTTCGCGCCCTCCGACCCCTCGGACGCGCCCCGTCCCGAGGGCGGCGTGTGCGCAGGCTCTTCGCCAGGTCTGCGCAGCGTCCTTCCTCCCGAGCACACGGTGTGCTCGGGAGGAGGGACGAAAGAGGTTCGGGGCGCGGAGGTGATCGACTTCGGTACGGCCCGCACTCGCATCGACGGCTCCTCCACGTCGGCGGGGTCAGCCGCCAACGGCTCCCCCGTGCTCGAAGCACCACCGCGCGATCGACTTCAAAGGCGGCTCCTCGCGCGCCCCCGCCCGATCTCCGTCGACGAAGAAGGTCGTCCGCGACCGATGGGCGAGCACACCGCACGACTCTTCGGCCCTCACCGCACGAGCGGCGGCTGGTGGGGTCGTGCCCACGAGGGCCACGTGGTGGAGCGCGACTACTACTACGCGGAGACGGATGGCGGCGCGCTCTATTGGGTGTTCTTCGATCGCACGCGAAGCGCGTGGTTCCTCCAGGGTTACGTGGATTGATCTGCACACTCCTACGCTCCGGCTCATGAGACCTCGGACCGATCCGTAGCCGGCGACACCTCTGTCTCTGTCTCTGTCTCTGTCTCTGTCGTGGCATCCGTCGCCGTTCACGTCGCCGTTCACGTCAACGTCAACGTCAACGTCAACGTCAACGACCACGTCCACGCGGTCGTCACGTCCACGCGGTCGTCACGTCCACGCGGTCGTCACGTCCACGCGGTCGTCACGTCCACGCGGTCGTCACGTCCACGCGGTCGTCACGTCCGCGCCATCGCCCTCGTCTCCGTCATCGGCGCACGAGCATGTACGTCCCGCTGCGCACCAAGAGTCACTACTCCTTCCTCGAAGGCGCGAGCAGCCCGGAGGAGCTGGTCGATCGTGCGGCCGAGCTCGGTCTGCCTGCTCTCGGGCTCGCCGATCGCGACGGGGTCTACGGGCTCGTGCGCGCCCACGTGCGCGCCAAGGAGCGTGGACTCCGGCTCGTGCCGGGCGCGGAGATCACCGTCCACCTCGGTGCCGACGAAGCGAGCTCGAACGAACGGAAGCACACCTCGCGAAGTGGGCGCTTCGCGACACGCGTCCACGACCACGACCACGTCCACGTCCACGACCACGACCGACGCTCTCCGACGGTGCGACGACGCGGCTCGAAGACCCGTGCTCCCCGCGCCGCGAAGCTCACCCTCTATCCCGAGAGCGAGCACGGCTACGCGCGGATGTGCCGCCTGCTCTCACGCGCCCAAGCACGTGGTCCCAAAGGCGTCGCGTGGACCACCCTCGACGAGCTGCGCGAGCACGCGGGCGAGCTCCTCGTGATCGGCGACGACGCACCGCTGCTCGGCGCGCTCCGCGAAGCCTACGGACGCAGCCGCCTCTTCGGCTTCGTCGGTCGTCACCTCGAGCCCGGCGATCGCGAGCGCGAGGCCGACTTTCGCGCGGAGCTGCGTGCGCTCGGCCTGCGCGCGGTGGGCGGCGTGGAGGTGCTCTACCACGAGCGCTCCCGGCGGCCCCTGCAGGACGTCGTGACCTGCATCCGCGCCGGCAAGACGCTCGCCACGGCAGGACGTCTCCTACGCCCGAACGCAGAGCACGATCTGCTCGCGCCCTCCGCCATGGCCGCGCGCTTCGCGGACGCCCCCGAGCTGCTCACCGCGACCCGCGAGCTCGCCGAGCGCTGCACCTTCGATCTCGGTGCGATCCGCTACCGCTACCCGGAAGAGCAGCTCCCCGCCGGTCACACCGAGCACGGCTGGCTCCGCGAGCTGACCTACCGCGGCGCCGCGCGACGGTATCCACGCGGCATCCCGAGTGACGTACGCGCGCAGCTCGAGCGCGAGCTCTCGATCATCGGCGATCTCGACTACGGCGGGTACTTCCTCACCATGCACGAGATCGTCGAGCGCTGCGGCTCCGAGGGCATCCTCTGCCAAGGCCGCGGCAGCGCCGCGAACAGCGCGGTCTGCTTCTGCCTCGGCATCACCGCGGTCGATCCGGTGCGCATGGACCTGCTCTTCGAGCGTTTCCTCAGCCGCGAGCGCGCCGAGCCTCCGGACATCGACCTCGACATCGAGCACGAGCGCCGCGAGGAGGTGATCCAACACGTCTACCGGCGCTACGGCAGACGCCACGCCGCGATGGTCGCGAACGTCATCCGCTACCGCAGCAAGAGCGCGGTGCGCGAGGTGGGCAAGGCGCTCGGGATGCCGATGACGGATCTCGACGCGGTCGCGCGCCTGCTGAGCCCGTGGGGCGGCAACGACTTCGATCCTCAGCTCGCCCGCGACGGGGGGCTCGATCCGAACGCCCCCGCGACCGCGCACCTCCTGCGGCTCGCGTCGGCGCTCGAGGACACCCCTCGGCACCTGTCGATCCATCCGGGAGGCTTCCTGCTCGGGCATCGCCCCGTGGACGAGCTCGTGCCGATCGAGCCCGCGACGATGGAGAACCGCACCGTCATTCAATGGGACAAATACGACGTCGAAGCGCTCGGCCTCTTCAAGGTCGATCTCCTCGGCCTCGGCGCGCTCACGTGCATTCGAAAGAGCTTCGAGCTGCTCCGTGAGCACGAAGGAATCGACGTCGACATGGCGACGGTGCCCCAAGAAGATCCCGCGACCTACGCGATGTGTACCGCGGGCGACACCGTCGGCGTCTTCCAGATCGAGAGCCGCGCTCAGATGGCGATGTTGCCGCGCCTTCGGCCGCGTACTTTCTACGATCTCGTGATCGAGGTCGCGATCGTCCGACCGGGACCGATCCAAGGCAACATGGTGCACCCGTACCTGCGACGACGGCACGGCGACGAGAACGTGACCTATCCCCACCCGAAGCTCGAGCGCGTGCTCGCCAAGACGCTCGGGGTCCCGATCTTCCAGGAGCAGGTGATGAAGGTCGCGGTGGAGGTCG
>JALOQC010000042.1 GCA_025453555.1 Myxococcota bacterium | reverse complement strand
GCGCTCGGCGAGGAGCTTCGGGTGCCCGTTCAAGATCCCGTAGAGGATCTTGTAGCCGAGGTGGCTCATCCCGATCTCGTAGAGGTCGGGGAACGCGAGACACATGCGCGCGGACACCGAGTCCCACGGCTTCGTCTTTTCGCCTTGTTCGCCGCCCACGTATTGCGCGGGCTTCAGCACGTCGCGGAGGAAGGGCGTGTAGGGATGCTCGGTGCGGACGTCGGTCATGGCGTTCTCGTGATCTCGGGAGCGGGCGTCGGGCAACGTCTGCGCTCCTCGTTTCGATCGGCTCGTTTCGATCGGCTCGTTTCGATCGGCTCGTTTCGATCGGCTCGCTTCGATCGGCTCGGAGCGCGGTCGGACCGAGGCATCGAACGAAAGACCCGCTCTTTTGTGGGCAGTGACTGGCGATGTCAAAGCCTCGCGACGCGGTGTTCGACGGAAACGGTGCTGGGTGGCACCGAGCGGCGGCTCCGCACGTCTTCGAGGGACGGAACGAGGAAGGCCGAGCGCGCGGCCCGGCCTTCGTTCGTCGAGCGCGGTCGGGTCAGAAGTAGTAGTTGACCCGGATCGTGCCGTTCATGAGGTCGTTGGCGATCGTGCGAATCGAGACGTCGCTCTCGGTGAGGTCGGTGAGGCTCGGATCGCCGAAGGGCACGCTGTTCGCGGCGGTGCGGCTCGCGTAACGGAAGCCGAGGCCGATCGCGAGCTGGAGCGAGAGGTTCGGAAGGCCGATGGCGCCGAAGTGGAGCTCACCACCGACGCGCACGCCGACATCGAGTTGGATGCCCGAGAGATCGACGTCGAACTCCGGCCCCGCCGGGTTGTAGACGGTGGCCTGGCCGTAGGCGAAGCCGACCTCGGGGATGATGAGGAGGGCCGCGTGGCGGCTCACGGCGGCCGCGATGGGCACGCCGACGTGGAGACCGAAGCCGAAGCCGCCGTCGATGCCGCCGGTGCGGATCTCGCTTTCGCCCGTACCCGGATCGATGCACGAGTCGGAGACGCTGCCGCCCGGGCAGGAGTTGTACGTCTTGCGCGTGGTCGTCCCGAGGCCGAGGCCCACGTCGAGGCCGACGCTGCCGAACCAGATGCGCGCGCCTACGGTCGGGAGCGTCAGCGAGAGCGCGCCGCCGAAGTTGCTCGGGGACACGTTGATCGAGTTGACCCCGAAGAACGAGAGACCCGCGCCGACCTGGTCGTGGTCGGTCTCGCCCGACGGGGCCATGTTCGCCACGGGCTCGCCGCCGCCCATGCCGGGCGGACGCTCGGTCTCACTGCCCCAGCCTCCACCCGCGGGCGGCTGCTCGGCCGGAGGCGCGCCCCACGTGCCACCCTGGGCAGGCGGCGGCTGCTGCGGAGGCGGCTGCTGCGGAGGTGGCTGCTGAGGCTGCTCGGCCGGAGGCGGCTGCCAGCCCTGGCCGGTGTCCCCGCTCTCCGGGTCCCATTGCGCACTGGCCGTCGCCGCCCCGAGAAGGGTCAGCGCGGCGCTCAACCAAGCGATTTTGTTCCGGGTCATGCTACCTCCGCGGCGGGCCGCCCCTACGGCCGGCCGCACGGTCGCGGCACATACCACGATCCCTCCGCGCGTCGCTACCGAGGGACCGTTGCAGCTTCGACACGTGTGAGTCGGCTCTCGCCGAAGCCGAGCTTTCCCGACGAACCGCGGGCTCGCCGCGCTCTCGGATCGCCTCGCTGCGCGACCTCGCCCCACGGCTCGCCCCACGTCGCCCGCCGAGAGCCTGTCGACGGTGGACACTTCTCGCGCGCGATCGAAGTCTCGGTATGCTCGCCGCTTCATGCGCTTCGCCCACCCCGAACGAGACGAGCAGCTCGAGCTCGCCCTCGAAGACGTCTTCGTGCTCCCCGACTACTTCGACGGCGTCTCGCGCCTCGACGTGAGCCTCGCGCCGGACGACTTCCGCGGGGGCTCGCAGCCGATCGTCAGCGCGAACATGAACGCGGTCACCGGCAAGCGGATGGCGGAGACCATGGCGCGCCTCGGAGGCCTCGGAGTCCTGCCGCAGGACATGCGCCTCGAGACGGTCGAGCGGATCGTCGGCCACATCCGCAGCGCACACCCGCGCTTCGATACCCCGCTCAACGTCGCTCCGGACGCGACGCTGCGGGACGTGCACGGGCTCTTGCGCAAGCGCTCGCACGGTATGGTCGTGGTCGTCGACGAGCACCACCGCCCGCTCGGGGTCGTGACCTCGTCCGACCTCGAAGGTCGCGATCAGTACACCGCCGTCGCGCGCGTGATGTCGACCGAGATGGTCACGCTGCCGAGCGACGTGTCGAACGCGGACGCGTTCGCGGCGGTGCACCACGCGCGCGTGAAGGCGGCGCCGGTGCTCGACGCGGAGGGGAAGCTCGTCGGCATCCTCGGCCGCGAAGATCCGGTGCGCGCGGAGCTCCTGCGTCCGAGCCTCGACGACGGGGAGCGCCTGCTCGTCGCGGCCGCGGTCGGCATCAGCAGCTCGGCGGTCGATCGCGCGGTGGCGCTGGTGGAGCTCGGCGTGACGTGCGTGGTGGTCGACACCGCGCACGGGCACCAGCGGCGCATGCTCGAGGTCCTCTCGAAGGTGCGCGAGGCGACGAAGGGGCGGGTGCCGATCGTGGCGGGCAACGTCTGCACGGCAGAGGGCACGCGCGCGCTGATCGAGGCCGGCGCGGACGTCGTGAAGGTGAACGTCGGCCCGGGCGCGATGTGCACCACGCGCATGCAGACGGGCGTGGGGCGTCCGAGCTTCTCCAGCGTGCTGCATTGCGCGCGCGCAGCGCATCAGCTCGGCCGGAAGGTCTGGGCGGACGGTGGCGTCAAGCACCCACGCGACGTCGCGCTCTACCTCGCGGCCGGCGCGTCGCGCGTGATGGTCGGCACCGCGCTCGCGGGCACCTACGAGAGCCCGGGTGACATCGAGCAGGACCGCGAGGGTCACCTCTACAAGTCGAACTACGGGATGGCCTCGGCGCGCGCGGTCAGCGATCGCACCGAGAACGAAGACCCGTTCACCCGCGCGAAGAAGGGGTTCTTCCGCGAGGGCATCTCGACGAGCCGCATCTACCTGCGCCCGGGCTTCGAGAGCGTGGGCAACATCGTGGTCGACGTGATCACCGGCGTGCAGAGCGCCTTCACGTACGTCGGCGCCACGGACCTGCGGAGCTTCCGCGAGCGTGTCGTGGTCGGCGTGCAGACGCCGCACGGCTACGGCGAGGGCACCCCGCACGGTAGCGTGCGTCGCTGAGGCTCACGTCGCCCGCGAAGCCATCGGGTCATGCGCGAGCCGAGGAATCGCGGCAGCGCCGCGCCGATCAGAGCAGCAGCCCCGCGAACGCGGCGGTCATGCACGCCGCGAGCGTTCCGCCGATCATCGCGCGCAGTCCGAGCCGCGCGAGGTCGCCGCGTCGCTCGGGCGCGATGCTGCCGATGCCGCCGAGCTGGATCGCGATGCTCCCGAAGTTCGCGAAGCCGCAGAGCGCGTAGGTCGCGATGACGGATGCGCGGTAGCCGACGCCTTCGCCGCTCGTGATCATCTCGCCGAGGTGCACGTAGGCCACGAACTCGTTGAGCACGATCTTCTCGCCGAGGAGCGCGCCGATGGCGCCGCAGTCCTCGGGCGGCACGCCGAGCACGAAGGCCACGGGATAGAAGACGTGCCCGAGGAGCTCCTGCAGGGTCCACGGCGCGTAGGCGGTGTCGAACGCCTGGTTCCAGAGCTCCACCGGGAGGCCGACGAGGTAGTTCGCGAGCGCGACGAGCGCGAGGAACGCGAGCAGCATCGCGCCCACGTTGAGTGCGAGGTGCAGCCCCTCGCCGGCGCCGCGCGCGGCCGCGTCGATCACGTTCGCGTCGATGCGCTCGACGCCGAGCTTCACGGCTCCGCGCGTCTCGGGCACGTCGCGCTCCGGCACCATCACCTTCGCGATCAACAGCGCCGCCGGGGCGCTCATCACGCTGGCCGCGATGAGGTGCCCCGCGATGTCGGGCAGGCGCTCGTGCAGCATGCCGACGTACGCCGCGAGCACGCCGCCCGCGACGGTCGCGAAGCCGCCGACCATCACGGAGTTGAGCTCCGAGACCGTCATCTTCGAGACGTAGGGTTTGACGACCAGCGGCGCTTCGGTCTGACCCACGAAGATGTTGGCGGCCGCGCTCAGCGTCTCGGCGCCGCTCGTCTTCATCGTTCGCTGCATCACCCACGCGATGCCGCTGACCGCGCGCTGCATGACTCCGAGGTGGTAGAGCACCGCCATCAGCGCGGAGAAGAAGACGATCGTCGGTAGAACGTTGAGCGCGACGGTGAACTTCTCGTCGAGATAATCGCCGAAGAGGAAGCGCGCGCCGTCGTTCGTGAACGACAGGAGCTTCACGACGACGTCGTTCAGGAACGCGAAGAGACGGTGCCCAGCGGTCGTCTTGAGCACGAAGAGCGCGAAGACGAGCTGCAGGCCGAGACCCCACGCCACGATGCGCGTCGGGAACCGGCGGCGGTCGACGGACATCAGCCACGCGAGCGCGATCAGCACGAAGATGCCGAGCGCGGACGTCGCGCGCTGGTACCAGGGCACGGGCGGCGCTTGGGCGCGGAGGTCGGCGAGCGAGGCGGACGAAGGCGCACCTCCGGCGCCGGTCGTGGCGGTGCTCGCGGCTGCGGTGGCGGAGTCACCTGCGGCAGAGCCGTCGGTGGTGGGATCCGCAGCGGTGTCCGTGTCCGCAGCGGTGTCCGTGTCCGCAGCGGTGTCCGTGTCTGCGGCAGCGTCGGAGTCCGGGGCGGACGAGCCGGCGGGGGCGGTGGCCGCAGAACCAGCTGGGGCGTTGTCCGCGGAAGACGCGTTCGTCCCGGCTTCCGTGCTCGGCTGCGCCGTCGCCGCGTCGGAGACGACGACGGCGACGGCCGCGAGCACCCACGCGAGAGCTCGAACGCGGCTCACTCGACGTACATCGCCTCGATCTCCTTCGAGAACGAGGTGTTCACGTTGCGGCGCTTCACCTTCAGCGTCGGGGTCAGCTCACCATCCTCGACCGTGAAGTTTCGGTGCAAGATGGCGAACTTCTTCACCTGTTCCACGCGCGCGAGCTTCGTGTTCACTTCCGCGTCGATCCAGCGCTGAACCTCGGCGCGAACCTGCGAGTTCAGATGCAAATCTTTCTCCGGGATCCCGTGCTCCTTGGCCCACTTCACGCTGGCTTCGGGGTCGAGGGTCACCAGCGCGCTCAGGAACTTCCGTCGATCGCCGATCACCACCGCCTCGTTCACGAGCGGGTGGTTCTTGATCGCGGACTCGATGTTCTTCGGCGTGATGTTCTTGCCGCCGGCGGTGATGATGATCTCCTTCTTGCGCCCGATGATCTTGAGGAACCCGTCCTCGAAGGCGCCGAGATCACCGCTGTGGAGCCAGCCGTCCGGGTCGAGCGTCTCCGCCGTCGCCGCCGGCTCCTTGTAGTAGCCGAGGAAGACGTTCGGACCCTTCACCAGGATCTCGTCGTCCTCCGCGAGCTTCACCGTCACGCCGGGCACCACGGGGCCCACGGTGCCGAGCCGGAACGCGTCCGGCCGGTTGAAGCTCGTCGGGCCGCTGTCCTCCGACTGCCCGTAGACCTCGAGCACCAAGACGTCCAGCGACGCGAAGAACTCGAGCACTTCCTTCGCGATCGGCGCCGCGCCGCTCACGCAGAAGCGCGCGCGACCGAGGCCCACGGCCGGCTTGAGCTTGCTGAAGATCAGCTTGGTCGCGAGCTTGTACTGCAACGCGAGCATGCCGCTCGGCTCGCGGCCCTTCGCGCGGGTGGCCATCACCGCGGTGCCGACGCCCATCGCCCACTCGACGAGCTTCTTCTTCGCGCCCTTGGCGTCCTTGAGCTTGCCGGTGATGCCCGCGTGGAACTTCTCCCAGATGCGCGGGACACCGAAGAAGACCGTCGGTTGAACCTCCTTGAGGTTGTCCGGCACCTTCTCGATCGATTCGGCGAAGTACACCGAGGAGCCCGAGCTGATGGGTCCGTGAATCGAGAACATCTGCTCGGCGATGTGGCTCAGAGGCAGATAGCTCAGCGAACAATCCTGCGACGTGAGCTCGGCGAGCTGCACGGCGAGCTTCGCGGTCCACGCGAGGTTCTCGTGCGAGAGCATCACGCCCTTCGGCGGCCCCGTGGTGCCGGAGGTGTAGATCAGCGTGGCGAGCCCACCCGGCTCGAGCGCCGCGATGCGCGCGAGGTAGTCGCTCTCCGGCACGCCGGCCGACTTGGCGAGGAACGCCTCCCAGCTCATCACCATCGGGTCGTCGATCTTCGGCGACCCCTGCATCGTGACGACGTGCTTCAGGTTCGGGAGCTCGGCGCGCTTCGCCTTCACCTTCTCCCACTGCTCGACGTTCTCGACCAGGATGACCGGCGACTCCGAGTGCTGGACGATGTAGGCGACCTCGTCCGGCGAGCACGTGGTGTAGATGCCCGCGGGCGCTCCACCGACCGCCATGCACGCGAGATCGAGGATCACCCACTCCGGCTTGTTGAAGCCGAGGATCGTGACGGTCTGGCCGGGCTGGAAGCCGAGCGCGATCAGCGCGCGCCCCGCGCGGGAGACCTCGTCGCCGTACTCGGCCCAGCTCTTCGCCTTCCACAGCCCGTTCTCGCGAACGTGATAGGCGGGCGCGTGCGGGCGCTTGCGCACCTGCTCCAACAGACGAGACGGGATCGAGTCGGCCACCGCGAGTACCTCCTTCGCGCGCGACGGAGCCGTCGATGGCCCTCGGTGCCGGCGGTCCCCCCGGCGGTCGGCGCGCGCGCATCGTAGACGACGCGTTGCGTCGTGGGAACCGCAGTCTTCGTGCGTGCGGGAAGGCTCGGATGTCGCTTCCAGGAGCGAGCCGCCCTATCGGACGGTGCGCAGCGGGGCGCTGGCGATCGAAGGCTCGTGTGAGGGGTTCGGGGATGGGCTGTCGACAGACCGGGAAGGCGTCAACCCCTCGGGAGCGCGCGTAGAGTGGGGACGTCGATGCCGAGCTCGTCCGCGTGTCGTAGCGCTCTGGCGAGGCGCGCCGGTGCGGTGCGACCGCGCGCTCCGTGCTTCGGGTCGGCCTCGATCGCGCGACGTAGATCCGCGAGGTGCGCGTCGACGTCGACGGGCGCGCCGAGCAACGCGGACTGCAGCGCGAGCACCTCGCGCGCGACCGCCTCCGTGTGCGCGCGGTGCGTGGTCCAGAGCTCGCCCACCGTCGGCGGCGGACCCCCCGACTCGACGCCCACCGTCGGCGGCTGACCCCCCGACTCGACGCCCACCGTCGGCGGCTGACCCCGCCGACTCGACGATGCCGTGCCGCCGTGCGCGAGGCCCGCGAGGTTCGCGGTGAGGATGTAGAGGTTCTTGCTCACCAGCGCGGCGGGGAGGGCTTCGTCCACGATCGCTTCGCACGGCACGTCGAGCGCACGCAGGGCGTCGACCACGAGCCCGGCGCGGGGGCCCGCCACGGGCGTCGGCACGATCGGTACGATCGGTGTGCTCTTCTTCTTCTCGAACCACACGACCGCGACGGTCGGGGGCGCGGCGAGGGCGGACCAGCTCCGGGGCAGCAGCTCGTTCTGCACGAGCAGCACCGACTCGTGCCACCGCCTCGGGAGGGAAGCGAGGACGGACGCGAGATCGTCCTCGCCCACCGTGATCGCCACGAGCGCCGGGGTCGGCACCTCCCGAGCGATGGCCTGCGGATCGTCGGCGCGTCGCACGGGGACCACACGAAGTCCCGTACGGAGCAGCCCGTGCGCGAAGACTCCTCCGAGCTCGCCGAGCCCGATCACCACCGCGTCGTCCATTCGTCTCTCCGGTGCGATTGCGTGCGGTTGCTTACGAGTGCGTGCGAACGAAGAGCACCCCGAGGTGCCGCTCGTGCCCTGCCACTCGTGCCGCGTGCGCGTCAGCGCGGGATGGGCTTGAGGTTCAGTCCGCCCGCGTACGCGTAGCTCACGAACGCGTCGAAGCCGTACACGAGCAGACCGACCGGCTGGTCCGCCACCACGGTGTGTGTGCCGTCGTTCTGCTCCCCGGGGCGTACGTTGTCGCGGCTGCGACCGCCACCGCCGTCGTTGTCGTCGCACTCGGGATCGAGCTCGATGTCGCAGAGCCGGCCGACCTCGGGAAACGAGAGCTGACAGCGGTGGATCACCTGCTGGGGCGGCGGATCGCCCGGCATGCGTTCGATGCCGTCGGCGGCGGAGGTGGTGCAGAGCGCGCGCTGCTCCGGGTCGTCGAGCGGAAGTCCGTCGAGCCGCACGTTGGTGTCGGCGTCGGCCGTGATGACCACGAAGTCGAACGCGTAGAGGTCGGGCGTGAGGAAGACGTAGTCGCGGCGGTACTGCTCGATCGGCGGCACCGAGATGATCGCCGGATCGCCGCCCGGGTAGTAGCTCGGGATGCCGACCACCTGCTGAGACGCGATGGTCTGGAGCACCGCGATCGGCGCGCCGTTCGTGGTGCTCATCCGGAAGTCGCGATCCGCGGTGAGGATGATGTTCTCGTACTGCGCGAGATCGAAACGATCGAAGGGCGGCGGAAGATCGGTGGTGACGGTCGTGACGTTCGGCGCCACCGCGACGACACGCACGTAGTCGGGCTCGTTGACCTCCGCGACGCTGTCGACCGCAGGGTTCGTGAAGGCCGCGTTGAGCGCGGTGGTGCGGCGCGGCATGCGCGCGATCATGAAGCTCGCGCCGAGGACCTCGTCGCCGAAGAGCTGTTCTTCGAGGTGGTCGGCGCAGCACTGGCGCGTGGCGTAGGTGTCGAAGCGCGGCGCGTCGCTGGCCTCGCTGCCGACGAAGACACTGATCGGCTCGGTGGCGAAGACTCGCGAGCCCGTGAAGTCCCCGTTGAGCCCGTCGGTCTCGAGGTTCAGCACGTCGAAGGGACCCAGCACGAGCTCGATCACGTCGCTGGGACCGGACTCGGGGATGCCCGCCGCAACGTTGCCCACGACCTTCACGACCTCGGGGCCGAGGGTCACGGTGACGACGGTCGAGCGCGGTCCGCCGAGGATGGTGAGGAACCCGCGGAGATCCTCGTCGTCGCGCGAGGTGTCGAAGTCGACGTCCGCGCAGCTCGGCTCGGTCACCGGGTCGCAGTCGCCGTCCGCGATGGTCTGCGGCCAGCCGACCACGGTGTACGAGGTGCCCGTCGCGCTCGTCGGGATGAGCAGCGACGCGTCGTTCGAGAAGACGCCCGCGTTGGTGAGCGGGTTGAACTGGTACGCGATGATCGGGAACTGCGAGCGCACGCGGTACGCCTGCGAAGAGAGCGCGGTGTGCGTGCCGTCGTTCATGCCGGTGGCGCTCATCGAGACGCGGCAGAAGCAGGGGCGGGCGCCACCGGAGCCGCACGCACAGAGCTCACCGACCGGGCACGAGGCGTCGGCGACGCCCGAGCACGTGCGGTTGCTGCTCGAGCCGTCGACCTCGCGGCGCGGCAGGTTCAGCGTCTCGAGATCCCCCGGCAGCACGAGCAGGCGTTCGATCTCGCGGATCACGGGCTCTTCGCCGTACGCCGCGTCGTTCACCTCGACCACGACCTCGCTCGCGAGCGGGCTCGGGTTCGACACGACGATCGAGTACTGCTGCGCGGAGGCGTCGCGACCGCGGCCGAGCGACGCGTTGTCGAGGTCGGCCGCGTAGAACTCGCAGCCCTGGTAGCTCTTGTCCTCGATGGCGACGTCGCAGAGGTTGCGGCATTCGCCGTCGCGACACGCCTCGCCTTCTTCGAGGTCGCACTCTTCGAGCAGCTCGTAGTCTTTGCCGTTGTCCTGGCAGAGCACCGCGTCGTTGCCGATGCAGAACTGACGATTCGGCGAGCAGGTCGCGCAACCGAGCCCGTTCAGGCAGATCTGCGGGTTGCCGTTCGGATCGGTCTGGAGCGAGCAGTCCTCCATGACGGCGGAGAGGAACTCCCCGTCTTCCTCGCAGCGATGCCAGACCGGCCCGATGCACCCGGTCGATTCGAGCGTGCGGCAGACGAAGCCGCCGTCGACGAATGGGCTCGCGTCGATGGCAGCGTCCGAGCGACCGGGGCCGTCGTCGTCGCCGCAGGCGAAGCCGAAGAGGAGAGCAGCGAAGAGGGCGACGCGTTGGGTCATGGTCACGACGAAGCAGAAGGAAGGAGCGCGTGGCACGCGCGAACGAAGCGAGCCGGTGCGGGCCCCGCGCGATCAGCGCTGCGCCGCGAAGACGTCGAGCGCCCAGGCGCTCCAGCGGTCTTCGTCGACGTCGGCGTACGTGATCTCGTCGAAGTCGCGCCCCGGAATGCGCGCGGAGTAGACGACCCACGTCACGAAGCCAGTCGGGATGTCCGTGAGCTCGGGGATGCTGCCGAGGTTCGGGATCGGCGCTTCGGTCTGCGTGCCCGGGACGAACATGCGCCACGCAGGGTTGCCGTCGCTGCCGACGAGCATGACCAGGTAGAACGTCGGTTCGAGGCCGCCGTCGACCGTCCAACGGAGCACGCGGTCGGCGGGGATGCGCTCGCCGTACGCGGGCGCGCTCGCCACGGGCAGACCGACCCAACCGTTCACCGCGACCTCGCGATCGACGTCGCGGATGCCGTTGCGGACGACGTGCGCGGACGGATCGTCCTCGAACTCGCCCGTCACCCACGAGGCGGCCACCCGGTAGCGCCCGTCAGAGAGCGCGCCGTACATCGCGGGCTGCGAGAAGAAGCGGAAGGGCCGCGCGGCGGAGCGCTGGAACTGCTCGTCGAGCAGACGGTTCTGCACGCGGCGCACGATCATGCCTTCGCCACCGAGGTCGATGTCGGCCGAGACGCGGAACCGATCCGGGCCGATGCGGCCGGGGCCCGGCAGCTCGGTGAGCCGCACGTCGAGGTAGTGATCGAGCGGGATGTCCATCAGGACCTCCACCCCGCGCACCTCTTCGCCGGGACCGGCGACGACGTTGCGCGCGACGCCCATCGCGTAGGGCCGGAACTCGCGCGTGGTGAGGTTCTCCATGCCGGCGAGCGCGTAGATCGCCATCGCGGAGGGGCGCACGAAGATCCGGTAGGGGTAGCCGCGCGAGCCGGGGCGTTCCTCGAGGATGCGCGACGCGCCGCCGCCGAGGCCCGGGTCCGGGTTGATGCAGAAGAGGCTGTCGCCCGCACACGGTTGCGTCGCGTAGACGTAGGCGACGCGCGTCCACCCCGCGATGGGCTGCGGGAGGATGTCCCACGGGTTCGCGCCGAGCTCGTTCGGGCCTTGGAACACGAGCTCACCGCTCACGAACGAGCCCTGGCGACCGCGTCCGGTGGGCGGATTGCCGCTGCCCATGCCGCACATCGGATCCTGCCAAGGCACGAGGAAGATGGTCACGTCGCGCGCGTCGAAGGCCACGAACGAGGTCTTCTCGTAGCAGTGCTTGGCGGCGTGCACGGTCGCGGGCGGGAGCACGTCGGGGCCGCTGAAGGTGATCTGACCCGTGAGGCCGGTGAGGCCCTGGTACTCGGTGGTGAGGTCCTCGCCGAGGATGACGAACGCGTCGGGCACCGCGAGCCCAGTCATCGCGTCGAGCACGGTGACGTTGAGGGTGCCGAGGAGCGGGCCGCCGCCCAGGCCTCCGTCGAAGGGATCCGAGCTGTCGTAATACTCGAACGCATCTTCGAGGTTGGTGGTCGCGCCGTCTTCGCCGCGAACCCACGCCACGTCGGCCGGGCCGAGCGCACCCGCGGGAGCGCGGCAGGTCAGCAGCGTCTCGCTCACGATCGTCACGTCGGTGCAGGGCTGTCCCTCGAAGAGGATCTCGTCGCCCTCCGCGAAGCCGGTGCCTTGGCCGGTCACCGTGATGAAGGTGCCGCCCGACACCACGCCGCGCGTGGGCTCGACGTAGAAGGCGTCGTAGGTGTAGCCGTCCTCGAGGGTCGCTTCGAGATCGCCGACCAAGACCGTCACGTCGGCCGGACCGGGCTCGCCCGCGGGGAGCACGATCGCCAGGCGGTTCTCGTCGACGAGGTTCGTGTCGGCGGGCTGTACCATGCGGCCGCCCACCGTGACGATCGCGTCGTCGGTCAACCCGGTGCCGCGGATGATCGCGGAGTTGCCACCCACGAAGGGCCCGTGATCCGGCGCGACACGCGCGAGCACGAGGCGGTCGGTGCCGATGCCGCTGTCGGGAAACTCGGGGCGGCCGGCGTCGCGCTCCACCGTGGTCCCTTGCGGGATGGGCGGCGGCGTGAGGGTCGAGACCTCTTGGCAGCCGAACAGCGTGACCACCACGAGCCACGCCACGTGGCGCGTCCCCCACGACCCGCCGTCTGCCTCGGCTCGATTCATCGCCTGCATCGTCTGCCTTTCGTGCCCGTCCCCACGGCGCGACCCTCGCGAGAGGCGCGCTTGGCAAGTATCGGGGGCGGGGACGGGGCGTCAAGGCGTGGCGACACTGCAGTCGCCGCCGGATTCGCTCGGGATCGAGCAGTCCGAGCGGGCCGTCACCCTCGAAGGCGGCGCCGAGGGGGGCCGGCAGGTGCGAGCCAGGCGAGCCGCGCGCCTCGTGGCGGTGCGACGAAACCGAAGCCGCGTTGAACTTCCGCGAGGAGCGGCTACCCCTCGCGCCGTATGAGCGATCCGATCGACGAGGCGACGGTGCGCCACGTGGCGAAGCTCGCGCGGCTTCGGCTCTCGGACGCGGAGGTCGCAGGGGCGCGAGCCGACCTCGCGAGCGTGCTGGCGCACGTCGACGAGCTCGCGGTGGTGGACGTCGAAGGGGTGTCGCCGAGCTTTCACGTCGGCGCCGCGACGGGCTCCCGGGACGACGTGCTCGTGCCCGGCCTGCCGCGAGAGGTCGTGCTCGCCGGTGCGCCCGAGCCGCGCGACGACGGCTTCGCGGTGCCGCAGGTGATCGAATGACGAGCGCGTTCGAGCTCGCGGCGCGCGCAGGCGACGACGCGGATCGTGGCGACGCGGTCGCGGCGTCGATCGATCGTGCCCGCGCCGACACGCACTCCGCGATCCTCCACGTGGACGCGGCCGCGAAGACGACGGCCACTCGGGGGCGTCTCGTCGGCGTCCCCGTGGTCGTGAAGGACAACCTCTGCGTCACCGGCACCCCGACGACCTGCGCTTCCCGCGTGCTCGAAGGGTGGGTCGCGCCCTACGACGCGCACGTGGTCGAGCGGCTGCGCGCAGAGGGCGCCGTGATCGTCGGCAAGGCGAACCTCGACGAATTCGCGATGGGCTCGACTGGTGAGACGAGCGCGTTCGGAGCGACCGCCAACCCGCTCGATCCGTCGCGGGTTCCGGGCGGTTCGAGCAGTGGCTCGGCGGCCGCAGTGGCGGCGGGCATCGTACCGCTCGCGCTCGGCAGCGACACGGGAGGCTCCGTGCGGCAGCCGGCCGCGTTCTGCGGGCTCGTCGGACTCAAGCCGACGTACGGGCGCGTGTCGCGCTACGGGCTCGTCGCCTACGCGTCGTCGCTCGATCAGGTCGGGCCGATCGCGCGCGACGCCCGCGACTGCGCGCTCGCGCTCTCGGTGATCGCGGGGCACGACCCCCGCGACGCCACGAGCGTCGACGTCGCGAGGGAGGACGGCGCGAACGACGAATGGGTCGCGGCGGTGTCGCGCGGCGTGCGTGGGCTCCGGATCGGCGTGCCGCGTGCGTTCCTCGAAGGCGCGGATCCGGACGTGCGCGCAGCCTTCGACGAGGGCCTCCGCGCGCTCGTCGACGCGGGCGCGACCCTCGTGGACGTCGAGCTCCCACACGTGAAGCTCGGGGTCAGCGTCTACTACCTCGTCGCGACCGCGGAGGCTTCGAGCAACCTCGCGCGCTTCGACGGAGTCCGGTTCGGCGTGCGCGTCTCCGGCAAGGATCTCGTCGAGACCTACGAGCGCACGCGCGCGCTCTTCGGCGCCGAAGTCAAACGTCGAATCCTGCTCGGAACGTACGCGCTCTCTGCCGGTTATTACGACGCCTACTACGTGCGCGCGCAGAAGGTCCGCACCCACATCCGCGAGGACTTCGCGCGCGCGTTCGAGCGCTGCGACGTGATCGCGACCCCGACCGCGCCGAGCGTCGCGTGGAAGCTCGGCGAGACCCCGACCGATCCGGTCGCGCTCTGGTTGCAGGATCTCTACACCTTACCCGCGAGCTTGGCCGGGCTGCCCGCGCTCTCCGCGCCGTGCGGGCTCGGAGCGCACGGGATGCCGGTGGGTTTCCACGTCACCGGGCGCGCGTTCGACGAGGCGACGATCCTCGCGGTCGCGGGCGCGTTGGAGAGCGGGCTGAGCGGTGCGGCGTCGGTCGGTTCGGTGCCGGTTGGTTCCGTGCCGGTTGGTTCCGTGTCTGGGGGCGGGCGATGAGCGACTTCTCGACCGAGCCGGCGGGGTCAGCCGCCGACTTCTCGACCGAGCCGGCGGGGTCAGCCGCCGACTTCGAGGCGGTGATCGGGCTCGAGGTCCACGCGCAGCTCGCGACCCGCACCAAGCTCTTTTGCGGTTGTTCGACCGCCTACGGCGCCGCGCCGAACACGCAAGTCTGCGCGGTCTGTCTCGGGCTGCCGGGGGCGCTGCCGGTCGTGAACGCGCGCGCGCTGGAGCTCGCGGCGCTCGCGGGTTTCTCGCTCGGCTGCGACGTGCGGCCGCGCAGCGTGTTCGCGCGCAAGAGCTACTTCTACCCGGACCTCGCCAAGGGCTATCAGATCTCGCAGCTCGACGAGCCGCTCTGCCTCGGCGGGTACGTGCGCTACGTGCTCGACGGCGAAGCCCGCAGCGCGCGCCTCACCCGCATCCACGTCGAAGAGGACGCCGCGAAGAACCTGCACCTCGGCGGTCGCACGGTGGTGGACTTCAACCGGGCGGGCACGCCCCTGATCGAGATCGTGGGCGAGCCCGAGCTGCGCAGCGGCGCCGAGGCGGAGGCGTACCTCCGCGCGCTCCGCGAGGTGCTGATGTTCGCGGGCGTGAACGACGGGAACCTCGAGGAGGGCTCGTTCCGCTGCGACGCGAACGTCTCGATTCGGCCGCGCGGCAGCGCCACGCTCGGCACCCGCGTCGAGCTCAAGAACATCAACTCGTTCCGCTTCGTGCGCCTCGCGATCGAGAGCGAGATCCGCCGCCAAGAGGCGCTCGTGCTCGACGGCGGCAAGGTCACGCAGGAGACGCGCGGCTACGACGACGCGCGCGACGCGACGTTCGCGATGCGATCGAAGGAAGAGGCGCACGACTACCGCTACTTCCCCGATCCCGATCTGCCGCCCGTCTCGATCGCGCCCGCCCGCCTCGACGCCTTGCGGGACTCGCGCCCGGAGCTCGCAGAGGACGTGCGCGCGCGCTGGACGAACGAGCTCGGGCTCACGGCGTACGACGCGGGCGTACTCACCGCGCACCCGGAGGTCGCGCGCTACGTCGATCGTGCCGCGACGGGGCTCGCCGCGAAGGCGTCGCTGGCGGCGAACGTCGCGGGCAAGAAGGTCGCGAACTTCGTGATGTCCGAGGTGCTGCGCGACGTGACGACCGACGGGCTCGCGGCGCGCTTCCCGATCTCCGCGGACGCGTTGGTCGGTCTGCTCGTGCTGGTGGAGGCGGGGACCATCAACGGCAAGATCGCCAAGGACGTGCTCGTGCGGATGCGCGAGTCGGGCGACGACGCGGCGACGATCGTGGAGCGTGAAGGCCTCGCGCAGGTCACCGACACGGGTGCGCTGGAGGCCGCGGTCGACGCGGTGATCGCCGCGAGCCCGAGCCAGGTCGCGCAGTACCGCGCGGGCAAGACCGCCCTGCTCGGCTACTTCGTCGGGCAAGTGATGAAGGCCACCAAGGGCCAGGCGAACCCCGCGCAGGTGCAGGCGATCCTGAAGGCGAAGCTCGACGGCTGACCTTCGGCCGACTTGCCGCTGCATCCCACGCGGGAGGCCCGAACGACGTGTGGTGTGAAGGGTCGAGGGACCGCACCGACGCTCGATCGACCGCGCTCGATGGACCGTGCGGCCGCCGTTTGCGACACGCGGGAGCCGCTCGCATACTCCGCCGCCGTGCGGGAGCTCCAGCAACAGCCGACCCTCGACCTCGGTCGGCTCGCACCCGGGCTCGGCGATTGTTGCGGTGACTACCTCCGCACCTATCGACGCGCGTTCGGGGACGCGATCCGTCGCGGCGATCCGGGCGTCGAGTCCGCACGCCGCTTCTCGCGCTCGCTCGACGGTCTGCTCGGGGCGCTCTACTGCGCGGCCGACGCCGCCGCGCGCGACCTGAAGATCGGTGGTGGTCGCGTCGCGCTCGTCGCCGTGGGCGGCTACGGCCGTCGCACGGTCGGACTGCACAGCGACGTCGACGTGCTGTTCCTCTGCGACGATCCGGAGGACGGCCGCGCGCGCGTGATGGCGGAGGGCCTGCTCTACCCGCTCTGGGACGCGGGCCTGCAGATCGGGCACGTGGTGCGCGGTGTCGAAGAGACGCTGACGCTGGCGCGCGAGGACATCCGCACGGCGACCACGCTCCTCGATCTGCGGCACGTGGGCGGGGACCAGGAGATCGTGCGCGAGCTCGAGCGCGGCGCGCGTCGGCAGGTCTTCGAGCCGCACCTCGTCGCGCTCCTCGACGCGCTCCAGCACGACACCGAGCAGCGGCACGAGCGCTACGGAGACTCGCTCTTCCTGCTCGAGCCCGAGGTGAAGCAAGGGCGCGGCGGGCTGCGCGATCTCGACGTGGCGGAGTGGGCCGCACGCGCGCGCTGGAACGCGCGCTCCACCGAAGACTACGTGCGCACCGGCGCGCTGCTCTCGCGCGAGGTCGAGGAGCTCGACGCGGCGCGCGAGCTGCTCTGGCGCGTGCGCAACCAACTGCACCTGCGCGCCGGCCGTCAGCACGATCGGCTGACCTTCGCGGACCAAGAAGAGATCGCGACCGAGCTCGGCTTCGTCGACGGAGTGGTGCTCGGCGTCGAGCAGTTCATGCAGGCGTACTACCGCCACGCGCGCGTCGTCGCGCAGACCGCGGAGCGCATGCTCGATCGCGCGCGGCCGCGGCGGCCCAAGGCGTTCACGGCGGCGCGGGATCTCGGCGACGGCACCGCGCTCTTCGACGGCCACGTCACGTTGCTCTCGTCCGATCGGTTGAACGACGATCCCGCGCTCTCGCTCCGGCTCTACCGACAGGTGGTCAAGCGTCAGGAGCCGCCGCTGCCCTTCGCGCGCGACGCGGTGGCGCGCTGCGCGGCCGACGAAGAGTGGCGCGCGCGGCTGCGGCGATCCGAGGAGGCGACGCAGCTCTTCCTCTCGCTGCTCACGCAGGTGCAGCGCGCGCCCGTGCGTCGTGGCTCGGTGCTCGACGAGCTCCACGAGGTCGGTCTCACGACCGCGATGGTGCCCGAGCTCGAGCCGCTCACGGGACGAACGACACACGACGTCTATCACGTGTACACGGTGGACGTTCACGTGATCCGCGCGGTCGATCGGCTGCGCGAGCTGACGAGCGGCGAGAACGCGAAGACCTTCGGGCTCGCGAGCCGGCTCGCGATCGAGGCGCCGCGCCGCACGCCGAACTTCCTCGCCGTGTTCCTGCACGCGCTCGGCAAGGTGCACGGCGGGGATCGTCCGGAGCGCGGCGCGCAGCTCGCGCGTCCGATCGCGGAGCGCCTCGGCCTCTCGCACGTCGACGTCGAGCACGTCGCGTGGCTCGTGCAGGAGCAGCGCAGCCTCTACCACTGGGCCACGCGCCGCGACACGACCGACCCCGCGACCCTCGAAGAGCTCGCGAAGCTCGTCGGCTCCCAAGAGCGCCTGCGCGATCTCTTCCTCGTGACGGTGTCGATCCTCTCGACCACCAACCCGAACGCGATGACCTCGTGGAAGGCGCGCATGCTCGAGGAGCTCTACTTCGGGCTCACCGCGACGCTCGAAGGCGGACGCGCGAGCGCCGCGAGTCGGGCGTACGCGCTGCGCGAGGAGGTGCGCGTCGGGCTCGTCGGCGACGCGGGACAGGACGTGCTCGAAGCGTTCGTGGACGAGATGCCCGATCGGTACGTGCTCGCGAACCCGGTCGACGTGGTGCGGCGCCACGCGCGCGTCTGGCGCGACGCGACCGCGCGGCCGGAACGTTCGTCGTCACCGCCGCCGCTCGACGTGGGCCTCGAGCGCACGCTGACGGTTCGGCTCGGCCCCGGCCCGAGCGACGACCTCATGGAGCTCGTGGTGGTCACGGAGGACCGGCCCGGCTTGCTCGCGGACGTGACGGCGGCGCTCGCGAGCCACGCGATCGCGATCGTCGACGCACAGATCTACACGCTAGAAGGCCACGCGTTCGACGTCTTCCTCGTGCGCCGCGAGTCGCGTGGGCCGGTGCGCATCGACACCACGCCCGCGCCGGTCGACGCCGCGCTGGTGGAGCGTTTCCAGGTCGACCTGCAGGCGTGTCTGACCGGCGCGATCGACGCGGAGGCGCTCGTGCGGCGCGGCGCGTCGACGCCGTCGTGGATGAAGCGGCGGAGCCCGGCGGTCGCGACCGAGGTCGTGGTCGACAACGAGGCGTCGCCACGCTTCACGGTGGTCGACGTGTTCACGCGCGACCGCTCGGGCGTGCTCTACGCGATCGCGCGCACGCTGCACGAGCAGGGCTTGACCATCGCCCTCTCGAAGGTGAACACCGAAGGCGAGAGGGTGGCGGACGTGTTCTACGTGCAAGACGCGAGCGGTGGGAAGGTTCGAGATCCGGAGCGGCTCGGCGCGTTGCGTGCGGCGCTGCGCGAGCGCTTGGATGCGCTGCACGAGGGGGCGTCGTGAGCGCGCCGACGGGAGCTCGCCGCGAGAGAGCGACGCGGTGGTTCGCCTGGTCGCTCTTGCTCGCGCTCGGGTGCCCCTCGCAGACGCCACAGCAGCGCACCACGCCGGTCGACGACGAGGACGTCCGCTACGCCGAAGAAGAAGAGACGATCGAGGCGGAGCGCCATCCCGCGTCCGAGCTCGTCGCGCGCGGCGAGGCCGAGCTCGCGGCGGGACGTCCGCGCGAGGCGCTCGCGATCCTCGAGCAGGCGGTCGCGCAGACTCCGAGCGATCCGCGCGCGCACCTCGACCTCGGGCTCGTGCTCGAGCTCGGCAACGACTACGAAGGCGCAGAGCGCGCGTATCGCGCCGCGATCGCGATCGATCCGCGCTTCCCCGAGGTGCTCAACAACCTCGGCCTCTTGCTGCGCGACTCCGAGCGCGCGGCGGAGGCGGTGCCGCTCTTGCGGCTCGCCGTCGACGAGAAGCCCGGCTTCGGCGAGGCGTGGCTGAACCTCGCGATGGCGCTCGAAGAGAGCGGCGACGATCCGGGCGCCGAAGAGGCCTACCGACGCGCAGTGCGACTGCGTCAGGACGACCCGGTCGCGCGCGCGAACTTCGGGCTGCTCTTCCTGCGCATGGGCCGCAACGACCAGGCCGCGATCGAGCTGCGGCGCGCGCTCCCGCTCGCGCGTGGGGACGCGGCGGCGCTGCAGGCGATCGGCAACGGCTTGCGGCGCGCGGGACAGCCGGAGCCCGCGGTGCGCGCGCTCCGCGAAGCGATCGAGGCCCACGGCGAGCCGACGCCCGCGCTCCTCGGTGAGCTCGCGCTCGCGCAGCGCGCGGCGAACGACTCCGCGGGCGCCATCGCGACGCTTCGGCAGGCCGTCGCGCTCGACGCGCGCTTCGCGACCGGACACGCGCTGCTCGGCTCGCTCCTGGCGGCGAGCGGCGACTACCCGGCCGCCATTCGTTCGTTCGAGGAGGCGCTGCGGCTGGAGCCGCGCGGCGCCCTCGCGGACCGCACCCGCGAGCAGCTCGAGGCCGCCCGGCGCGCCGCACGCGGGCGCTGACGCGACGAGTCGGGACGGAGCCGACCCGGGGCCGGGGGCGGTCAGCTCACGAAGAGGGTGACGGTCGGCTCGTTCGGTGCTTTGGCGGGCGTCGTCGTGTCGAGCGGGGCCTGGCCGAACGCGAGCGCCAGACCGCCGACCACGACGAGCACGATCAGCGCCGCCAGGACCACGAGGTCCGTGCGAGAGCGGCCGAGGGTGGGCGGGAGCTCGTACATGGCGAAGGAACGTACGCTCGGGGCGTGACTTACATGCCCTCGACGCCCACCGAGGTCGTTGGACCCGGACGGAGGGTGGGGGAGGGCGAGGTTGCAGGAAAAGCGAACGACGACGGACGGTTACCGGCGGCTTCGCGACGAGCGCGCCAGGTGGGTCGTCGGTGAGGAATCGTCAAGAGGGGACGACGGCGCGTTTTGCGGGAGGTCGTGCACGACACTGCGACGCCTCTGCCGCGCCGCACGCCTCTGCCGCACGCCTCTGCCGCACGCCCACACGCCCCGCCGGCGCCGTGCACGACACCCCTCCCGCAGACCGCGCCCGACAGACCGCGCCCGACGGGGTCGCGGATCGGTGTGTGTCAGGTCTCGTCGGGGTCGGGGGTCGGGGGCGCGGTCGGCGCATCGCCCAGCGAGACCTCGCGACGCCCGAGGCCCACGAGGAAGAGCTCGTAGCTCTCTTCGCGCACCGCCTCCGGCTTGAGCACGCGCACCTTCACGAAGTGCTTCCGTAATGCCTCACGGGCCTGCTCGAACTCCGCGCCTTGGAAGATCTTCCCCACGAAGGCGCCGCCGACCTTCGCGGTGCGCGCCGCGATCTCGACCGCGGTGAGGAAGAGCTCGAAGCTTCGGTACTGGTCCGCGCTCCGGGTGCCCATGGTCTTGGGCGCCATGTCGGAGAGCACGACGTCGAAGGGCCCGCCCAGGCTCTCGACCGTCTGCTCGCGCGCGTCGCACACGCGGAACTCCACGTTCGGGGGGATCTCCGAATGGAGCGCGTGCAGGTCGAGCGCGAGCACGCGACCGCGCGGGCCGACCTTCTGCGATGCGTAGAGCGTCCAGCTCCCCGGCGCGGCTCCGAGGTCGAGCACCTTCATGCCCGGCTTCAGGAGCTGCACGCGGCGGTCGATCTCTTCGAGCTTGTAAACGGAACGCGCCGGGAAACCCTCCCGGCGCGCTTGTTTACCGAAGCGATCTTGTTCTCGCCTGCGGCTCATCCGTGTCTCCGTCTCCTCGAGAGCGTCCCTCGAGGTGCCGCGAGGCTCAGTACACTCAGGCCTTCGCGGGCTTCTTGGCCGCGTGGCGCATCGTGACGACGCCGCCGCGGGGGCCGGGGACCGAGCCCTCGACCAGGACGAGGCCCTGGTCCGCGAGGACCTTCGTGACCTTGAGGTTCTGCACGGTGACCTTGCTGTTGCCGTGCTGACCGGCCATGCGCTTGCCCGGAAGGACGCGACCCGGGGTCATGTTCGTACCGATCGAGCCGCCGTGGCGCTGGTACTCGTGCTGACCGTGGCTGCGCTTGTAGCCCTTCATGTTGTGGCGCTTCATGACGCCCGTGTAGCCGTGGCCCTTCGAGGTCGCCGACACGTCGACGTGCTGACCCTCGGTGAACACGTCCGCGAGCGAGATGGCCTGGCCGACCTGGAACTTCGCCGCGGTCTCTTCCGTGACGCGGATCTCCTTGACGACCTCGGGCACGTCGACGCCGAGCTTGGCGAACGGACCGGCTTCCGGCTTCGTCACGCCCTTGGCCTTCTTCTTCCCGAAGGCGAGCTGGAGGGCCGAGTAGCCGTGCTTGTCGGTGCTGCGCTTGCCGACGACGAGGCAGGGCCCCATCTCGACCACGGTCACGCGGCGCACTTCGCCGTCGTCCGTGAAAATCTGCGTGTTGCCGAGCTTCTTGCCGAGGAGTCCGAGGTTCTGGTTCATGGTCTTGTTCCGTGGTTCCGTGGGGGACCGCTGGGCTTTGGTCACGGCTTCGGAGGAAAACCGAGCGCCGTGAGCTCTACCCAGGAGGCCGACTTCGTCGAGAAGCCGACCGGTCACGAGGGCCGCGGAGGGTAGAAGAAGACGCGCGCTCGTCAAGTCGGCGGCGTCGCGGTCGTGAGCCGGCTCGCCGTCGGGGTGGTCTCGACCGGCTGTCCGGCTCAGGGCGCGTCGAGGCCGAAGACGCGGCAGGCGTTTGCGGTGGTGCGCGCGCGGAGCTCGTCCGGGTCGTCGCCGCGGAGCTTCGCGACGAAGTCCGCCGTGTGGGCGACGTACGAGGGCTCGTTGCGACGGCCGCGGTGCGGGAGCGGCGCGAGGTAAGGCGCGTCGGTCTCGACCAAGATCGCGTCCGCAGGCTGGAGCTTCGCGGCCTCTTGGATCGCCTCGGCGGTCTTGAAGGTGACGATGCCGGAGAAGCTCGCGACGAAGCCCATGTCGAGCGCGGCCTTCGCGAACGCGGCGTCCTCGCTGAAGCAGTGGAGGATGCCACCGACGTCGCGCGCGTTCTCTTCGCGGAGGATCGTGAGGGTGTCCTCGCGCGCGTCGCGGCTGTGCACGACGATCGGCTTCTTCGTCTGCCGCGCGAGCGCGATCTGACGGCGGAAGACCTCGCGCTGCTCTTCGCGCGGGCTGTGATCGTAGTAGTAGTCGAGGCCCATCTCGCCGATCGCGACCACGAGCGGATCGTTCGCGAGCTTCGAGAGCTCG
>JALOQC010000379.1 GCA_025453555.1 Myxococcota bacterium | reverse complement strand
TCATGACATCCTCCGATCGCGCCGACGCCACCCGTGGCATCAACGCGCGCATCGAAAACCGAGGTTGGGCACCGTGTACTGCGCGCGCAGGCTCGACCGGTACGCGTAGCGCATGAACGCGGCGTAATCGGCGACGTCCTGCGCCTGCACGCTCGCGCCTCCGCAGAAGCGCTCGTTGCGTGCGTCGTCCCGCTGACGATCGTCGCCCGCGATCATCGCGGCGTTGAAGTCGAGGATCCACTCCCACACCAGGCCGTGCATGTCGCGCACGCCGTGGCGGTTCGCGGGTTGCAGCCCGACATCCGTCAGCTCCCCGCGCGGTCGCGAGTACCAACGCAGAATCCGCTGCACGAACACCGGGTCTCGGCTTGCGTCGCGCTGCGTCTCGTCCGCCTTCGCGACCATCTCCCACTCGTGCTCGGTCGGAAGCCGTCGTCCGATCGAGTCGCAGTACGCGCGAGCCGCGAACCACGAGACGTTCGTGACCGGCTGTCGTGGACGCACCTCGCCGAGCTCGGTCGGCGACGCCCAATGCGAGAGGTACCCCTGGTCGGCGAAGAGCCGCACTGCGCGATCACGTCGCCAGCGCTCGTCGCGCCGCACGAACGCGAGGAACTGTTCGTTGGTGACCGGGACCACCTCGAGCTGGAAGCTCTCCACCCGCACCGCCGGGCTCGCGTCGCGTCGCCCGTAGAACGGGAAGTGGACGTCACCTTCGATGCTCACGAGCCGGGTCGGCCGGTCTTGCGCTCCACGCTCTTGCGCGAGCGCGAGCGTGCCGAGCACGAGGGAAGCGACGAGCGAGCCAGCGATCGCGATCGAGTGCGAGCCCGCACGCCGCCGACGTGAAACCGACGCCCTCGCGCGGACCGAGCCCTCACGCGCACGCTCGTCGCGAGAGGCGGGCGAGCGCGAAGACTCGGGGGCACGCCCCGCCGAAGCGGGACGTGCGTGTCGAGATGGGGAGGTCACGGGTGTGCTCCGGGATCGGGCCGCGGGAGATCGCGACGCACCTGCGCGATGACTTCGTCCTCGATGGGCGCGCCGCGGTTGTTCAGGTTGCCGCGCACGTACGTGAGCACGTCCGCGATCTCGTGGTCGGTCAGGTTCGCGAAGCCCGGCATCACACCGTTGTATTGCGTGCCGTTGACCGTGACCGGTCCCGACAGACCCGCGAGCACCACCCGCGCGAGCTCCGCGTCGTCGCGCCGCAGGTAGTCGCTGCCCGCGAGCGGCGGGAACACGCCCGCGAGGCCTTCGCCGCCGCGCTGGTGACACGCTGCGCAGACACCGCGGTAGGTCGCCTCGCCGCGCGTCATGCGCACCGCGAGCGGCTCTTGATCCGCGGGCGCCGCCTCGAGCGCCGCCACGACCTCGGGCGCTTGGTCGCCGAGGTAGACCTCGTCGATCTCCTGACCCGAGTACACAGTGAGCGCCTCTTCGCCCGAGACCGTCAACATGCCGAGCGCGCCCTTGTTGAACGCGCGGAGCAGCGAGTGATCCACGAGGATGTAGGTGCCGGGGACCTCGGTGTGGAAATCGACCACCGAGGCACCACCCGCCGGCACGAGCGTGGTCTGCACGTCGCGGGTCTGTCGCGATCCTCCCTCGAGCCACACGCGGTCGAAGATCTCGCCGATCACGTGGAAGGAGCTGATGAGGTTCGGACCGCCGTTGCCGAAGAAGATGCGGACGTTCTCCCCCACGTTCGCGGTGAGCGCGCGCTCGCCGACCAGCGCACCGTCGCGGCCGTTGAAGATGACGTACGAGGGGTTCTCGTCGATCGCGCGCTGCATGTCGAAGGGCTGCAAACCGGCCGCGCGGTAGTTGCCGGTCGTGTAGAAGTCGCCCTGCATCACGTAGTATTCCTTGTCGACCGCGGGCCAGCCCTCTTCGGGCTCCACGACGATGAGGCCGTACATGCCGTTGGCGACGTGCATGCCGACCGGCGCGGTCGCGCAGTGGTAGACGTAGACGCCGGCGTTGAGCGCCCGAAACGAGAACTGCGTTTGATGACCCGGTGCCGTGAAGGTGCTCGTCGCACCACCGCCCGGGCCGGTCACCGCGTGCAAGTCGATGTTGTGAGGCATCGTGTTGTCCGGGTGATTCATCAGGCGAAGCTCGACGTAGTCGCCGCGCCGCACACGAATCATCGGACCCGGAACGGTGCCGCCGAAGGTCCAGAAGTTGAACTCCGCACCGTCCGCGATCTCGCGGGTCTCTTCCTTGACCTCCAGCGCGACCGTGACCTTCACGGGGCTGGTGCGTCCGGTCGGGGGCGCCGCGAGGGGCGGGATGCCGAGCTGCGCCTCGATCACGGGCAGCGAGTCGGGATCCACGCGTTCGACCGGCGTGGGGAGCGCGTCGGGATCGACGGCGGGGGTCTCGGGAGCGGAGTCGGTCTCCGCGTTCGAAGGATCGGAGCAAGCTGCCGAAAGCACGAGCAGCATCAGTAGAGTCAGGTGTCGCATCGCAACCTCCTGCGACCACGGTGGGCTGCGGCGCGATGACGCGCCATGACGCGCGTCATGTCGGCTTCCCTGAGGGTCTGTCGCCAGACCCTCCCCCACGGGGCATGGTTCGAAGCGGAATCGTGCACAACGGAGCGGACGCAGTCCGCGGAGGTGCACGATTCCGCGAGACGGTCGCGACCGCGCGCAAGCGCGGTGCGACAAAGCCCCGAGGGGCCCCCCTCCCACGAGCCTTCGCTCGCTCCGCTCGCGGCGCGCCGTCCGGTAGGGCTGCGAAATCGGCCGAGCTTCTTTTCAGCGCGGACATCGGAGGAAGCTCACGCGCGCATGTTCGCGAGCACTTCGCCCATCGCGAGCGGCAGCGTGCGTGGGTGTCGCAGCAGGTGGTAGCGCCCGCTCCCGATCATGCGCGGCAGGTGGAAGCGCGCGTCGTGATCGATCGCGAACGCGTGCACGTGCACGCCCCGTCGCTCCGCTTCGAGCACCGCGTGGCGCACGTCCGCGACGCCGTGACGGCCCTCGTAGCGGTCGTAGTCGTTCGGCTTGCCGTCCGTCAGCACGAGCAAGAGCCGCCGCCGCGCCTCGGTGCGCGCGAGCAGCTCCGTCGCGTGCCGCAGCGCCGGTCCGATGCGCGTGTAGCCGCGCGGCTCGAGGCTCGCGAGCCGATGGCGCGTGCTCGCCCAGGGCTCCGCGAAGGTCTTCACGATCTCGAAGCGGCAATCGAGGCGCGTGTGGCTGTGGAACGCCGCCACCGCGAGCTCCACGTCCGCCGACGCGAGCGCTTCGCCGAGCGTGACCGCGGCATCGATCTCCAGATCGAGCACCCGCACGTCGTCGACCCAACCGTCGGTGGAGAGGCTCGCGTCGAGCAGCAGCATCGCAGCGAGCGACGGTGCGGCGCGACGACGCTGTCGATGCAGGCGATCGGGCGGCGTGGTGCCGGCAGCGAGGCAGGCGTGGCGATCGACCACCGCGTCCTCGTCGATCTCGGAGCCGTCGAGCTGACGGCCCTTCCAACGCCGCGAGGCCTCGAGCCGCTCGAGCTCCGCGCGCACCGCTTCGTGCTCGCGCCGCAACGTCTTCGCGCGCGCCGCCACGTCGCGCTCACCCTCCGCACGCGTCACCCGCGCCGGGATGCGCCCCGCCTTCACGCGACACCACGCGTCGCGAAACTGCCCGCGCTTCGCGTCCCACTCCGGATAGGGCGTGCCTCCGGTGTCGACGTCGCCTTCGACGTCGCCCGCGCCGCCCTCGAGCATCACGTCGACCCGCAAGAGCGATCGCGTGCGCTCCATGCTGCGCACCACCTGTCGCAGATCGAGCTCTTCGAGCGCCTCGATCTGGTCGGCGAGCTGGTCCTCGCCGTCCTGATTCTTCACCCCGCCTTGATACTCCTCCGCGGTGTGCACCTTCTCGAAGGAGTGCACGAGCGGGTTGTCCTGCAGCGGGTCCTCGGGCAGCTCGACGCGCTCGAGATGCTCGACGGATCGGCCCTTTCGTTCGGTGCCGGTGGGCAACGCGTCCTCGTCGTCGCGACCGCGCGGCTTTCGCTCCGCGTCGAGCTCGTCCTCGCCGAGGCCACCGAAGATCGGGCAGGGCTCGAGCGCGCCCACGAGCGTCCGCGCGCGCGCCTCGACGCGTGGCCACGGCAGCTCCGCCACCTCACGGGCCCACGCACGCGCGAGCTCGCGAGCCTTCGCGTCACGTTCGCTCTCGGAGGGCTCGATCGCGAGCCCGAGGCGCTCCGCGAGCCACACCTCGTACGCCCACTGCGCAGGGGTCCGCGCGACGCTTCGCCGGAGCCAGCTCTCCGTCAGCGCCACGCACGCCTCCGCCGCCACCGGGAGCTCCTCCCGGAGCGCGTCGAGCACCTCGCGCGCGACGAACGCCGCCGCCCACGCGCGCACGAGATCGTTCGCGTCCGGGGTGAGCCCCATCTCGCGCGCGAGCCCGCGCGGAGCGCCCGCCTTCTCATGGTTTGCGAGCGCTTTCGTCGCCCACGCGACCCGCGCGACGTACGCGAGCGCGTTCTGCTCGCTCGAGACCCCGAGCTCGACGTGTGCAGGTAGGAAGAGCGCGTCGCCCTTCCACGACCCCGCACCTTCCGCTTCGCGGATCGCGATCGGACGCTCCGCCAGCGCGCTCGCGATCCAGCGCAGCCGATCGCGTAGATCCGACAGCGACGCCCGGCGCTCGAGCGCCTTCGGGTCGACCGGCGCCGCGCGGAGCTTGCGCGCCGCACCGTAGAGCCAACCGAAGAGCGCCTCGTCCCAGCTCACGTTCGTCCTCCTCGCGCTTCGTGCGCGCCGTGGGGCGTGACGATGACGATCCGCTCCGGCCCTCACACGATGAAACGCCCTTTCTCCCACGAGAGAGCCCTGATCCTCTGGGCTCCCTCGGTGACGAGGCGTGCTCAGAACACCAAATCCGCCAGATCCTGCAGCGCGCGCCGCGCCTCCGGATCGTCCGTCAGCGGCGCCACGATGGCGTGCGCGCACGCGATCCGCGGAGGAATGCCGCCTCCGATGAGCCGCGCCGCGCCCACGAGCAGACGCGTCGAGACCGTCTCCGCCAGTCCGAGCTCGGAGAGCGCACGGATCTTCCGCGCGAGCACCACGAGACGCTTGGCCACCGCGAGCTCCACGCTCGCTTCCGTCGCCACGACCTCCGCCTCGATGGGCGGCTCCGGATACGTGAAGTCGATCCCGACGAAGCGCTGCCGCGTCGACGGTTTGAGCTCCTTCGGACCGCGGCGATAACCGGGATTGAAGCTCGCCACGAGCTGAAAGCTCGCCGGCGCCTGCAGCTCCTCGGCGTGACGGTCCACGTAGAGCGCGCGGCGGTGATCCGTGAGCGGATGCAGCACCACGATCACGTCCTCGCGCGCCTCCGCCACCTCGTCGAGGTAGAGGATCGCGCCTTCACGCACCGCGCGCGTGACGGGGCCGTCCTGCCACACGGTGTCGCCACCGCGCACCAGCCAGCGCCCGAGCAGGTCGGCCGCGCTCGTCTCGTCGTTGCACGCGACCGTCACGAGCTCGCGCCCGAGCTTGGCCGCCATCGCCTCGACGAAGCGCGACTTGCCGCACCCGGTCGGCCCCTTGAGCAGCACCGGCAGCCGAGCCGCGTGCGCCGCGAGGAAGACCGACTCCTCGTGGCCGGTCGCGCGGTAGTAGGGCGCGACCGGCTCGAGCCGTCGTTCGGCCACGGCGGTCATCACTCCGCCGCTCCCGGCGCGGCTTCGAGGGCGGGCGACTCGTCGAGCTCCTTCTCCTCGGTCGCGGACGAACGCTCGATCTCCCCCTTCGGCAGCCCGTGGCGGACGAAGTTGTAGATGAACGCGATCACACCGAGGGTGAAGAGCGTAGCGGCGAGGATCAGACCCCAGAAGTGCACCTCGATCTCGGTCTGCACCGCGAGGAACTCCATGCCCATTCGGCGCTCGAGCACGACCTGGGTCACGCCGGCCACCGCGAAGGCGAGGGTCATCGAGATCATGCCGATGTTCGAGGTCCAGAACGCGAAGGTCGCGCTCGGGGTGTCGTAGAGCTTGCGCCCGGTGAGCAGCGGCATCGCGTAGGTGATGATCGCGAGCACGAGCATCGCGTACGCGCCCCAGAACGCCATGTGGCCGTGCATCGCGGTCACGAGCGTGCCGTGGGTGTACATGTTCACCTGCGGCAGGGTGTGCGCGAAGCCGAGGAAACCGGCGCCGACGAAGGACATCACGCACGTGCCCACCGTCCACGCGAGCGCGGCGCGGTTCGGGTGTTTGCGTCCTCCTCTCTTGGCCATCGTGATGCCGTAGATGGCCATGCCGAGGAAGGCGAGCGGCTCGAGCGCGCTGAAGAGACCGCCGATCCAGAGCCAGTACTTCGGGGTACCGATGTAGTAGTAGTGGTGACCGGTGCCGAGGATGCCGGAGAGGAAGGTGAGCCCGACGATGATGTAGAGCCACTTCTCGATGATTTCACGGTCGATGCCGGTGAGCTTGATGAGGAGGAAGGCGAGGATACCGCCCATGATCAGCTCCCAGACGCCCTCGACCCAGAGGTGGACGACCCACCAGCGCCAGTAGGAGTCCTCGGTCTGATTGTCGGTCGGGATCATGCCCGGCAGGTAGAGCAGCGCGGCCATGAGCAGGCCGAAGAAGAGCACCGACGAGGTCGTGGTGATGCGCTTG
>JALOQC010000378.1 GCA_025453555.1 Myxococcota bacterium | reverse complement strand
GCCGCGTCGAAGTAGCCCTGCGACGACATGCCGGACTGCACGAGGAACGAGCCGTCGTCGGTGAGGGCCGCGCGCGTGCACGGGCGACCTTCGGGATCGAGCGGCACGCGTTTGCGTTGTCCGTAGAGCTTGGAGCGATCGAGCTTGGCGAGATCGAAGGTGCTCTGCGCACCACCGAGCGAGACGACGAGGGTTCGAGCCATGGGTCCTCGGTGCGATGAGATCCTCGGTGCAGTCACCCGCCCTCGAAGGGCGAGCGCGGGGAGCATACACACTGGTACGCGTCCGAGGCGGCGACCTTCCACGCGGGTCGAAGGGCGACGTCCGCAACGACGACGCCGTCCGCAACGACGCCGTCCGCAACGACGCCGTCCGCAACGACGCCGTCCGCAACGACGCCGTCCGCAACGACGCCGTCCGCAACGACGACGTCCGCAACGACGACGCGACCGTCCGCAACGACGACGCGACCGTCGATGCCGACTTCGACGCGCCGACGCCGCGACGCGACACCTCGAGGCGAGGCGGGGTGACCGACACCTGCGATTCGAGGCACGCTCCCACGCACAGGGGGTATCCAATGCGTTCGTTCTTCTCGTTCGTCTTCGTCTCACTCGTCGTCGCCACCGTCGCGTGGCCGCTCGCCGCCCAGGAAGAGGGCGCCACCGCGTCCGCCTCGGGCCTGGAGATCACCGAGCTCGTGCTCTCGAAAGGTGTCGAAGGGGGCACCCCCGTCGAGCCCACCAACCGCTTCTCGCGCTCGGACGGGCGCGTCTTCGCGACCATCCGCTTGAACAACCCGTCGCGTACCGAGACCACGATCCGCGTCGCGTTCGTTCGCGAAGGCGCCACCGGCTCGGGCGGCGTCGAGCTCACCATCCCCGCGCAGCCGCGCTACCGCACGCTCGCACGCACGGGCACGCGCGGCCCCGGCCGCTACCGCGTGGTCGTGTACGACGCGGCGGGCGTCGAGCTCTCGTCCGCGAGCTACGAAGTCGTCGAGTGACGCGCGCGCGTCGGACGCAGCGCGCGCGGCGAGGGGTCGCGCGCGTTTCGTCCACGCCGCCGCGGACGATCCGATTCAGCCGCCCGTGCTCACCCGCCCTTGCTCGAGCACGTGCGTGCGTGCCCGCCGCGAGAAACGCGCGCGCTCGCAAAGCGGCACCGTCGGCGGCTGACCCCGCCGACGCGATGGAACCGTTCGCTCGGCTCGCGCCGCCTCCGTCGCGCGCTATGACCTGCGCGCGTGGATCTCGTCTACTTCGTCGTGCTCGTCGGCGCGCTCATCTTCGTGCACGAGCTCGGCCACTTCGTCTGGGCCAAGGCCTTCGGCGTGAAGGTCCTGCGCTTCAGCGTGGGCTTCGGCCCGAAGCTGATCGGCACGCGCCTCGGCGACACCGAGTACGTCCTCGCGGCGTTTCCGTTCGGTGGCTACGTGAAGATGCTCGGCGAGAGCCCGGCCGACGTGATCGATCCCGCCGACCACGCACGGAGCTTCGGCGCGCAGCCGCTCTGGAAACGCGTCGTCATCGTGCTCGCGGGGCCGATGATGAACCTCGTCTTCCCACTCGCGGTGTTCTTCCTCGTGTTCCTCGGGGGAAACGAGCTGACGCCGCCCACGATCGGCACGGTCTACCCGACCCTCGCGGCGGACGGACGTTTGCTGCCGGGCGATCGTGTGCTCGCGGTCGGCTTCGACACCATCTCGTCCTTCGAAGAGCTCACGCAGGCCGTGCGGCGCAGCCCGAACCGTCCGCTGCGGCTCTTCGTCGCCCGTGGCGGCATCGTGCACCAAGAGATCGTCACGCCGAGCGAAGTGACCCGCACGCTGGATCTCGAGCGCGCGGAGATCGTCGGTCGGCTCGGCGTGGTGCCCCACGAGCCGACGAACCTCGTCGGCGTGATCCCCGGGTCGCCCGCGGAGGCCGCCGGGCTGCGCACGTTCGATCTCGTGCTCTCCGTCGCGGGGCGACCCGTCTCGGCGTGGCGTGAGCTCGACGACGCGTTCCGCGAGCAACGCAGCGCAGTGCCGGTGACGTACCTGCGCCCGACCCGCCACGCGGACGCGCTCGGAGGTCTCGGCGCGATCGAGCTCTTCCAGCCTCACGTCGCGCACGTCACGCCGCAGCCTGGCGCCGGCAGCGGCGCGCTCCGAGCCGGCCTCGAGCCCGCCGATCTCTACGTGCGCCACGTGCGCGCCGGCTCCGCAGAAGCCGCCCTCGGGCTTCGCGCGGGCGACCGGCTGGTGAGCCTCGACGGTCGGCCCGTGCGGTTGTTCGCGAGCTTCCTCTCCGAGATCGAGAGCTCCGGTGGACGCGCGCACCGACTTCAGTGGCGCCACGGCGACACGCTCCGCGAAGGCGAGCTGCGGTGGCCCCGCGAGGTCGGCACGAACGAGCACGGGCAACGCTTCGAGCGCGTGGTGATCGGCCTCGAGGGCGGCTCCCCGCTGCGGGTGGGCGATCCGGTGCCGAACCCGAGCCCGGTGCGGAGCGCGGCCGTCCGCGCGTGGGAGAGCACCGGCGAGATGGTCTCGCTCACCCTCTTCTCCGTCGTGCGCCTCCTCCAAGGTCGACTCGGCGTGGAGACGCTCGGCGGTCCGCTGATGATCTTCGACGTGGCCGGGCAGGCCGCGCGCGAAGGCAGCACGAGCTACCTGACGCTGATGGCGTTCGTGAGCGTGAACCTCGGGCTCATCAACTTGCTGCCGGTGCCGCTGCTCGACGGCGGGCACCTCGTGTTCTTCCTCGTCGAAGCGGTGACGCGCCGGCCGGTGCCGCGACGCGTTCGCACGATCGCGTCGTACGTCGGTCTGTTCCTCCTGCTCGCGTTGATGGCCCTCGCGCTGAAGAACGATCTCACGCGCCGCTTCGGCGACGCCCCGCGCGCGACCGAGGTGCGCACGATCGATCACGAGGTGCTGGAGTGACCGAGGACAAGCGTGTCGATCGAGCGCGTCCGAGACGCCGCAGCTCCGCGCGTGCCGTGGCGACCGAGGTCGTGCACCGCGTGGCGACCGACGGCGCGTGGGCGACCCCGACCCTCGACGCCGCGCTCACCCGCTCCGGTCTCGACGCCCGCGACGCCGCGCTCGCGACGAGCCTGACGTACGGCACCCTGCGGGTGCTCCCTTCGCTCGACGCGGCGCTCGACGCGTACCTCGACCGACCTGCGAAGCTCGACGCGTGGGTCCGCGCCGCACTGCGCGTCGCGGCGTTCCAGATCCGTCATCAGCCGAAGATCCCCGTCTCCGCTGCGGTGAACGAAGCGGTGGAGCTCGTGCGCGCGGAGCGTGGTCACCTCGCGTCGCTGACGAACGCGGTGCTGCGCAAGCTCGCGCGCCCCGAGGACGCCGCGCCGCCCACCGCGCTGGAGATCCCGCGCTGGATCGAGGCCGCGCTCGTGCGGGCGCTCGGCGCGGAGCGCGCGCGGAGCTTCCTCGAAGCGCGCCCGCTTCCTCCGCCGCTCGACCTACGCGCACGTGTGGATCGCGAGGAGCTGGCGCGCGTCCTCCGCAAGGCGCGTCCGGAAGGCGAGATCGCGCTCGGGGTCGCCGAGCACGCGCTCCACGCACGGCGGGTCGGCGACCCACGCGAGCTGCCGGGCTACGCGGCGGGTCACTTCGTGGTGCAGGAGCAAGGCGCGCAGCTCCTCGGTGCGCTGGTGCGCGCACAGCCGGGCGAGCACGTGCTCGACGCGTGCGCGGGACACGGCGGCAAGACGCTTCAGCTCTTGGAAGCGGTCGGTCCGTCGGGCCGTGTGGTCGCGGTGGATCTGCACGAGGCGCGGCTCGACCGCGGCGCGGAAGAGCGCACGCGGCTCGGCCTCGCGGACGCCGCCATGAAGTCGAGCGTGGAGTCGATCGGAGAATCGATCGTGGAGTCGATCGCGATCGACTGGACGGTCGGAGACGGCGGGCTCGGTGAGGATCCCGACGTGGCCGCGCGCGGCGGCTTCGATCGCGTGCTCGTCGACGCGCCGTGCACCGGCCTCGGCACCATCCACCGACGCCCCGAGCTCCCGCTCCGCGCGAAGTGGGAGGACGTGGTCGCGCTCGCCGAGATCCAACGCGCGATCCTCGAGCGCGTCGCGCCGCTCGTGCGCCCGGGCGGGTTGCTCGTCTACGCGGTCTGCTCACCGCTCGCGGAAGAGGGCCCCGCCGTCGCGCGCGCGCTCACCGAGGCGCACCCGGAGCTCGAGCCGACCCCGTTGGAGATCGCCGGCGCGCGCTCGGACGAAGACGGCGTGCTCCGCCTCGGCCCGTGGCTCGACGGCTGCGACGCCTACCAAGTCGCCGCCTGGCGGCGTTCCTGGTCGGCTTCGCCGACTTCTGGGGAGTGATCTCCCCGAGCAGTCCGTAGACGTACTGCGTTCTCGTCCGAGTCGGCGGGGTCAGCCGCCGACTCCTTGCCTCGGGCGGCGTCGTGCCCGTGGATGTCGAACCCGCCCGTTCAGTACTCGCCGAAGAGCTCGCTCACGCGCACGTCGAGCGCGGTGGCGACCTTGTAGAGCGAGCTGATCGAGGCGCTCGACTCCGCGCGCTCGATCTGGCTGAGCAACGACACGCTCAAGCCCGTTCGACGCGACATCTGCTTGAGCGTCAGGTCGCGCTCCTTGCGCAGGTTGCGGATCGTCTCGCCGATCACGCGGTGGAGCTGCTCCTCCGGCGTGCGCAAGAGGCCCTTCTTCGCGACCACGCGCTCGACCACCGCACGAAACTCGTCCGGATTGAACGGCTTCTTCAGGTAGTCGACGACGTCGAGCTTCATCGACTGAACGGCGGTCTCGAGGCTCGGGTATCCGGTGAAGATCACGACCGCGACGTCGTCGTCGACCTTGCGGATCTTCTCCAGCGCCTGCACGCCGTCGAGGCCCGGCATCATCAGATCGAGCACCACCAGGTGGTACCCACCGTTCTTCACTTCGTCGGGCGCTTCCTCGGGATCGGCGAGGGTCTTCACCTCGTAGCCGTCCTTCGTCAGGAAGGTCTCCATGTACTCGCGGATCGCTTCGTCGTCGTCGACGACGAGGACCTTCAGCGGTTGAGGTGCCTTGACCATCCGGCTCTCTCCTCTGCGGCCGCGGCGCGAACGCCGGGGCTTGGATCGGCGCACGATACCGCGAGGCGCCCTCAGGTGACCGAAGTTTTCGCCCCGCGCCCCGCCGTGGCGGAAAGCCACGCACCTGACGCGCACGTCCTGGCGACCGCGACGCGACCGAGGGCCGATCGAGCCCCAGAAACGACTTCGCTCGGCGAGGGGACCCGCCGAGCGTCGGTTGATGAGATGGGGAAGAGAAAGATGGTCGGGGCGAAAGGATTTGAACCTTCGACCTCACGGTCCCGAACCGTGCGCGCTACCAAACTGCGCTACGCCCCGATGTACAGACGGACTTGTTGTCGGTTTCCCCGAAGAACCGCGGGGGTCGCTTCAGGGAGGCGGGAAACTAGCCCTGGCTTCGGGGGCTGTCAAACCCGAAAAACACGCGGGCCGTTCGATCGTGACGGGGATGCGGATCGGTGAGGCCAGGCCCACGCGTCCGCAGCGCTGGACGAGTCGCGCGGAGTCACGAGGCGCGCGTGACCGAGCGCGCCATCCGAGCGCACCGTGATAGGTTCGTCCGCGATGAGACCTCCGCTTCCCCGAGGGGCCCTCGCCGCGTGCGCGCTCGCGCTCGGCTTGCTCCACGCGACGCCCACGTCCGCCCAACCACCAGCGACGCCGACAACGACCTCGGCCACACCGACCCCGTCTTCACCGGTCGCGGCGTCCGCGCTCGCCACCGACGAAGCCCCGCGCGTCGCGGTCGTCGCGCGCTTCGAAGGCAGCTTCGATCCCGCTCCCTGGGCAGAGGCGATCGCGGCGCGCCTGCGTGAAGCCGCTCCGGGCCGCGACGTCCGCGCGATGCGCGCCGTGACGCGCGCCGAATGCGACGACGCCTGCGTCGGCGCGCGCCTCGCGGAAGCCTCGGCACGGCTCGGGGTGCTCCTCGAAGTGCGACCCGAAGGCCCCACGCGCGGCCCCATCGTCCCGCGACTCTCGTTGCGACTCGTGGCCCCCGTGAGCGGGCAGGCCCTCGGCGACCCGATCGCGGTCACGCTCGTGGACGGGGCGCCGAGCTTCGAGCCGACCGCATTGGTCGCGAGCTTCCCCGCCCCGCCGCCGCCGCCCGCGCGGCTCGTCGTCGCGATCGACGTGGACGGAGCCACCGTCGCGCTCGACGGCGTCGAGCTCGGCGCGAGCCCGATCGCACCGGTGGAGGTCCGCGAAGGCGCGCACGAGCTCACCATTCGCGCCCCTGGCCACGAGCCCTTCTCACGGCGCGTGGAGGTTCCGTCCGCGGGCCTGCGCGTCGACGTGCGCCTCGTGCCCGCTGCGGACGAAGCCGCGCGCCTCGCCGCCACCGACGCCGGCGCGACCTTCGACGCGGTCGAGACCTCCGATCCCCTCTGGAAGAAGTGGTGGCTCTGGGCCGCGGTCGGCGGCGCGGTGGTCGTCGGTCTGGTGGTCGGCATCGCGGTCGCCGCGAGCGGCGGAGGCGGCAACGGGAACGCGTTCCCCGTCCCGCCGATCCCGGGGAGGATGTGATGCGCGCGTCAGTCTTCACTTCGCGGGCTCTAACGTCGTCGACGCTCCGATCACGTGTCTCGCGCAC
>JALOQC010000041.1 GCA_025453555.1 Myxococcota bacterium | reverse complement strand
CACGAAGCAGCCGAAGTAGAGGATGCCGAGCGGGATCGGCGCGAGCGGCACGTAGAGCCACGCCGGCACGTGCGCGCCGAGGGCCGCGATGCCGACGATCGCCACGAGCATGGCGGCGAAGAGCCCGAGGTTCAGCGCGTCGTGCGCGAGCGGCGACTTGCGGCCGTAGTGGTACCGCTTGCCCGCGCGCACCGCCTCGGCGATCCACGGCGCGTGCGGCCCGTGCGATCGCGGCGCGTGCGCGTGCTCCGCGCGCCCTTCGCGTGTCCCTTCCACGGCGGCGAAGGTAGCGGGAACCCGCGCGGGTGGGTAGGGCGCCGACTCAGCGAGTCTTCAGCCGCCGGGACCGTCGGACCTACGGGGCTCGACGACTCCGACCGAGCGAGTCCCCAGCCGCCGGGACCGTCGGACCTGCGGGGCTCGACGAGCCTGCCCGCACGCGTCCGTCAAGGCGCGTCGGCGTCGATCCAGCGCACGAGTCGCTCACGATCGTCGCAGCTCGGCCGATCGCCGCGCGGCGGCATCTCGTTGCTCTCGCCGACGACGAAGCGTACGAGCTCGAGGTTCGCGCGGACGGTCGCTTCGTCGTCCCAGTCCAAGCCGTCGGGCGCGCCCGCGCGCGCGACGTCGCCCACCAGCTCGCTCGAGTGGCAGCGCGTGCAGTACGTCTCGAAGAAGCCGGACGCGAAGGTCTCCCAGGTGTCGCCTCCGAGATCGTCACCCGGCATCGCGAGCGGATCCGGGTGCGAGGGGCAACCGAAGGGACGGGCATCCACCGACGAGTCGACGGGAGTCGAGTCGTCGTCGCCACAGGAGATCAGGAGCAGCACGAGTGAAGACACGAAGACGGCGCGCATCGGGTGGAGCGTAGAACACCCGAGCGAGGTGACGCGAGGCTATCGGTGGATCGTCTCCTCCGCGCGCCGATCCGTAGCCGACGACGTCCAGCCCGATGTCGGGCCTCTCCCTCCACACTCCCTCCACGATCTTCGGGCACCTTCGTGGCCATGCTGCGCCACTCCGTCGCCCCATCCGTCGTGCTCGTCGTGTGTTGCTTGACCGTGCTGGGAGCGTGCGGGGACGGAGGTTCGGG
This sequence comes from Myxococcota bacterium, assembly GCA_025453555.1. Classification (GTDB taxonomy): domain Bacteria; phylum Myxococcota_A; class Polyangia; order Polyangiales; family Houyiibacteriaceae; genus JACKEH01. The sequence goes on along the minus strand of JALOQC010000041.1, from coordinate 21,476 downwards.
CCCCGCCGGCACCGACGCGAGCGTGGTCCGCGACGCGAACGGGGTGCCGACCTACCACCAAGACGTCGCGCCGATCGTCGCGCGACACTGCCTCACCTGCCACGTGGAAGGCGGCATCGGCCCGTTCCTGCTCGACACGTTCGCGAGCGTCCGCTTTGCGGCTCCCGAAGCGAAAGAGGCGATCGAGGCGCGTCAGATGCCGCCGTGGATGCCCGATCCGAGCTGCGGCGATCTCGTGGGAGAACGTCGGTTGAGCGACGACGAGATCGCGACCTTCGCCGCCTGGGTCGAAGGTGGGACGCCGGAGGGGGATCCCGCGACCGCCACCCCGATCGAGCCGGTGACGCCGCCGACCTTCGTGCCCACCCACACCGCCGCCGCGCCGGGCTACGTGCCGAACCCGGACGTGCCGGACGACTACCGCTGCTTCGTGCTCGACTTCGAGTTCGAGGAGGACTCGTACCTCACCGCCAGCACCGTCGTCCCGGACGCTTCGTCGCTCGTGCACCACGTGTTGGTCTACTCGCTCGGGCCCGAGGACGTCGCGGCGGCCGAGGCGCTCGACGCCGCGGAGGAGGGACCGGGCTACACGTGCTTCGGCGGGCCGCTCCCGATGGGCGACGACGCAGGGTCTTCCAGCCTGCCGACGCAGCTCGGAGCGTGGGTGCCCGGCGCGTTGCCCGCGATCTACCCGGAGGGCGCCGGGATCCCGATCCGCGCCGGCAGCCGCGTGGTGATGCAGATCCACTACAACCTGCTCAGCGCCGATCCCGAACGCGACGCGACCGAGTTCGCGATGCGGCTGACCACGACGCCCGTGACGCGCGCGATCGACACCCACCCGCTGCCGAAGCTCGATCTGATGATCCCGGCCGGCTCGCCGAGCTCGATTCAAACGCAGTTCTTCCTGAACTCGCGCAGCACTCCGATGACGATCGAGAGCCTCACGGGGCACATGCACCTCCTCGGCACGAGCATCCGCGCGCAGATCGTGCGGGCCGACGGAACCGAGGAGTGTGGGCTGAACATCCCGCGCTGGGACTTCGACTGGCAGCAGGCCTACACGCTCGCTGCGCCCCTGGTGCTCCAGCCGGGCGACGGCATCCGGCTCACGTGCGAGTACGACAACTCCGAGGACAATCAGCCCGTGATCAACGGCGTGCAGCTCGAGCCGCGCACCGTGACGTGGGGCGAAGGTACGCTCGACGAGATGTGTCTGATGTACATCTCGGAGTCGCGCCCGCTGGAGGACACGGTGGACGTGGACTGCGCGACCGCGACGAGCGCGTGCTTCGCGGCCTGCGATCGGAGCGACTTCGAGTGCCTCTGGGGGTGTGAAGCGATGGACGATCGCTGCGGCCGCTGTCAGCTCGAGGCGACGCTCAACTGTCTGCGTGGGACGTGCCTCGGGCAGCTCGCGGTCGCCCAGAACTGTCTGCGGGAGTGCGCGGTCTCGTCGATCGTGCTCGAAGGATCGTTCGAGCGTTGCCTCGCGACGACCTGCCCGTCGCAGTGGGAAGGGCTCGTCGCGTGCGCGGCGCCGGTCTTCGACGCGGGCACCTGCGACGAAGGGCTCGTCGCTTGCGAGATCACGCGCGGGGCGGAGTGAGCACCGTCGCGCCGCTGCGGCGACCGCTCGGGACGGCGCACGGGAGATCGAGCTTCGCGTGCGCTGCCCTCGTGGTGCTCCTCGCGTCGCGCGCGCACGCACACGGACCCGCCCCTGCGGTGCTCGAGGTGCTGCAGGTCGACGCGAACGGACGACCCACGCTGCTGCGGACGAGCGTCGGCCTCGCGGAGGCGCGCGGAGACGGAACCTACGGCTACCTCTGCCCGAGCCTCTGGAGCGGCAACGAGCTGGCGCGCTCGTTCGTGACGGGCGACGGCCGCGTGGTGGTGATCGACGCGGGCTCGCTCTGGCGCTCGGATCCGAATCGCGCGCGCTTCGAGCGCGACGAGGCCCTCGAAGAGGCCTTCGCGGTGCGCGACGCGGCGACGGCTGGCGAGCGTGTCTTCGTGCTCGCGCGCGAGCGCCTGCCGAGCGGGCTCGGCCGCAGCGCGCTCTTCGCGCTCGGCGAACCGCCCACCTTCCTCGACGACCACCCGAGCGATCTCGCGACGCGTGACGGCGCGCCGCTCGCGTCCGCGCCGACCCCGAGCCTCTGCGCGCGCGAAGGCTGCACGCCGCTCGCGTACGAGGCGGTCGATCTCCTCGCCATTCGCGCGGTCGAGCCCGACGCGCTCTTCCTGCTCGCCACGACCGACACGCGGTGTCTGCTGCGCGTGTCGCGCGACGGTGACACCCTCGGCGCGGTGGACGCGGGGCCCTGCGGCGAACGCGTGCTCGGTCCCGTGTGGCTGGGCGGGCGACGCGTCGCGATCGTCGACGGCGTCGCCTACGACGCCACGTCGACGGGCGCCTGGCGCGAGCTCGGCGGCGTCCATCCGTGGGCGAGCCTCGACTCCGTGGATGGCCACGTGCTCGCGTCGAGCCTCGACGGCGTGTTTCGCCTCGACGCGTCGCTCGACGCGTCGACGCTCGTCTTCCGATTCGTTCAGCTCGGGGGGCCGCGTGCCGAGCACGAGGAGCTCTGCACGCTCGACTGGGCCCACTTCGGCGGCGAGTCGGGCTGGGTCGGCACGGAGCCCGCCGACGATCCGGAGGGAGAGCGGCAGGACGGCGCGGTGGCGACGAGCGGCTGCGGGGTCGCGCCCCACGCGCGCGGGACGCTCGCGATCGTGCTGCTGGCGCTCGCGCTCACGGCACGGAGCGAGGTGCGTCGGAGCGTGCGGCGCGCGCGGAGGCACCCGAGCACGCAGGCACGGAACCACGCGCGCGCATCGGCCACGAGCACGCCGGTCACGAGCACGCCGGCCACGAGCACGCCGGCCACACGAGGCGCGGGGGCCGTCCGTTGACGGAGCGACACTCGCCTCGGCTGCTACCCTTCCGTCGCACGGAGGGCTCGACGCGATGAACCGCGTGCTGGTGGTCGAGGACGACGCGAACGTCGCCAGCGCGCTCGTGCGCGGCCTCCGCAAGGCCGGCTTCGAGGTCGAGCTGGAGACCGACGGCACGCGCGGGCTGCGCGCGGCTGCCCGGGGGGAGCACGACGCGATCGTGCTCGACCTGATGCTCCCGGAGCGCGACGGCTTCGAGATCCTGGAGGCGGTGGGCGCGCGCGGGGTCCCGATCCTCGTGCTCTCCGCGCGCGACGCGCTCGACGATCGTCTGCGGGCCTTCACGCTCGGCGCGGTGGACTTCGTGGCGAAGCCCTTCTGGATGGAGGAGCTCGTCGCGCGGCTGCGCGCGCGCCTGCACCTCGGGGACACGCGCGAGAAGCGGCTCGTCGCGTGGGCCGACGTGTGCGTCGATCTCGACGCGCGCACCGTGAGCGTCGCGGGCGTCGCGGTGCACCTCACGCGCGCGGAGCTCGACGTGCTCGTGTTCCTCGCGGAGCGGCCCGGCCGCGCGGTGCCGCGCGAGGAGCTGCTCGCACGTCTGCTCGACGACGGGGCCGACGCGCGCACGGTCGACTCGCACGTCGCGCGGGTGCGCAAGAAGCTCGGCGCCGCGTCGAGCGCGATCGGGACGGTGTGGGGGATCGGCTACCGCTTCGATCCGAGCGTGGAGCCGCGCACGGATCGGCGCGATCCGGAGCCTCGGTGAGCGAGCCCTCGCTCCGCTCGGGTCTGCGGCGACGCATCGTCGGCGTCGCGCTGTTGGCGGGCCTCGCGGGGGCGACCTCCGCCGTGATCGCGAACCTGAGCTTCCAACACCGAACCATCACCACCGTGATCGAGCAGAGCTGGCGACTCTCGGGTCGCGACCGCTTCCTCGCGCGGTGCGAGGCGAACGGTGCGGTCGACGTCGTACGCGAGGAGGAAGGGCTCGAGCTCTACGCCTACGACGCCGCCGGTCGGTCGCGCTCCCCGACCGCCCCCGTGTTGGCTCCCGCGCGCTTCGAGCAGGCCCGGCGCGGTCCGCCGTCCGTGGAGATCCTCGGCGGGCGACCTTGGGGCGGTCAGGCGCTCTTGCGCGCGTCGACCGACCCCACGAGCCCCTGCGGTTTCGCGCTCGTGCGCTGGCTCCCACGCGACGACATGCGCGCCCACGCGGCGTGGGCCGGCGTCAGCACGCTGCTCTCGACGCTCGTCGTGACCGCGCTGCTCGCCTTGATCCTTCTCGTGCGCCCGATCCGCGCGCGCGTGCAGCGCCTCCGCGGAGCGGCTCGCGCGGTCGGCGGCGCCGACTACGCGCCGGGCGAGCTCGAGGCGGACGACGAGCTCGGCGACGTCACACGTGCGGTGGACGACGCGCACCGTCGCGTCCTGGCCGATCGCGCGACCATCGAAGCCCAACGCGAGCGGCTCGAGCGCTTCGTCGCCGACGTGGCGCACGACCTCCGCACCCCGATCACTTCGCTGCAGTTGGCGCTCGAGGTGCTCGCGGACGTGGAGCTCGACGACGACGCACGCGCCACGCTTCGGCGCGCGACGAACGACGCGGTGTACCTCGCCTCGTTGACGACGAACCTCCGTCTCGCGACGCGCCTCGGCGACGGATGGGATCCGCTCGACGGAGACCCGACGGTCGACCTCACGGAGCTCGTCGCGCGAGTCGAAGGTCGAGAGCGGGTCTTCGCGCGACGACAGGGGCTCGAGCTCGTGGCGAGCGTGCCCGACGACGCCGTGCGCGTGCGGGCCGAGCCGACGTGGACCGAGCAGATGCTCACGAACCTCGTGCAGAACGCGATCACGTACGGGGAGCACGGAGGGCACGTCGCGATCGTGCTGCGGCGGACCGCGGCCGGCTTCTCGCTCGTGATCGAGGATGACGGCCCCGGTGTCGCGCCCGACGAGCTCCCGCGCCTCGGAGACCGCGCGTTTCGCAGCGACGACGCGCGCGCCCGCGATCCGAAAGGCAGCGGCCTCGGGCTCGCGATCGTGCGGGAAGGCGCGGAGCGCTTCGGGTGGACCGTGGGCTTCGAGCGGCGCGACCCGAGAGGGCTCGTGGTCACGCTCCGCGGCGCGACGCGCGCTTGAAGCGACGGAGACTCGCGGCGGAGTGACCGCGGTCGACGCGAAGCGGCGACAGTCGACCCCGTGACTCCGGGAGCTCGATCCCCAGTGGGGACAGTTGTCCGCATCTGCGATCGCTCGAAATTTCCGAGGATTTCGGAGATGTGCCGGGTGTGGGACATCGGTACACCCGGCGCTCAGCGATTCGGTATGCGCCGTTTCACCCTCCTCGCCGCACTGCTCACCCTCGCCGGATGTGCCAACGACGTCCCCGCTCCGGACACGCAGCCCGACGGTGTGATCGTTCGTGTCGATCAGCCGCTCGTCCTCGCCGACGACGTCGTGATCCCGAGCGACGACGAGCGGCTCGTCGACGTGATGGTCGAAGGCGACCGCCTGCGCTTCGTGCACGCGGGCGCGCCGCGGCTTCCGTTCGAGGTCGGCAGCTTGATCGTCGGCAACGAAGGCGCGGGCTACCTGGGCCGCGTGCTCGAGGTCGCTGTCGACGGCGACGATCGCCTCGTGCGGATCGAGCCGGCGAGCCTCGATGATCTGATCGAGAGCGGCTCTTTCCGAGTGCAGCTCGAGCCGAGCGCCGACGAGATCCGCGAAGAGGGCGAGGTCGGCGCACGCACCAGCGCGCTCGGCGGTCGCTTCGATCTCGTGCCCACCGAGGTGCTCGACGGATCCGCGTGGTGCGAAGGCCTCGGCGGCGCGGAGCTGCGCCTCTCGCACACGCTCGAGACGACCGGCATCGACACCGACTTCGTCTTCGAGAAGGAGGGCTTCCTCGGCGTGCGAAAGGCCGGCGTGACCGCGAGCGGCGGCGCGACGCTGACGGTGGTGCTCGAGACCGAAGGCGACCTCGACGCCCGCTGCGCGATCGACGTGCTCGAGGCGCTCGATTGGCTTGGTTCGGTCGCCTGACGGCGACGCTCACGTGACGTCGGGTCGCTCGGCCTGGCGGCCGCCTCCGAAAACGTCGTTTCGCGCGGCATCGCGATCGGCGCGCGCGTCTGGGAGAAGCGTTTCCGCGTCGGCCCGATCCCGCTCAGCCTCACCTTCCGCATCACGCCCACCTTCACGGCGGACGCGGAGATCGTGGTCGAGCCCACGCGCGTCACGACGACGCTCACCGCGCGCGCGGATCTCACGCTCGGCGCGATGTACGAGAGCGGCCGCGGCGTGTACGCGATCACCGAGCTCGACCGCGACGTGAACCTCGACGTCGAGCTCACGGAAGGCGGCCACGCGCGCCGTCTCTCCTTCGCGAGTCTTCTTCGACTCCCGTCGGAAGTGCACGAGACGGACACGAAGTTCAATGAGCGCAACTGGTCATGAATGAACCGGTGCGTACGGGAGCGGCGTCGAAGCGGTGACGCGAGGCGCGAACCTCGTGCATCCTGTGCGCATGGATCGGACCGTCGAGACTCTCGGCCGCCTCCGACGATTCGCGCGCATGGTCGAAGATCTTCCCGCCGTCGACGAGGTGCTCGGCCCGCTGCGTGCGTGGCTCGCGGCGTCGGGCGCGCGCTATCGAATCGTGGGCGGCGTCGCGGTCGTGCATCACGGCTACGCGCGGACCACCGAGTACGTCGACGTGCTCGTGGCGGCCGATGCGTGGCCGTCGCTCGTGCGCGAGGCCGCGAGCTACGGCTTCGCAGCGACCGGCGCGCGACGCTTCGCGCACGAGAGCGGCGTACGGATCGACCTGCTCGTCGAGGGCGAGCCGTTGCCGCGCGGCGACGCGGTGTATCCAGCGCCGGACGAGCTGGACGTCGACGGCGACGTCGTGGGCCTCGCCGGGCTCATGCGACTGAAGCTGGTGGCACGGCGTCACCAAGATCTCGCGGACGTGGTCGCGCTCCTCAAGCCTCTCGAGGAAGGCGCGTACCTCGCGCTCGATGCGAGCGTTCCTCCGTCGCTGCGTGCGCGCCTGTGGGAGCTCCGACGCGACGCGCTCGACGAACGCGCGATGGAGCCCTGAACGACGTTTCTTTGAATGAGACACGAGCGTCGTTCGGCATCGACGTGTCGTGCCGCCGGCGTGAGCGCGACGCGCTGCGTTATCGTCGCGCGCATGTGGACTCGCTCGTTCGCTCGGCTCGTCGTGCTCGTGGTCGTCGCACTCGCCGCGTGCGACGACGAGGTGGCGCCTGCGGCTCCGGTGTCGAGCGTGGAGAGCGTAGATCCCGAACGGCACGACTCACCTCCGCCTCGCGCCTTGCTCGACGAGCTGCGGAACGCGGGGCCGCTCGTACGCGTCGGTACGCTCGCGCTCGCGGCGAACGAGCGTGTGCACGTCGCGGCGGATGCCTGCACCGAGGTGCTCGTGCGGGTCGAGGAGGGCGCGCTCGACGGGCACGTCGCGGACACCACGGGGATCGCGCGCGCGCCCTTCGAGCTTCACGCGATCGAAGCGACGCGGCTCTTCGTCGCGGCGGTTCGACCCGAGGACGCGCCCTTCGGCGCGACTTGCACGCGCGACGATTCGGTTGTGCTGCGGTGGCTTCCTGCGCCCGAGGTCTTGCCCTTCGCCGGCGGAAAGCTGCGCGTGCGCATCTTCGCGGACGCGTCGGATGCGCGCTTCGGGGCGCTCTCGATGCTCGACGGCGACGCGGATCTCCCAGTGCCGCCGCACGTGCACGAGGCGAGCGTCGAGGCGCTGCTCGTGCGCGAAGGCGACGGCACGATGCTCGAAGGCGAAGCGGAGAGCGCGATCGTGCCGGGGCGCGTGCTCCACGTCCCACCCAACGTTCGGCACGGCTACACGCCCGGCACCACGAAGCTCGTCGCGTATCAGATCTACGCCCCGGGCGGGCCTGAGCAGCGCTTTCGTACGCCGCCGCCCCCACCCGCGTTCGTGCCGCGCGAGTGAGCGCTCACGCGCCGACCGCCGCAGTTCATCGGCTCCGCGCTCTCGCGCGGCCCGATAGTTTCGCGAATCGTGCAGCCTCGGGGACCGCGTCCGCTTCGCCTCACACGATTTCGCTTCAGTTCGGGCACGCGCTCATGCGCTGACGCGGCCGCCGCAGTTCGGGCAGCGGGTGTCGTGCGCGAGGAAGGCTTCGCCGCAGTAGCGGCAGAGCTGATGACCGGGCCGCGTCTCTTTACGAACCGCGGCGAGCGGAGGCGCGGGGGCGTCGATCGCGGTCTGCGCGAGTCGGAGCTCGGCGCCCGCGAAGTCGGAGTCGACCCACGCGCTCACCTTGCGCAGCTCCGCGACCACCGAGGTGAGGCTCGAGTCGTCCGCCACCGTGTCGAGCGGTCGCGTGCCGCGCACGAGGAAGCCGAGCACCACACCGCCGGACAGGCCCGTGTGCGCGAGGCCGGGTCCGTTCGGCGCGGCGGTCGCGGGGCCGCAGAACGCGTGCGTCGCGGTCGGCGCGGCGCGCACGACGTCGAGCGCCGCCTCGCGCGCTTGGGTCGCGCTGCGGATCGTGGCGTGACGCGCGGCGAGGTCGCGCACGTAGGTCTCGTCGTCGCGTCCCTCGAAGCGCAGGAAGAACATCACGTCCCGCGCGCGCGCTGGCGCGGGTGGCGCTTCACGCGAAGCACCACCGTTCTCCGTACCTCGTCGCGAGAGCACGATGCCGAGCACCACGAGCCCGACGAGCCCGCCGCCGACCACCAAGAGGATCAACAGGATGACCACGAGCTCTCCGATGCCGATGCCCGAGACCATCGAGGCTCATCCCTCGAGGCGACGAACCCAGCCGTGCGGGTCGGGCGCCTCGCCACGCTGGATCTTCGTCAGCTCGTCGAAGAGCGAGAGCGCGAGCTTGCCGGGCTGACCGTCGCCGATCGTGAGGTCGCCGTCGTCGAAGCCGAGCGTGCCCACGGGCGAGATCACCGCCGCGGTGCCGGTGCCGAAGATCTCGCGGAGCTTGCCGCTCTTCTGACCCTGCTTCACCTCGTCGAGCGTGATCGAGCGCTCGACCACGTTCAGGCCGCGCGCGCGGAGCAACGTCAGCACGCTGTTGCGCGTGACGCCGTCGAGGATCGTGCCGTCGAGCGAGGGCGTGACGACCTCGTCTTCGAACGCGACGAAGAGGTTCATCGTGCCGACCTCTTCGATCTTCTCGTGCGTGATCGCGTCGGTCCAGAGCACCTGGTCGTAGCCGCGCTTCTTCGCCGCGAAGGCCGCGTGCAAGCTGGCCGCGTAGTTCGCGGCGGTCTTCGCGTCGCCGACGCCGCCCTTCACCGCGCGCACCGCTTCGCGCTCGACCCAGATCTTCACCGGCGCGAAGCCGCGCTCGTAGTAGGCGCCGACCGGCGAGAGGATCACGCAGAACGTGAACTCCTTCGCGGGACGCACGCCGAGGAACGCTTCGGTCGCATACACGAAGGGGCGCACGTAGAGGGCGCCGCCGCTCGACGCGTCCGGGACCCAGCTCGCGTCGTGCTCGACTACCCGCGCGATCGCTTCGATCACGTCGCTCTCGGGGATCGCGGGGATGCAGAGCTTTTCACAGCTCTTGGCGAAGCGACGTGCGTGGCGATCCACGCGGAACAGACGCAGCCCGCCGTCGGGACCGCGGAAGGCCTTGAGGCCTTCGAACACCACCTGCGCGTAGTGGAGCACCGACGCGGCCGGGTCGAGCGTCGCGCCCGAGTAGGCCTCGATGCGCGCGTGCTGCCAGCCCGACGGCTCCGCGTAGTCCATGCGGAAGACGTGGTCGGTGAAGTGGATGCCGAAGCCGAGGGCTCCGGTGGGGCGGGGGCGGGGCGTGGTGGTGGGGCGGACTTCGATGTTCATGGGAGCTCCTCGCGCCTCGCAGCGCGGGCGGACTGTACCGGCGCGCGCACGCCTTTCCAAACCCCTCGCGCGACTCGTGGCCGTCGCTGCGCATCGCTGCGAAAGGGTGCGTACGTGTCCGGCGCGCGAACGTTTGGCGGCTCACGCGCAGCTCCCTCGATCGTTCGGCGTCGCGTCGCCCGCGTGCACGATCGTTCGGTCGGACCGAGGCGACCGCACCGAACACTTTTTCGCGAGGCCGTTCGAGCGACATCCGAGCCTCGCCGCGTTCGGGAGCTCGCACACCGACTCGCACACCGACTCGCACACCGACTCGCACCGACTCGCACCGACTCGCACACCGACCCGCACACCGACCCGAAGACCGACTCGCACACCGACTCGCACACCGACACGGACACCGACGGCGAATCGACCTCTCGTTCTGCGTCCATGCGACGGGTGACGACGAAGGCGCGCGAGCTGTTAGGCTGAGGCGTGCTTCGCTTCCTGTCCGTTGGGTTCGCGCTCGCCCTGCAGCTCGCGTGTGCGGCGTCGTCACCTTCCTCCGACCGCTGCGAGACGGTCGCCGACTGCGCGGCCGGACGTCGCTGCGTGGACGGTCGTTGCGTCGTCGTGCGCGACGCGGGCGCGGAGAGTGACGCCGGCACGGACGACGACGCGGGCGTGGACGACGGTGGGCTCGACGACGCCGACACGCCGATCGACGCACCCGTCGACGCGCCGACTCCGGGGCCCTGCGGCTTCGAGCGCTGCGCGATCTGGCGGCTGCCCGCTGGCGCGACCACGTGGGAGGCGTACCCGCTCGGCGGGGGAGCGTTCGTGCCGACCTCGGCGATCGTGGCGGCTTTCGACCTCGAGACCGAAGGTCGCGCCTACGTGCTCACGCACACCACCGCGCACGTGCTCCAGCTCTCCGATCGTCGCTGGCTCTCCGGCACCACGACCGCGGCGCTCTTCCCGGAGGCCGAAGCCGACGTCGTGCTCGGCGCCTACTCCGTACCGACCACGATCGCCAACGGCGACGGGATCCACGAGGGCGTCACGCTCCAATCGAGCAGCGCCGCCTACAGCTACCAACTGAACATCGAGACGGGCGCGGTTCGTCACGTCTCCACGGTCACGAACTTCAGCGACGCTTGGGACGCGGCGCTCGCGCCTGCCCCGGAGGACGTGCGCTTCATTTGGCTCGACGTCGACGGAACACGCGACTGGGTGAGCGCCTCGCCGATGGCCGCCTGCGGGATCGGCCCCGACGAGCTGGAGGGCTACGCGGTGGTCGGCACACGCGCGCGCTCCCACGTGCTCGAAGCCGGTTGGTGCTTCGAGTTCGTGGCCGCGCCGGTGCACGCGGGCTTCGAGCCCTTCACCTACGAAGGTGCCCCGAATCCGAGCGAGATCGGCGCGACGTTCTGGAATCAGGGCGAGCTCTGGGCCTTCGCGGAAGCGATCGAGTGATCGACGCCGCGTGACGCGACCGCGCGTCTGCTTCCACGCCTGCGGTTGGACGCCTGCGGTTGGACGCCTGCGGTTGGACACATGCGACGCGCGTCGACGGCGGCTTCGACGACGCGCACCGCGCCGATCGCGCCGATCCGTCGTGCTCAGAGCACCAACCACCCGACGCCGACCGCGAGCGCGCCGACCCCCGCGACGCGATGTGCGAGCTCCCGCGTGCGCTCGCTGCGTCCAGACAAACCGCGCGCGACGAGCGCACCCGCGAGCGCCATCGCGGCCGTCGCCGACGCGACGTAGGCGGCCAGGTAGAGCACCGTGGCGAAGGGCTCGAGCACCAGCGCCGGCAGCAACACCACCAGGTGATGTGCCCCCGCCGCGCCGTGGAGCATCCCGATCGCGAACGCGCTCGCGCGTCGCGGCGCGGCGTGCGGCGCACGAAGCGCGTGGAGCCCGAGCGCGACGAGCACGACCCCGACGACGACCTCCGCGCCCTCGCTCACGTGATCGAGCGGGCCGAGCGTCGTCTGGGCGAGCGTCGTCTGGGCGAGCGTCGTCTCGGTGTGCGTGGTCTGGGCGAGCGTGGTTTGGGCCAGCCCTGCGAGCGCGCGCGCGACCAGCACCGCGACGCCGATGCCGATGCCGTGACCGAGCCCCCAAAGCGCACCGATCCGCGCCGCGTGGCCCGGCGCGCGACACGCGCTCGGGCCGAGGGCAGCGAGGTGATCCGGGCCCGAGACGACGTGCACCGCGCCCGCGAGCGCGCCCGCGACCAGCGCCATCATGCGCCGAGCATCCCGCGGTGCTCGATGAAGCCGATCACGTCGTCGAGCCCGACGTGACGCTTGAGATCGGTGAACACGAAGGGCCGCTCGCCGCGCATCTTTCTCGCGTCGCGCTCCATCACCTCGAGCGACGCGCCCACGTGCTCGGCGAGGTCGATCTTGTTGATCACGAGCAGGTCGCTCTTGGTGATCCCGGGGCCGCCCTTGCGTGGGATCTTGTCCCCCGCACACACGTCGATGACGTAGAGCGTGAGATCCGAGAGCTCGGGACTGAAGGTCGCGGCGAGGTTGTCGCCGCCGCTCTCGATGAACACGAGGTCGAGCGGCGCGAAGCGCTCGATGAGGTCGTCGACCGCCGCGAGGTTCATCGACGCGTCCTCGCGGATCGCGGTGTGCGGGCAACCGCCCGTCTCGACGCCGACGATGCGCTCGGCGGGGAGCGCCTCGTGTCGCACGAGGAAGTCCGCGTCCTCGCGGGTGTAGATGTCGTTGGTCACGACCGCGATCTGCCAGCGCTCGCGCATGCGCTTGCACAAGCGCTCGACGAGCGCGGTCTTCCCCGAGCCGACGGGGCCTCCGATGCCGACGCGAAGTACGGGTTTGTCACTCATGTCGTGGTTCTCCGATGGAAGCGGTGGAAGCGCCCTCACGAACGGAAGAGGCGCGTGTGTTGCGTCTCGTGCAGCGCGCTGACGATCGCGAAGCCGTGCGCGAGCGCGCCGACGTCCTCGTCGTCGATCGTCAGCGCGCGGTCGACGAGCGCGTCGAGATCGCGGCCGAGGTCGCGCAGCACGCGCTGACCGTCGGTCTGTCCGAGCGGCACCAGCTTCACGGCCGCGGTTACGCTCGACTCGAGCCAGGTCCACACGTAGCCGCGGAGCGCGTCCTGCCGGCCGAGCCCGAGCGCGTGGGCGATCGTGCCGACGCTCGCGAGCTGACAGGACGAGAGCGCCTCCCAGGTCGGATCGTCGAAGCGCGCGCGATCGAGCACCTCGAGATCGATCGCGAGGCGAAGCAGCGCCCGCGCGGTCGCGCGCGACTCGGCGCGAAGCTCTGCCGTCTCGCGCAGCGCGTACCCGCGCCAGGACGACGCCGCGAGCGCCGCGTGATCGCCGCGCGCCATCGCGTCGTGGGCTCGCGCCACCAGGGGCGCATCGACGCGCTCCACGAGGTGCCGCGCGAGCCCTTCGATCCACGCGCGGGTCGAGCGCGCGTCGTGCACGAGGCCCCGCTCGACCGCGGTCTCGAGACCGCGCGACCAGGTGAACCCCCCGACGGGGAGCGCGGGGCTGACCCACTGGAGGAGCGCCGCGAAGCTCACGGCTCCTCGAGCGCCGCGAGGACCTCGGGCGGCAAGTCGATCACGAGCTCGTGCGAGTGACCGTGCTCGTGGTCGTGCTCGAGGTCGTGGTCGTGGTCGTGGTCGTGGTCGTGGTCGTGCGAGTGCGAGTGCGAGTGCGCGTGCCCGTGCGAGTGCCCGTACGCGCCGCCCTCCGGCTCGAACGGCGCGTGCTCCACGACGACCTCGAGCCCGAGCCCGCGCACCATCTCGTCGAGCACGTGATCGTGCTCGTAGCGGAGCATCGCGCGACCGATCTCCACCGGGACGTGGCGGTTGCCGAGGTGGTAGGCGGCGCGCAGGAGCGCGTCGGGATCCTCGCTTCGCGCGGTCGACACCTGCTCCTCCGCGGCCCGCACGATCACGACGCGCCCGTCGCTCGCGAGCAGCCGATCCCCCCCGCGGAGCACGGTCCCTCGCGGCAGGAAGAGCGCGACCTCGCGGCCGTCGTCGAGCGTCGCGCGCAGGCGCGAACGGGAGCGCAGCTCGAAGGGCAGGATCAACGACGCCGACGCGTCCTGCGTCTCGTCGTCCGTTCGGTTTCGAATCTCGAGCATCGGAGGCACCTGTTCGAGGGCGTCAGAACAAGAAGTAGCGCTGCGCCATCGGGAGCACCTTCGCGGGCTCGCACGTGAGCAGGACACCGTCGGCGCGCACCTCGTAGGTCTGCGGATCGACCTCCATGTGCGGCGCGTACGCGTTGTGGACGAGGTCGGCCTTGCGCACCGCGCGCGTCCCGCGGCACGCGACCGCGCGACGACGGAGGCCGAGGCGCTCGGCGACGCCCGCCTCGATCGCGGCGTGCGACACGAAGGTCACGCTCGTGCTCGTCCGCGCGCCTCCGAACGCACCGAACATCGGTCGGTAGTGCGTCGGCTGCGGCGTCGGAATCGACGCGTTCGGATCGCCCATCGGCGCGCACGCGATGAAACCACCCTTGAGCACCACCGAGGGCTTCACCCCGAAGAACGCGGGCTTCCAGAGCACGAGGTCCGCGAGCTTGCCGACCTCCACGCTCCCCACCTCGTGCGCGATGCCGTGCGTGATCGCGGGATTGATCGTGTACTTCGCGACGTAGCGCTTCACGCGGAAGTTGTCGTTGCGCGCGGAGTCCTCCGGGAGCGGCCCGCGCTGCACCTTCATCTTGTGCGCGGTCTGCCACGTGCGGATCACGACCTCGCCGACGCGTCCCATCGCCTGCGAGTCGCTCGCGATCATCGAGAACGCCCCGAGGTCGTGCAGGATGTCCTCGGCCGCGATCGTCTCGCGCCGGATGCGCGACTCCGCGAACGCCACGTCCTCGGGGATCTTCGGGTCGAGGTGGTGACAGACCATCAACATGTCGAGGTGCTCGTCGACGGTGTTGATCGTGTAGGGCCGCGTCGGGTTCGTGCTCGAAGGCAACACGTTCGGAAGCCCACACGCCTTGATGATGTCGGGTGCGTGCCCGCCGCCCGCGCCTTCGGTGTGGTACGCGTGGATCGCGCGCCCGCCGATCGCCGCGATCGTGTCCTCGACGAAGCCCGACTCGTTCAGGGTGTCGGTGTGGATCGCGACCTGGACGTCGAAGCGCTCCGCCACCGACAGGCAGTTGTCGATCGCAGCCGGCGTGGTGCCCCAATCCTCGTGGAGCTTCAGCCCCATCGCGCCCGCGCGAATCTGCTCTTCGATCGGCATCGGCAGGCTCGCGTTGCCCTTGCCGAGGAAGCCGAGGTTCATCGGGAAGGCCTCCGCGGCCTCCAGCATGCGGTGCAGGTTCCACGCGCCGGGCGTGCACGTCGTCGCGTTGGTGCCCGTCGCCGGTCCGGTGCCGCCGCCCAGCATCGTCGTCACGCCGCTCGCGAGCGCTTCGTCGATCTGCTGCGGGCAGATGAAGTGGATGTGCGCGTCGACGCCGCCCGCGGTGAGGATCTGCCCCTCGCCCGCGAGCACCTCCGTCGCCGCGCCGATCACGATGTCGACGCCCGGCTGAACGTCGGGGTTGCCGGCCTTCCCGATGCCGACGATGCGCCCGTGCTTGATGCCGACGTCCGCCTTCACGATGCCCCAGTGGTCGACGATCAACGCGTTGGTGATCACGAGGTCGGCCACCTCGGCGTCGAGTCGTTGGCTCTGCCCCATGCCGTCGCGGATCACCTTGCCGCCGCCGAACTTCACCTCGTCGCCGTAGATCGTCCGGTCTTCTTCGACCTCGATCACGAGCTCGGTGTCGGCGAGGCGCACGCGATCGCCGGTGGTGGGTCCGTACATCGCCGCGTACTCGGCGCGCGAGATCCTGCGGGGTGCGATCACGATCCGTCCTCCTCGTCGCGATCGAGCGGGCCGCTCACCTCGCCGCGAAATCCGTGCACCACGCGCGCGCCGTCGAAAGCCACCAGCACGACCTCGCGTCGTTGCCCCGGCTCGAAGCGCACCGCCGTGCCCGCCGGGACGTCGAGGCGCATGCCGCGGGCCGCCGCGCGATCGAACACGAGCGCCGCGTTCGTCTCGGCGAAGTGGTAGTGCGAGCCGACCTGGATCGGTCGGTCACCGGTGTTCGCCACCACGATCGACACGCGCGCGCGTCCCGCGTTCAGCTCGATCTCGCCCGCCTGCACGAAGAGCTCTCCCGGTCGCATGGGTCCCTCAGCGGATCGGTTGGTGGACGGTCACGAGCTTCGTGCCGTCGGGGAAGGTCGCCTCGACCTGGACCTCGTCGATCATCTCGGCGACGCCGTCCATCACGTCGTCGCGCGTGAGGATCTTCGCGCCGCTCTCCATGAGCTCGGCGACCGACCTTCCGGCGCGCGCGCCTTCGAGGATGGCGCTCGAGATCAGCGCGATCGACTCGGGGTAGTTGAGCTTGAGCCCCGCCTCGCGGCGTCGCTCCGCGAGCAGCCCCGCGCAGAAGATCAGCAGCTTGTCTTTCTCTCTCGGCGAAAGCTCCATCAGCTCCTCCAGATGGCGGGATCCACGGGCGGCCGAGACCACGACGTTCGCACCGCGTGGCGCGCGCGCTCGAGCACGGATCGCGCGTGGGCCCCGTCACGCCCGAGCACGCGCACGACGACCAACGCCTCGGCGCGATCGCCCGACTCCACGCTCGTCGCCGCGACCGGCGCGTCGAACGACGCGATCGCGTCCCGCACCGCCTCGAGCGACGCGTGGGTCGCCACGAGCGTCCCGAACGCCGGCCAACCCTGCATCCCGAACGCGGCGTCGAGCAGCGGATCGCCGCCTTCGATCCGGCCACGCTCGATCGACCAAGGCCGTCCGTGCCGCGCGACCTCGAACGCGAGCCGCAGCCGGCCGCGCTCGAAGCGCTCGCCGCACGCGGGCCGTCCGAGGCACACGACCTCCCAGCCGAGGAAGCGCGCGTCCGTTCCGAGGTCGACGTGGGTGTGGAGGCGCGCGCGCGCCCCGTCGAAGATCATCGACTCCTGCGGGACCAGCTCCGCGTCGGCGCCGGCTCCGACCACGAGCCGCGTGGTGGTCGAGGCCTCCGCACCGGACGAGCGATACGCCTTCCCGGCCCCGGTCGTGGTGAAGAGCGCGCGCGCGCCGTCCTCGACCTCGAGATCGATCTGCAGCCGGTCGCCGCTCACGAGGCCCGCGGGCGGGTGCAAGAGCACGAGGTGCGCGGCGCCGTCCGGCTCGGGATGGAAGGCGCGCTGGATCCGCAGCGGCCCACGATGCCGCGCGTCGCGCACCTCGGTGCGTCCGTCGCGCAGCCCGAGCCGCACGTGCAGCTCCGCCCTCCACCCGGGTGCGGAGTCGACGTCGACGGCGGTCGCAGCGGACGCAGCGGACAAGAGAGGAGCGTACGAGCCGCTCGTTTCCGGAACGTTTCCGGTCGATGAACTCTCAGGCCGCACGCGTCGAAGGCGGACGCGCCGTCGTGTGGCGCGCACTGCGTTTCGCAGGCGTCGCGGTCGTCGCGTGGCTCGCACGACGTTCCGCAGCCCGCCGCCCCTCTGGTGGTCGTGTGGCCCGAACGAACTTCCTCGCGGTGGTCGCGTGGCTCCACTGCGCTCCACTGCGCTCCACTGCGCTCCACTGCGCTCCGCAGTTCCTGCGGCGTCGCTCGTGCGGCATCGCTCCGACGTGGCTCAGCCTGCGCGGATCCCGACGTGCGCGAAGCCCGGCACGAGCACCTCACGCGCCGCGACCTCCACGCTCTGGAGCAACGCGTCGTGCGCGGGGTAGCCATGCGCGGGCACCACCGGCAGCTCCACGATGCGGCGCCGCCAGTGGCGCAGGTTCGCGCCGAGCAGCCGCGGAAGCAGCGCCGCAATCGCCGCGCGCTCGGCGTCCGAGACCGCGCGCGACGCGAGGTGCGCGAAGCCGACCCGCGCGTGCGAGACGTCGTCGGAGAGGTGATCGCGCAAGACCGTGAGCACGGTCGGCGACGCGTTCGGCTCGCGCTCGGCCTCGCCCAGACATCGCTCCAGAAACGCGGCCGCGAGCGTCTCGCTGATCGCGAGCCCCGCCGCGTGGAGCTGCATGCGCAGCCGCGGCTCGGTTCCTGGATGCGAAGGCAGCTCGACCGGCGCGACGGGATCCGGCTCCACGTCGTGACCCGCGTAGCGCGAGGCGAGGCGCACGCAGAGATCGGCGTGCCGGATCTCGTCCGCCGCGCCCTGGGTCGCGAGCGCGAGCACCGCGCGGTCCGCATTGAGCGCATGCAGCTCACACACGAGCAACGAGAAGCCCCAGCCCGCGCCGAGCTCGGTGGTCGCGCGCTCGCGCCAGAGCGCGGCGAGCTGCGCACGCGTCGCGGAGTCGAGCGCGTCGATCGCCGCGTCGTGCTCGGGGAGCGCTCGACGTTCCTTCATGGCCGCGCCTCGTGGCTTCGTCCGTCGGCGATCAGAGGATCGCGACGAACGCGTCCTCGCCCGCGTCTTCTTCGCCCGCGTCGTCGCTCATCGCGGCGTCGATCGCCGCGCTCGCGTCGCGACCCGCGTCGGTGCCGGCATCGGCCACCACGTCGTCGTCACCGCCACAGGCCGTGAGCGAAGCACCGACGACGACGATGGCGTGAAAGAGCTTGGTGGGGCGCATGACCGCGCGAGCATAGCAGCGTCGCGCCGCACGCGTGAGCAGGTCGGCGACGCGCGTCGTCGCGAGCCCGAGCGCTCGGGCGTGCGCAACTCGGCGGCGCGCGTCGTCGGGAGCTCGAGCGCTCAGGCCATCGAGGCGTCGGGCTCGCCACCGGCGGCGGTCGCGAAGTCGTCCACGCGCTGCACCAGCACGAAGGGCTGCACGACCACGCTGAGGAAGGGCGCGCCGTCGAGCGCCGCGAAGCGCGAGGCTTCGTCGAGGGTGGGGCGCCGAATCACGCCGCTCTCGATCCATCCCGCGACGAGCGCCCGGTCGTCCGCCGCGACGCCGACCGCGACGTCGAGCAGCGAGGCGCGCGCGTCGACGAGGAAGAGCGCGTCGCGCCGAAAGTGGGCGTCGAGTGACGCCCAGGTCGCGGGCAGGAGCTCGGTGGCGAGCTTGGTGCGCAGATCCTCGTTCACGCGGCGAGGCATGGCACGCGGATCGCGCTCCCGCACGGGGTCGCTGGAGCCACCCATCGGCCTCCCCACACGACGTCGTTCGGCTTGCCTCGGTTCTCGAAGAACGACTCACCACAGTGGTGGAAGCGATCCGTTCCGACGAGCACCACAGGCATCACAGCTGGGTTCGAGGGGGCGGCAGCCCCTCGTCCGCGGAGCGTCGGAGACCGCCTGTAGCGGAGCCGAAGGCGAAGCGAAAGGATCTCCCCGCGCTCCGTGAGCGAAGGCCGAAGGCCGCAGCGAACGACAAGAACGTTCGTCAGCGTCCGAGTCGTCGCTGCGCGGTGCGGTCGTTCGGGTCGACCTCCAGCGCGCGCTCCCAGGCGCGGCGGGCGCCGCCGAGGTCGCCGTTCGCGCGCCGCGCGTCTCCGACGAGCACGTGGTACGCGGAGCGTCGCGGTCGTTTGCGCGCGGCGGCTTCGGCGGCGGTGACGGCTTCGGCGTTTCGCCCCGCCGCGAGGTGCACGGCCGCCCAGGCCGCGAGCGTCTGCGGGTTGTCGGCGTCCATGCGCTCCGACTCGCGCACGAGGCGCTCTGCCTCCGCGAGCTCACCGGCCGCGGCGGCGCGCTCCGCTTGCGACGCGAACAGATCGGATTGTCGTTCCCGCTCGCGCTCGCTCAATCCTGCGAGCGCAGCATCGTCCGGCGCTTCCGTTGCGGTTTCCGACGTCCCTGTCACCGCTTCAGTTCCAGTTTCGGTGCCGGTCTCGGTCTCCGTCTCGGTGCCGGTCTCCGTCTCGGTCTCGGTCTCGGTCTCGGTCTCGGTCTCGGTGCCGGTCTCCGTCTCGGTCCCAGTCCCCGTTTCGGCCCCCGTCTCGGTCCCGGTCCCGGTCCCGGTCCCGGTCTCGGTCTCGGTCCCGGTCCCGGTCCCGGTCTCGGTTCCGGTCTCGGTCTCTGCTTCGGTCCCGGTCCCCGTCCCAGCGCCGTTCGTGGGCTCCGTTCCCGTGGTCCCCGTCCGAGCTCCCGTCTCCGTTTCGCCCGTCGCCGCCGACCCGAACGCGAAGATCTCCGGCGCGACCTTCGGCCCGACGAAGTAGGCCGCCGCACCGAGCGCGCCGAGCACGAGCACGCCGACGATCGCGATCGTGGGTCCGCGCGATCGACGGCGGGTGAACATCGTCGTGTCGTCCGGCTCGCTCGGCGGAGGCGCGAGCCGCGGGGTCGGCGCGGTCGTCTTCGGGGCGATCGCCTCCGGAGCGGGCGTCGGAGCGCTGGTCGCCGAGGCGGCAGCGCTCGTCGCGGGCGAGTCGGAGATCGTCGACGCGGGCGCGGCGGGGCGCGCGAACGCGGCGGGCTTCTCCAGCACCTTCGGCGCGGGTGGCGCCTGTTTGCGCCCGTCTTCTTCGCCGAGGTCGAGGTCTTCCAGCGGGATCTTGATCGAGGGTACCCCGAGCTGGGTCTTCGCGAGCGGATCGATCGCGTCGAGATCGGCGCGGCTGCTCACCTCGGTGGAGTCCGCCCCGTCGCTCTCGTCGTCGAGGTCGCGCTCGCCGCTGAGCGAGAGCGAATCCCCCACCACCGTCGGCTCGTCGTCGTGCTCTTCGATCGGCGGGAACTGCGGCAGCACCGCAGGATTCGGAGCCGCCGCCGTCGCGATCGGCACCTCGTCGACCGCGCTCGCCTCGACCGCGAAGGGCGCCTCGCTCGCGGGCGCCATGCCGATCATCGTGCCCTTCTTCAGCGCGCCCGGTCGCGACGACTTTCGTTTCGGCGGCTCCGCTTCGCCCTCCGTCGTGGGCGGCGCGACGCCGATCATCGTCTGCTTCTTCATCGGCACGCGCCCCAGCACCGCGGCGCTCTTCGCGGGCGGAGCGGCGGGCGCGACCGGCTTCGGCGGTACGAAGCCCTTCGGCGCCGGAGGCGCGGCGGCCGGGCCGACCATCGTGCGCGCGAGCGAGCCCTTGCGGGAGCCTTCGACGATGCGCGGCACCACGGGGACCTTCGGCGCGGCCGGCACCTCGAAGGCCGGCATCTCGTCGCTCTTGCCGGGCGCCGCCGTCTCGCGCTCGTGCGCGTCGTGCCACGACGCGGTGCTGGACATGGCGGTCTGGGCGGCGGACGTCGGGGTCGACATGGCCGTCGGAGCGGCCGCAGTGCCCGTCTCGACCGTGATCGAGCTCGAATCCGTCCACGAGAGCTCGTCCGGGGTCGCCGCGGGTGCGACGCGCGCCGGTCGCAGCTCGCGCGCCGCGATCACCGGCCCGCTCACGCTCGGATCGTCGTCGGGCAGCGCGATCAGGTCGCTCGTGCGCAGCTCCTCCGCGGTCGGGAAGGGCTGCGGCGATCGACGCTCGCGGAAGAGCGGGGGTGGCGGCTGACTCGGTGCGGCGGCCGGCGCGAACGCGAGCGCGGACTCGAGCGCTTCGTCGACCGGCGACATCACGGTCGCGGTCGCGGGGTGCTGTCGGCGCTCGACGTGCACGCGCGCGCTCGCGGTCGCGAGGAGCTGCCCGAGCGCTTCGAGACCTTCGACCTCGGCGCCGCCGTCCGCGCGCGCCGTCGCGCCGACGAGCAAGCCGTCCGCGAGGTCGACCTCGATCGTGGCCTTCGCGCTGCGAAACGTGAGGTGCCGCGTG
>JALOQC010000377.1 GCA_025453555.1 Myxococcota bacterium | reverse complement strand
GCCGTCGTCGTCGAAGAGCCAGATCCCGACGCGCTCGACGCCCAGCGTTCGTGCGGCGGTCTCGGAGAGCTCGCGGAAGGCGCGGTCGCGATCGGTGCTGCGCCACACCGACGAGCGCGCGAGGTCGGCGAGCGCCCGACCGTGCGCGGCGAGCGCGGCGTGGCTCCGTTCGAGCTCGTCGTGCGAGCGACGGCGGTCCGTGACGTCGGTCGCGGTGCCGAGGAGCGCGATGGGCGTCTCGCCGGAGTACGTCGCCCGGCCCCGAGCTTCGATCCAGCGCTCTCCGACCGGATCGTTCACGCGCACCTCGCAGCGAAACGCCCGGCGTGTGGCGATCGCGGCGCGCACCTCGCGATCGAGGGTGCATCGATCGTCGTCCGAGACGAGCGCGAGCAGGTCGGCGTTCTCGATCGGACGCGTCGTGAGACCGAGGAGCTCGACCAGCCCTTCGCTCACTTCGAGCGCTCCCGTGCGCAGGTCCAGACGCCACGCGCCGAAGCCGACGTCCTTCATCGCGCGCTCGAGCCAGGGCCCCCCCTGCTCGGTACCCAGCTCGGTACCCACGAACCCTCCGTTCGCGTGACGTTCGTCTCGGAGCCGACGGTCAGGCGACGTCACGTGCGTCGACCGACCAGTGCGCTCGCCTCCTTCCCCTCGAGGGAGGCGTGAAGCTCGAGGGGCCCTAACCCCGAGCTTCCGCTCGCGCTCCACGTTCGCCTCACGCTTCACCGAGAGGCTCACGAGGAAGCTCGAGCTGTCAGATGCTCTCGGTCTAGCATCACGTCACGTCGGTTGGGAAGGGCACGCGTGCGGTCCACGTGCGAGGGCGCTTTCGATCTTCGCGCGGCGCGATGGTCTAGTAACGTGCGCGCGCGGGCGCCGACCACGCGCGCTCTGCCGGTGCGTCGAAGCTCGCGAGCACGCGTCGCCTCGCACGCGCAGGTTCGTCGGAGCTCGTCGAGCTCGTTTCGAGAGAGGGGAACGAACATGCTGCGTTATCGAATGCTCGGGAAGTCCGGTCTGCGCGTCTCCGAGCTCTGCCTCGGCACCATGAGCTTCGGAGACCGCTGGGGCTTCGGCGCCGACGAGACCACGAGCCATCGCGTGCTCGACGCATACGCCGAAGCAGGCGGCAACTTCCTCGACACCGCGAACAAGTACCACGGTGGTCAAACCGAAGAGATCGTCGGGCGCTGGCTCGAAGGAAAGCGAGATCGGATCGTCGTCGCGACGAAGTACACGCTCTCGATGGACGGGACGGATCCGAACGCTTCGGGCAACCAACGCAAGAACCTCAAGCGATCGGTCGAGGCGAGCCTGAAGCGGCTCGGCACCGACTACGTCGACCTGCTCTGGGTCCACGCGTGGGACGACCAGACGCCCTACGAAGAGACCATGCGGGCGCTCGACGACCTCGTGCGTGCGGGCAAGGTGCTCTACGTCGGCGTGAGCGACACGCCCGCGTGGGTGGTCTCCGCCTCCAACGTCGCGGCGGAGCTGCGCGGCTGGACGCCCTTCGTGGGCCTGCAGATCGAGTACAGCTTGTTGGAGCGCACGCCGGAGCGCGATCTGCTGCCGATGGCGAGGCACTTCGGGCTCTCGGTGCTCGCGTGGGGCCCGCTCGGCGCGGGCGTGCTCACGGGCAAGTACACGCGCGGCGGCGACAACGACACCCTTCGTCGCCAGGCGAACGAGCAGCGCGGCCGCACGAGCGAGCGCGCGCTGACGATCGCCCGCGCGGTGGACGAGGTCGCGGACGAGATCGGCGCCACGAGCGCGCAGGTCGCGACGGCCTGGGTGGCCGCACAGGGCTACGGGTTCCTGCCGATCGTGGGCGCGCGAAAGGTCGATCAGATCACGGACACGATGCGCTCGAGCGAGGTGAAGCTCGCGCCGGAGCACCTCGCGAAGCTCGACGAGGTCAGCCGCATCACGCTCGGCTTCCCGCACGACTTCCTGCGCAGCGGCTACGTGAAGGATCTCGTGCACAGCGAGGTGCGGGAGCGGGTGGACCGGCGGGATCGAGTGTGAAATGCGAATCGTCCGGCGCGGCGGCTGAGTGTAGGCTCCCGAGACTCGAGGCCTGGGGGCTCGAGCCCTGGGGAGGGAAGCCATGTCGAGGCTGCCGCGTCTGACGCCACGCAAGCTACCGCAGCAGGACCGCAGTCGCGCGTTGGTCGACGCCGTGCTCGCGGCCGCGAAGCGCATCGTCGTCCGCGACGGGATCGTCGACGCCAAGATCGTCGACATCGCGGAGCTCGCCGGCGTCAGCCCCGGAAGCCTCTATCAGTACTTCCCGAACCTCGCGTCCGTCGTGGCGTCCCTGCACGTCTCGTTGATCGAGGATTCGATCGCCGATCTCACCGACAATCTGTTGGAGTTTCGGGAGGCTCCCATCGACGACGTCGCGGCGGTGATCGCGCTCGTTCCGCTGCGCAACGTCCGCGACGACGTCGAGGTCCATCGCGTGCTCGCCCTCGCGGCGCCGCGGCTCGGCACCGAGCGGAAGCTCTCCCCCGTGTTCGAGCGGGAGCGGACGCTGCTCCGGAGCTTCTTCTCGTCGCGGCACGACGTCGATCATCTCGACCCCGAATCGGCGGCCTTCGTCGTGACGTCCGCCGTGCGCGGCTGCATCGACGCCGCGCTGACCGAGACACCGTCGCGCATCGGCGCACCGGAGCTCGACCTCTCGCTCACGTCGCTCGTCCAGCGCTACTTGGCTCGCCCGAAGGCTTGATGCCGCTCGAGCTCACCCCGAGCTGGTTCCTCCACCTCGACTGGACGGGAGCCGCCACGCACCGGCGCAACACGGCCGAGCGCTTCGAGCTCGTGTCGCCCCTCGGCGTCGGTGGCTTCGGCGAGGTGTGGCGTGCGCTCGACACCGCCACGGGGGAGCACGTCGCGATCAAGGTGCTCGGCCACGCGCTCGCGCGGTCGCCTCAGTTTCAATCCGCGTTTCGAAACGAGATCCGGATCACCTCGCGGCTCGCGCACGAAGGCGTCGTGCGCATCGTGGACGTCGGAACGCTGGGCGCGGAGGTGGAACGAGCGAGCGGTGGTCGGCTCGTCGGCGGGAGCCCGTTCGTCGCGATGGAGCTGCTCGGACCGACGCTCGCCTCGACGGTGCGGGGCGGGTGTTCGTGGGAGCGGGCGCGCGTCGTGGCCGAGCAGCTCCTGCGGGCGCTCGCGCACGTTCACGCGCGTGGGGTCGTGCATCTCGACCTGAAGCCTTCGAACGTGATGTTTCGCGGCTCCGGCGCAGAGACGCGCGCCGTCCTGTCCGACTTCGGGATCGCCTGGTTGGCCACCGACGCGGGGGCTTCGAGCGGCGTGGGTACTCCCGGCTACGCGGCGCCGGAGCAGAGCCTCGCCGAAGGTCGAAACATCGGCCCGTGGTCGGACCTCTACGCGTTCGGCTGCGTGATGTGGGAGCTGCTCGCGGGAGAGTCGCCGTTCGCCGTGGCGTCGCCGATCGAGCGTCTCTTCGCAGCGCCGAGACCGTTTCGTCCGCGCACGGAGGTTCCGGAGGGGGTCGAGGCTTGGCTTCGTTCGCTGCTCGACCCGTCGCCGGCTTCGCGTTGCCCCTCGGCGGGCCGCGCGCTGTCGGAGCTCGAGCATGGGCCGCGCTCCGTCTCGACGGGAGCGCTCCCGCCCTGCCCGATCGGCGCCGAGCCCTTCCATGCCGCGGGCTTGGGGCTCGTGGGGGTCTCGGCGCCGCCGTTCGTGGGCCGAGCGCGAGAGCGCGAGCTCGTGTGGGCGGCGGCGGACGACGTCGCGCGGAGCCGGCGTCCGCGCACCGTCGCGATCGTCGGTCCGACCGGCGCGGGCTCCACTCGCCTCGCCGAATGGATCACCGAGCACCTCGCGGAGCTCGACGCGTTCGACGTGCTCTCGGTGCATGGGTCGCGTGGCGAAGACCTGCGCGCGACGCTTCGTCGGCACTTTCGGCTCGAAGGGCTCTCCTTCCGCCGCGCGGTGAGCGCGCTCGGTGCCGTCGAGCCGTGGTTGGCCCACGCGAGCGCCGAGTGTCTCCTCGACGACTCGAGCGATCCGGACGTGCTGCGCCGTCTCGTGGACGCCATCGCTCGCCAGCGACCCGTCGTCGTCGTCGCGGATCGTGCCGACGTACCGATGTTCTCTGCGGCGGTCCTGACGATTCGGACGTCGCGCGAGCCGGTGGTCGCGGACGTCGTGATCGAGGTCGGAGAGCTCGACTCGGGCGCGATCGACGAGCTCCTCGCTCGCCTGCGCCTCGGGCCGATCGCGCAGGGCGTGTTGGTCGCCGACACGTCGCGTCGTCCGGGAGAGATCGTCGCGCGCATCGCGGCGTGGGCCGAACGAGGCCAACTGAAGCGGCGCGGCGACGTGATCGACTTGGTCCCCGGAGAGACGGCGGTGCGCTCTCGATTCGACGGCTTCGCGCTTCGCATGACGGAAGCCGAGCTGCGCGCGCTCGAGGTCGCCGCGTTTCTCGCGCCCCGCGTCGAGCTCTCGGTTTGGCGCGCGGCGGCGGAAGCGTGTGGTGCGCCGCCGTCCTGGGCCTCGCTCGACCGCCTCACCGCGGACGGGCTCGCGGAGGTGGTCGACGGCTGTCTGTTCTTCGCCGCCGACGACATCGTCGAGGCGCTGCGCCAACGCGCGAGCTGGAGGACACCCGCGGCGCATCGCGCCTGCGCGGCGGCGTTGGAAGCGCATCCGTCGGCGCACCGTCGCGACGAACGCATCGCGGCTCACCTGCTGGCCGTCGACGAGCGCGAAGCCGCGGTCGAGCCACTGGTTCGTGCGGCGTACGCGCGTGTTCGTGCGCTGGACTCGGCGCGAGCGAGGGAGCTCGTCGAGGAAGCAGTGCAGCTCGCGTCGATGCTTCCGTGGAGCGAGGACGATCCACGGCGCGTCCGAGTGTCGCTCTTGGCGGCGGTCGAGCGACGTGCGGCGGGGGACCTCGACGGCGCCGAAGCCCACGCACGCCGCGCGCACGGTGCGGCGACCCGAGCACGACAGAACCACGAGCTCGCGCGCGCGGCTCACCTCCGGGCGCGAGTCGCTCGCGCTCGCGGCGACGTCACGCAGGCCATGCAGCTCTTCCTTCAAGCCGAGGACGCCGCGCAGCGCGCCGGCGACGTTCCCTTTCTCGGCGACGTGCGGCTCGATCTCGCTCAGCTCCTGCTGGAGACCCACGCGATCCGCGAGGCCGAGCGGGAGCTCCTCCGCGTCGCGCGCGAGCACGTCGACCCCGACGCGCGCCGGATGGCCACGGTCCTTCGCGCCCGCGCGGCGCGCGTTCGTCGGGACTGGGACGAAGCACGCGAGCTCGTCGGGACGGTGCTGCGAGCCGCCGACTCCCGACGCGCGGTGATGGCTTCCGCGCTGCAAGAGGCGGGGCTCGTCGAGCTGTGCGCGGGGTGTGCCGAGGCCGCGCGTCTGCGGCTCACCGACGCGCTCGAGGCGCACGTCGCGCTCGGCACTCGCGAGGTCCCCCACCTCGAGCTCGCGCTGGCGTGGGCCGACGTCGAGCTCGGAGATCCGGAGCGTGCGCGCACGGGGATCGAAGGCGCGCGCGCAGGGTTCTCGGCGCGCGGCGAGCACCTCGAGGTCGAGCGCGTCGTGATCGTCGAGGCGTGGCTCGAAGCGCGCGACGGGGATTGGGAACGCGCCGAACGACTCCTCGAACGAGAGACGTCGCGCGCGGTCGACGGGTGGCTCGTCGAGCTCCACGAACGCTTCGTCGCGCACGCGGAAGCGGCGAGCCGCGTGCGTTTGGTCGAGCTGCTGCGGGGGCAAACCGTCGGACCGCGATGACGCGCGGGTGACGACGGTCGAGCTCTCGCGTCGAGGTCGTCGTGTCGAGCGCGCGCCACACTTCGCCGAAGCCGCCGACCCCGATCGGCATGCGCAGCTCGAACCGGTCCGTCGCCGGTCGACGCCGCGCCGTCGCCTCCGTCCAGTCCACTCCGACCATCGAGCTCCGGGTGCGCCGACTCATCATGAGTCGAGCCCGGGCAAGGAGCGTTCTCGAGTGTATTGGGCCGATTCTGTTGGACGATTCGTCCCGTCTCGGTGTGCGTGTGGACCGATGGTCCACCGTCGCAGGTCAACACCTGCCGAATGCGAATCGTGCGACCTCGCTCGCGCGTGCCACGCTCGCGCCATGCGACTCGAAACCGAACGGCTCTGGATGCGGGACTACGAGGTCGAGGACGCCGGTCCGACCCTCTACTGGCATCTCGATGCCGAGGTGATGCGCTTCATTCCTCGAATGCATCAACGCGACCTCGAAGGTCACTCGAAGCTCCTCGACTGGGTGGTGGCGAAGTACGACGCGTACCGCGCGCGTGGCCTCGTCTGGAGCGTGGTCGTGGTCTTCGAGCGTTCGTCGTGGCGTCCCATCGGGACGGGGCTCCTCAAGCCAATCCCGGCTCCCGACGGCACGGATCTCGGAGAGATCGAGATCGGCTGGCACCTCGCGCGCCACGTGTGGGGCCGCGGGTACGCGACCGAGCTCGGCCGGGGGCTCATCGAGGCCGCGTGGAAACATACGGACCTCCCGCATCTGAACGCGATGATCGACCCGGAGAACCCCCGGAGAACCCACGCAGCCTCGCGGTGGCACGCCGGCTCGGGATGGAAGACGCGCCCCCGATCGAGTCGCAGTACGGGACGATGAAGCGCTTCGTGATCCGACGTCCGAGCTGACGGCGCATGGCGCGCGTCGAGCCTCGAACGTCGAGCCGCGACGCTACCGTCGAGTCGAACCGCGCGCGGCCTCGGCCTCGGCTTCGAAGGCCGATGGCGGAGTGCAGCGCGCGCGGACGAGCGTTCAGGGCACGAAGCGGAAGCGCTCCACCGCGGCCGCCACGACCTCGGCTTCGGTGAACGGGACGGGGCGCACTTGGTTTCGACGCCAGAGCTCCATCTCGTTGCGGTGGAAGGGGCTGTCGGGATCTTCGCTGTTGCCGCCCGGAAGGGCGGTGACGGCGCGGGGGCCTTCGGGGGTCATCTCGACCACGAGGCGCTGCTGCGGGCCGGAGCCGTAGTCGCGCTGGAAGAGGCTGAACATGCCGAAGCCGCTTGCGTCGACGACGTCGCGATCGCCTTGGCGCGGGAAGCCGTTGGGGAACGTCGAATCGCCGGGCACGGGGATCGAGAGCGGGTCGTCGCCGAGGAGGCCCACCGGCACGAGTGCGTCGAGGCGCACCGTGTGCAGCAGGCCCCAGCGCCAGGTGTCGACGTCGGCGGAGTCGAGCTCGTCCTCCAGTGACGCGAGGGCGGCCGCCACCGCGCGGAGCATGCGGTCGCCGCGCGACTCCACCGCGTCGGTGCGCAGATCGTCCCAG
>JALOQC010000376.1 GCA_025453555.1 Myxococcota bacterium | reverse complement strand
CCTCTACCGAGGCAGCACGATGCTGCTCCACGACCAGATCGTGGAGGCGAAGGAGGAGCTCGAGCGCGCGCTCGCGCTGCAGCCTCAGGACGCGAAGTCACAGGATCTGCTCGCGGGGGTGTACTTCCGCCTCGGCGTGTACCCGCGCGCGATCGAGATCTGGCGGCGGCTCGCGGGTGAACCTCGCGCTCGCGCTCTTCAAGACGGGTCAGGCGCAGGAGTCGCTCACGCACCTGCACGAGGCACTCCGCACGCAGCCCGAGCATGAGCGCGCGTGGGGCTATCTCGGGCTCGTGCACTGGCGGCTCGGTCGCTTCGTGGAGGCGCGTGACGCGTTCCTGCGGGGCGGCCAAGCGGCGATGGCGCGCCGGATGGAAGCCGAGCTGCAGCGGCAAGGCGGCGGCGAAGAGCTCACGCACGAGGTCGCGGAGGCGGCGCTCGAGGCGAAGGACCGCGCGGCGATGCGGACGGTCGCGGAGGAGGCGCTGGAGCGGCTCGACTCGGAGCGGCCTCACCTCGCGGTCGAGCTCGGGGTCGGTGAGCGCGCGGCGCGTCGCAAACCGACCGGCACGTGGAAGCTCGACGAGCCGGGGAGCGACTTCGTGCCGCCGCGGGTCGCGCCGACGCCCGCGCCCGCGCCGGAAGAGCCGCCGACGCTGCGCAGCAAGCTCGACGGGTGGAGCGCAGAGCCGCCGACGGACGTGCCGCTCGCGATCGCGCGTGACGGCTCGCTCGTGCTGCGCGCCGAGCGGGAGGTCCACGCGCGGCTCGACGGTCTGGTCGCGGTGCGTGGCGAGCTGCGCACGACGGTGGTGCGGCGACGCGCGCGTGGCCGAGAGCTCGACGAAGCGCTCGGCGGCCGCGATCCGATCTTGGCCTGGCGAGGTCCGGTGGCGGCGTTGCTCGCGCCCGCGACGGGGCGCCGCTTCGTGGCGGTGCGGCTCGGCGTGGAGGCGCTCTTCGTGCGCGAGACGCTGCTCTTCGCGTTCGACGAACGTGTGAGCTTCGAGAACGCGAACCTGCCGCTCGCGGGGACGCCGGTGGGGGTCGTGCAGCTCCACGGCGACGGCGTGGTGGTGCTCGCGCTCGGGAGCGAGCCGCTCGCGATGGCGGTGCGCGAGGGCGAGGAGCTGCACGTGGATCCGGCGCGGCTCGTGGGCTGGTCGGGGCGTCTGTTCCCGAGCGGTCGTCGAGGTACCGCGCCCTACGCCGCGCACGCCCCCGCGCTCGGCTTCCGCGGCGAAGGCATCGTCCTGCTCGGCGAAGCGACCGAAGTGCGGTAGAAGCGGGTCCATGGCCACGGCCACCCAGCGGCGGACGACGATCCGGCAAGACGCGATCAACCTGCCGAACCTGCTCACCATGCTGCGGATCGTGATGATCCCCGGCGTGCTCTGGCTCATGGCCGACGGCTCGCCGAAGGCGAACTTCTGGGCCGCGATCCTCTACATCTTCACGGCGATCACGGACTTCCTCGACGGCTGGCTCGCGCGCCGCATGGGGCTCATCAGCGTGCTCGGGAAGTTCCTCGATCCGCTGGCCGACAAGCTGCTCGTGATGGCGACGCTGGTGTTCATGGCGTACCTCGGGCGCCTGCCGCTGCTCGGGGTGGTCGCGGTGATCGTGATGGTGGGGCGCGAGCTGTCGATCACGGCGCTGCGCACGATCGCGATGAGCGAAGGCGTGGTGATGGCGGCGGGGCAGGGCGGCAAGGACAAGACCGCGCTGCAGATGGTCGCGATCCTCCTGCTCATCGTGTTCCACCGGTACGAAGTGGACTTCTTCTTCTTCCGCGTGTGGGTCGATCTCGCGGAGGTCGGGCTCGCCATCCTCTACCTGAGCGTGTTCTTCGCGATCACGAGCGCGGGCGAGTACATCGCGCTCTTCGTCGAGGCGGTGGAGGCGAAGGAGCGACGGCTCGCGGAAGAGGACGCGCTGGCCGCGAAGGACGTTTGATTCGCGTCGCGTCGCGGGTCAGGTTGCGGGCCCGTTCGCGAGGCGAACGAGATGGGAAGACGCCATGAACGTTCTCGAAGGTGAGAGCGCGCGGCTCGCGCTGCGCATGCGGAGCGGGGATCGGCTTCCGGAGGCGTGGCTGACGCTCGTGGCGTCGCGGCGCGCGGCGGGGATGCACGTGGAGGGCGCGGCGAGCTTGAAGGACGTGGTGCTCGTCGACGCCGCGGGTGGGCGACGAAACGTTCCGAACGCGGAGGCGCTCTCGATCACCGCGACGGTCCACGATCGCGACGCGACGATTCACGCGACCTTGGTCGGCGACGGGCTCACGCGAGGCGGGCGCATCGCAGAGGCCACGATCGTGAGCGGGAGCTTCAGCGCGTGGCTCTTCGAGGCGTCGAGCGTCTCGGACGCGTACGAGGACGACGACGACGCGGACGTCGGTGCGGACGACGGTGCGGTCGGCGGTGCGGTCGGCGGATGGGCCGCAGCGGCAGCAGCCTCCGCGTCGTCGGCGAAGCAGGCGATCGTGGAGGACGCGGAGCTGACGTGGGCCCAGGCCGCGGCGGTGAGCGAGGCCGCGCGGGCAGTGCCAGCGCGCCACGAGCCCTCGAAGCTCGGACGCCCGATGCGCCCGCGCGTGGAGTCGAGCGTGCCGCTGCCGCGGGTCGACCCGATCCCGACGAGCCGCGACCGCGCGGTGGAGCCGGAGTACCTCGAGGAGCCGGTGCTCGAACGCGGCGATCACGTGAGCCACAAGCAGTTCGGCCTCTGCAAGATCGAGCGGATCGACGACGACGGGGCGCTACGCGTGAAGCTGCCGAGCGGTCAGCGAAAGGAGATCAAGCTCGATCCCTTCACGGTGCAGGGCCCGCGGCTCGACGGCGCGGGGCGTCGCGTGTTCGATCTCGTGCCGCGTCGAAAGTGATCCGAATTGACGTTCTTGGAGCCGCCAGGCCGAGCGACCCGACGTCACGTGAGCGTCGCCGTAAGGCGATCGAACCAAACGAATCGAAGCGGAATCGTGCGAGGCGAAGCGGACGCAGTCCGCGAAGCTGCACGATTCCGCGAAACTATCGGGCCGCGCGAGAGCGCGGAGCCGATGAACTGCGGCGCTCGGGACCAGGGCGCTGCATGGATGATCCCGGCTCGGCCGAGCGCTGGTCCGTGGTGCGTCCGCGCTTCGCAGGGCGCACCGTGCTGCATGCTCGCTCAGTCGTTCCGACGTGGCGGCGGGGGCGGCAAGCTCGTCTTCGCGCGCGGGGCGTCTTCGACGAGGTCGTCGTCGTCGAGGAGGTCCGCGTCGTCGAGGTCGTCGAGATCGTCGAGCACCTCTTCGGCGTCGAGCTCGCCGGAGTCGAGGAGCTCGGCGCTGCTCGCGTCCGCGAAGGCGAGCAGCTCGCCCGTCCCGAGATCGACGGCCGGCTCCTCGCGCATCGACGCCGCGCGGATGCCTTCGCGCCTCGCGTCGTGCGTTCCCTCGTCACGAACGGGGACCGGTTCGACGTCGTCCTCGCTCGCCGGGTCGAGGGTGGCCGCGACGGTGGCGGCGTAGGGCAGCGCGTCGTCGAGGGTCCCGCCGGTGGCGCCGGGGAGGGGAGGGAACTCGTCGTCGAGCGAGGCGTCCGCTTCGACGTGGGTGTGGATGTCGTCGGGGAAGCCCTCCATCAGCGGCGCGGTGCCTTCGCGACGTCCGAAGGGGTTGCGCGTGACGGGCGGCGAGGTGACGACGCCGGAGTCGTGCGCGGCGGGCTTGCTCGCGCCTCCTCGCGCATCGTCGGAGACGTCGCTCCCATCGAGGAGGGCGCGGTCGACGGAGGGCGAGACGTCGTCGAAGAGCGCGACGTGCTCGGAGGAGGGCGCCTCGTCGGCGAAGAGTGACTCGTCGTCGTCGAGCTCGGACGCGGTGTGCACGAGGTCGGCGAAGTCGGAGGGAGCGTCGGTCAGCGAAGGCGCGGGCGTGGTCGACGGAGGCGCCGACGCGAGGTGCACCTCGGCCACGTGCCCGGGCTCGAAGGGCGGCAGCGCGTCTTCGAGCGACGGAGTGTCCTCTTCGAACACCGCGACGGAGGCCTGCACGGTCGCTGGATCCGCGGCCGCGACGTCGACGGCATGCTCGGCGTCTTCGACCACGTCTTCGAGCTCAGCGAGATCCGTCTCTCCCGAGGGCACGAGATCGTCGGGATGCAGCCGCCGGGTGCTCACCCCCAAGCGATGGATCGCCTCGGTGGCGACCGGATCGTCGGGCGCGATCGAGAGGACCTTCTTCCATGCGTCCTGCGCTTCCCATTTGTTCGCGAGCTGCTTCTCCCAGACCGTCGCGATCTCGCGCAGCAGCTCGAGCCGACGCTCCGAGCTGCGCGTGCGCGACGCCTCTTGGTCGAGCGCGACGAGCAGATCCTGATGACGTCGCGCTTTTCGGAGGCAGCCGAGCAGGCGGTCCGCGGCGTCCTCGTCACGCGCCACGGTGAGGAGCTGGCGGTAGACCTCGGCTGCCTCGTCGAGCCGGTGGAGGCGCTCTTCGAGCACGCGCCCGCGACGGCGCAGCAGGTCCGCGGCGGTCTGCGAGTCGAGAGCGTCGGCTACGAGGGACGCGAGGCGCGCGTCGAGCGCGTCGAAGCGACGCAGTCGAGACGCGACGCCTTCGAGCGCGTCGAGCACCTCGGGGATCGGCGCGTCCTGGCTCGCACGATCGAGGCACGCGAACGCTTCTTCGGGAGCGGCGAGCGCGTCTTCGAGGAGCCGGGCCGCACGTAGGAAGAGCGCCGCGGCGGCGCGCGGATCGTGCTCGGCGTCGTCCGCGAGGCGTCGGTAGACCGCGACGAGCCGCTCGCGCGCGTCGCGTCCACCTGCGAGATCGTCGAGCTCGGCGACTGCGCGCTCGATGCTCGGTCCGATGCTCGGCGTACGTACCGAGAGCGCGACCGCTTGCGCGACGTATCCGAACGCACGATCGCGGTCGCGGAGATCGACGTCGCAGAGGTGCGCGGCGCGCAACAACGCGTCCGCGCGCGCCTCGTCGGTCTTCGCGGCGCTGCGGCGGCGATCGTAGACGACGAGCAGCTCTTCGGCGCGACCGGCGCGGGGCGCGAGGTCCTCGACGTAGCCGAGCAGCGCTTCGTCCTCCGGGTCCAGCGCGCAGGCCCGGAGCGCGCGATCGAGCGCGCCGCTCGCGTCGTCGCCGACGGAGTCGAGGAGCCGCGCGTGACGCACGAGCAGCTTCTTCTTCGCACGCGGGGTCTCCACGCTTCGCAAGAGCGTGTCGTAGACCTGCGCGAGGCGTGCCCAGTTGCCGCTGGCCGCGGCGAGGCGATCGACCTCGCCGAGCAGCGCTTCGTCTGCGAGGTCGAGCGCGTACGCGCGCAACACGGCCTCGAGCGCTTTGCCGACATCGCCGCCCGGACCCTCGAGCACCCGCGCGGCGTCGAGCCAGCGCGCTCGCTGCGTCGCGGGCGCCGACGCGGTCTGGGCGAGGCGGATGAAGAGCTCTGCCAGCGCTTCGTGGCGACCGTGCGTGTCGGCGAGCGCGCGGATCTGTCGCTCGGCTTCCGGGTCGTCGACCACGCGCGGGGCGAGGCGCTCCCAGGCGCCGTCGACGTCTCCGAGGTGGCTCGCCGCGAGCTCGGCCGCGCGACGTACGAGTGCGCCTTGGGCTTCTTCGTCGACCTCCACGCCCGCGAGCCCGTCGAGTGCGTCCACGAGCTCCGGCCAGCGCTGGTTCGTCTCGAGCCGCGCCACGAGCCGTTCGCGCGGCGCCGCGTCCATCAGGTCGCAGTCGATCCACGCGTGCAGCGCATCGATCGCGCGCGCGTCGTCCGCGAGCGGACCCTCGTAGAGATCCGCCAAGCGCACCGCGACCGGGAGCCGGAGCCCTTCGTCCTCGAGCAAGACGAGCTGCCGCTCGAGCGCGTCCGCGAGGCCCGCGTCGTCGCGCCGCCTCTCTTCCCAGCGCGCTAGGTCGAAGAGCGCGGGCAGGTGCTGCGGTGCCTCGGTGAGCACGTCTTGGCGAAGCGTTGCGACCGCTTCGTCGAGGCGCTCGTCGGCTTCGAGCCAACGCGCGCGCTGCAGGTGGAGCTCGAGGCGCTCCTCGCCTTCGACCTTCGCCGCGAGACGGCGCGCGAGATCGAGGCGCGCGTCGCCTTGACCGTTCTCCTCCGCCCGCGCCAGCAGCGCGCGGAGGGCCTCTTCGTCGTCGCCCGATTCGAGGACCTTCTCCCAGGCCTCGGCGGCGGCGTCGAGGTTGCCCACGCGCTCGCCCAGGATGCGTGCGATGCGGCGGTAGAGCTCCGCGCGCGCGACGCCGTTCTCTTCGAGGCGCGCGCGCTCGCGCAGGAGCACGACGAGATCCTTGTAGCGACCGCCGCGATCGTAGACGTCGCAGAGCGCGTCGAGGACGGCGGCGCTCGCAGGCTCGAGATCGAGGGCCTGCTGGAGCGCGTCCGCCGCGCGATCGAGATCGCCGAGCTCGCGATCGGCGAGCTGCGCGACGCGCACGAGGATCGCCGCCCGCTCGTCCGGCGCCACGACCTCCACACGGTACGCGAGGGTCTCGAGGAGGCGCGCCGCGTTGCCGGTGCGCAGGTCGACTCGCTCCATGCGGTCGAGGGCGGACAGGTTGGTCGGCTCTTCGTCGAGCAGCCGCGCGGAGGCCGCGAACGCGGCGTCGTCGTCGCCGATGCGTTCTTCTTGGATCGCGCCGAGCCGCTCGAGCAGCGCGAGGCGTTCGTCGCCGCTCGCGACCTCGATGCGCTCTTCGAGCAGCGGCAGCGCCTCGTTCCAGCTCTCCATGTCGAGCAGCAGCTCGCAGAGCGCGTCCCGTGCCTCGGTGTCGTCGGGGCGGAGCTGGCGGAGGTTACGGAGCGCCATCCGCGCGGAGACCGGATCGTCGCGACGATCGCGGTGGAG
>JALOQC010000375.1 GCA_025453555.1 Myxococcota bacterium | reverse complement strand
CTCGGTGCCGACCATCGTCGCGACGCGCGCGGCGGGGGAGGGCGCGGTGGCGAGCAGGCTGACGTCGGGGATCCAACCGAGGTGGATGGGGATCGCGATCGCGGGGTAGCCGACGCCGAGCGTGATCAGCGACGCGCGGGCGGCGCTCGGCGGCACGCTGATCGCGAAGAGCGTGAGGCCGACCGCGACGAGCGCGACGTAGGTGGAGAAGGGACCGAGTCCGTAGCCGAGCACGAGCGCGCCGAGGGGGATCACGATCGCGAGGGCGACCGTGGCGACTCCGTCGCGCATGCGTTCGGGGCGCGAGAACCACGCGAGCGTGGCGAAGGCGGCGCAGAGGATCGTCGAGCCGGCGTAGGCGAAGCGATGCGCGAGCGGATCGCCGGGCAACATCACGACCATCGCGACGCCGGCGAGGCTCCAGAAGAACATCGCGATCGCGAAGAGGCGGATGCGGCTCGCTTCGGCGACCACGAGCGCGTCGCGGGCGGACGTCGGCTCGGGGGCGGGCGGGCGGCGACGGGCGTGCGAGCGGATGGGCGAGCCCGGATCGGTGCGGCTCGTGTGGGTGCCGGGCTCGGACGTGGTGGTCGACGAGGTGGACGTGGTCGACGACGTGGTCGACGTGGTGCCTCTCGCAGGCGACGCGTCGCGCGAGCCCGACGGCTCGGCGTCATCCCCGGAACGTGCCCCCACGACCCCCACGGCGCGCCAGCGTAGCAGCGTTGGCGGGTGGAGGCTTCAGGGGCTGCACACGAGCGATTCACTCCTGCAGCTTCCGCCACAACGTCGTGCGATCGATCCCCAGCGCGCGCGCGGCCTTCGACTTGTTTCCGTCGAAGCGCTCGAGCACCCGCGCGATGTAGCGACGCTCGAGCGCGTCGAGCGTCATCGCGCGCTCCGCGGCGCCTTCGAGCCACGCGTCGTCGTCGGGGGGCGCTTCGCCGCCGTGGAAGTCGGTCAGCGTGAGCGCGTCGTGATCGGCGAACATCGTCGCGCGCTCCAGCGCGTTCGCGAGCGCGCGCACGTTGCCCGGCCACGGCTGCGTGCAGAGCCAGCGCATCGCCTCGTCGGTCACGCCCTGCACGCGATGGCGCGTGCGCACGGAGAGGCGATCGAGCAGGCGGTCGACCAGGTGGGGGATGTCCGCCGCCCGCTCGCGCAGCGGAGGCACCTCGATGCGCACGACGTCGAGGCGGTGGAAGAGATCTTCGCGAAAGGTCCGCGCGCGCACGGCTTCTTCGAGCGGTCGGTTGGTCGCCGCGATGACACGCACGTCCACGGTGGTCGTCGTCGTGCCACCCACTGGGCGCACCTCGCCGCGCTCGATCACCGCGAGGAGCTTCGGCTGCGCTTCGAGGGCCATCTCGCCGATCTCGTCGAGGAAGAGCGTGCCGCCGTTCGCGCGCACGAAGAGGCCCGCGCGGTCTTCGCGCGCGTCGGTGTAGGCGCCGCGTCGCACGCCGAAGAGCTCGGCTTCCACGAGCCCGGCCGGCAGTGCGGCGCAGTTGAGCTCCACGAGCTCTCGATCCGCGCGCGATCCCTGCGCGTGGATCCACCGCGCGACCGCGCTCTTGCCGACCCCGCTCTCGCCCGTGAGCAACACCGTCGAGCTCGACTGCGCCGCGCGACGCGCCACGTCGAGCACGCGCCGCATCGCGGGGCTCTCGGCCACCAGCTCGCCCGATTCGGAGCTCACGAGCGTGCGCCGCAGCCGCACCAGCTCACGCTTCATCCGCCGCTCGCGCAGCGTGCGTTCGATCGCGTGCTCGAGCCCCTCGAAGGTGAAGGGCTTGGCGAGGAAGTCGGACGCGCCCTCGCGGACGCAGCGCATCGCGAGCTCGATCGAGCCGAAGGCCGTGATCAGGATCACGAGCTGATCGGGCCGCCGCGCGTGGATCGCGGGCAGGAGGTCCACCCCTCGCATCGTGGGCATCTCGACGTCGGAGATCACGAGATCGAAGGCGCGCTCCTCGAGCCGCGCGAGCGCGCTCTGCGGATCCGTCACGCCGACCGCCTCGCGACCGCTCGCCGCGAGCTCCTCCACCAGCCACGCGACGATCTCCGCGTCGTCGTCGACCACGAGCACACTCGCACCGTTCGTCATCGAGCCTCCGCGTCGTGGTCGACCACGAGCACGCTCTCACCGTTCGTCATCGATCCTCCGCGTCGTGGTCGACCACGAGCACGCTCTCACCGTTCGTCATCGATCCTCCGCGTCGCTCCTTCGGAGCGTGGAAGCACCACCCGCACCCGGGTGCCGCGTTCGAGCTCCGACTCGAACGCGATCTCGCCCCGCAGCTCCGTCACGATGCCACGCACGACCGCGAGCCCGAGACCCGTGCCGTCCGCGCGCGTGGTGAAGAAGGGCTCGAAGGCGCGGTCGCGATGCTCGGGCGACATGCCGCGCCCGGTGTCGCGCACCTCGAGCGTGATCGCGTCGTCGCCCTCGCGATCGAGGCGAACCACGACGGAGTCTCCGGCAGAGCTGGCTTCGATCGCGTTGCGTACGAGGTTGAGCGTGATCTGCTGGAGCGCGTCCGGGTCGGCGTGCATCGTCGGGACGTCGTCCGCGAGCTCGGCCTCCCAGCGAACGCCGCGTCGGCGCGCCTCGGGCTCGAGCAGCGAGAGGATCGAGCGCACGGGCTCGCGCGGATCCACGTGCGTGGGGCTGGTCGGACGTCGCGTGAGGTTCGAGAGACGCGCGACGATGCGCGTGATGCGTGCGGCTTGCTCGCGCGCGATCCCCGCGAGCCGACGCGTCTCGTCCGGATCCCCGGCGCGCTTCTCCAGCGACGCGAGGCGACCTTCGAGGACCTGCAGCGGGGAGCCGATCTCGTGGGCGAGGCCCGCCGCGAGCTGCCCGAGGGTCGCGAGCTTGTCCATCTCGCGCACCGCGCGCTCGAAGCCACGTCGCGCTTCCGTCTCCGCCTCGAGCCGCGCGCGCGCGCTCGCGAGGTCCTCCACCAGCCGCTCGAACTCGTGCACCGTCTCGCCGATCTCGTCGCGCTTCAGCGAAGGATGCGCGGGCACCGACAGGTCGCCCGCACGAACGCGTCGGATGTGCGCGAGCATGCGCGCGAGCGGTGCGCCGACCCAGAGCCGCGTGGCGATCACCGTCGTGAGCAGGAGCAAGAACACGTAGATCGCGAGCGATCCCGCGACGCGTCGGCGGGTGGCGGCGAGGTCGCGCTCGACGTCGGTGGTCGGCCGAACGAGCACGAGGTGCGCGCGGCGCGTGTCGGCGCGGAGCGGCAAACGCAGCTCCGCCGAGCCGTGATCGGCGTGGAAGCCGCTCGCGACCGCGCGCGCCGCCACGAGGTCGGCGCCGTCCGAGCTCGCGAGCACACGATCCTGGGCGTCGAGGACCACCACGTCGACGGTGGGATCGAGGCGATCGAGCGCGTCGAGCGTGTCGTGCACGTCCTCGGACTGCCGATCGCGCAGCGCGTTCTCGAACGAGACCTGGAGGCTGCGCCCCAACATGCGCAGCTCGCGCTCCACCGCGTCGTCGAGGTCGTCGCGCTCGGCCGCGAGCTGCCACGCGCCGCCCGCGCCGAGGAGCGCGAGGGCCACCACCGCGAGCGCGATGGAGAGGCGGGTGGCGAGGGAGAGGTGCTGCAAGTTCCGACTCGGGTGTTGCACAGCGCAACAGGAAGGACGCGCCGCGCGTGGTCATGTGAAGTCTGCCGGGCTGCCGTGCCGCCGTCCGACGCGACCGCGGTCGCGCAAACACGACCGGCACGCACGGTGCAGCCTCGCACGAACCGTGCGCATTTCCCGTGTCGCCCTCGCGGTCGCTCGTGCGGCCGCCCCCTCGTTGGTCGCTTCGCGCTCGGCGCGGTCGCTCGTGCGGTCGCGCGCGCGGTCACGGAGGCTCGGCGTCGCCCTGGTGGCCCTCGCAGCACTCGCGACGAGCCCACCCACGTTCGCGCAACCCCCCTCCGACGCGCCGAACGGATCGGACGCTTCGTCCGCGCGCGAGCCCTCGACGCGTGACGAGAGCGCCACGACTCCGACGGGTGAGGATCGCGCGACCGACGACGTCTCGCCGCCGCCGGCCTACGAAGAGGCGCCCCCGAGCCACGCGCAGACGATGCGTGCAGCGCGTGAGGCCGAGCACGCCGCGCGCCGCGAGGCGGAGCGCGACAGCGACGGTGACGGATTGCCCGACGCGCTCGAGCGTGCGACCGGCACGCGTCCGCTTCGTGCCGACACCGATCGCGACGGTGTGCCGGACGGCGAAGAAGACTCGAACCTCGACGGCATCGTGGATCCGGGAGAGAGCGACCCGCGGGTTCCCGGTTTGTTTCCTGGGACGGCGCCGCATCTTCCGGAGCCGATGAGCTTCGATCTCGTTCGCGGCCTGGGCGCGCACGCGGGTGAGCTCGAGACGAACGTGCTCGTGACGATGCGCCCGCGCCGGGGAGGTCTCGCGCAGACGACGTGGGCCCCCGAGGTCGAGTGGGCCTTCGCGGACGGCCTCGCGATCGAGCTCGAGCTGCCGATGGTCGACCGCGAGGTGCATGCGCTGAAGGCCGCGTTTCAGTGGACCGCGCCTTCCCCGAACGAACGATTCGCCCACGGTGTGCAGGTGATCGGCGAGTACCTCCTCGACGAAGAGGCGACCGAGCTCACGGGCCTCTACCTCTTCGGAGGACGCGCGGGGTCGTTCTCGGTGTTCGCGATGCTCGGCGCGCGCGGCGTGGCGGCGCAGGGCGGGCACGTGGAGGTGGTCGCGAACCCGAGCGTCTTCGTCGACGTGCACGAGGCGGTCACGCTCGGCCTGGAAGGCAACGCGGCGTTCGGGCTCCACGGCGGCCGGTCGGGGGCCGCGCTCGCGCAGCTTCATTGGCAGATCGCGCGACGCTTTCGCGTGCAGATCGGGGGCGGCGTCGAGGTGGAGGATCGCAAGGTCGGCGCCGCGGTGGTGACGCGCTGGATCCTCGAGTGAGTCGACACGCGCGCGAGACTTCGACGGGCTGGATCCTCGAGTGAGTCGACACGCGCGAGACTTCGACGCGCTGGACCCTCGAGTGATCCGCCACGCGCGCGAGACCAGCCGGTCCGCGCTCGTCTTCGCTCGCTCGCGCGCACGTGAGGACGTACGAGCGAGATCGTGCGAGGCGCCTCAGTTCCGAAAGTCCGCCGCGTCGATCCCGTGCCGCTTGAGCAGGTCGTGCAGGTCGGTGCGGTTGCGTCCCGCGAGCCGCGCCGCCGCGCTCACGTTGCCGCGCGTGCGGCGCAGCACCTCGCAGAGGTACGCGCGCTCGAACTTCTGCCGCGCGTCCGCCATCGGGGGGAGATCTTCGACGTCGAGACGCGGCTCGAACGACGCGGTCGACGACGAAGCCGGTCGCGGCAGCGCGGCCTCCACGTGGGTCAGCTCGACGATGCCGTCCGTCGCGAGCAGGCCCGCCGCTTCGACGACGTTCGCCAGCTCCCGCACGTTGCCGGGCCAGTCGTGTGCGCGCAGCGCTTCGAGCGCTCTCGGGGAGAGCCGCACGCGCCCGAGGTCGTGTTTCTCGCTCGCGCGCCGCAGGAAGAGCTCGGAGAGCGGCAGGATGTCCTCGCGTCGCTCGCGGAGCGGCGGCAGGTGCAGCGGCACCACGTGCAGTCGGTAGAAGAGGTCCTCGCGGAAGCGCCCCGCCGCGATGTCCGCGCCGAGGTCGCGGTTGGTCGCGGCGATGATGCGCACGTCGGCTTGCTTCTCGCGGGTCGCACCCACCGGGAGGTACGTGCGCTCTTGCAGCACGCGCAGCAGCTTCGCCTGCACCGACGGCGGCGCGTCGCCGATCTCGTCGAGGAAGAGCGTCCCGCCCTCCGCTGCGGCGAGCAGTCCGTCCTTGTCGCGGTGCGCGCTCGTGAAGGCGCCGCGCACGTGCCC
Source organism: Myxococcota bacterium (assembly GCA_025453555.1). Classification (GTDB taxonomy): domain Bacteria; phylum Myxococcota_A; class Polyangia; order Polyangiales; family Houyiibacteriaceae; genus JACKEH01. The sequence goes on along the minus strand of JALOQC010000375.1, from coordinate 807 downwards.
GAAGAGCTCGCTCTCGAGCAGATCCGGCGGGAGCGCCGCGCAGTTCACCGCGATGCACGGCCGCTTCCGACGGTGGCTCAGCTCGTGGAGGCTCCGCGCGACCAGCTCCTTGCCGGTGCCGGACTCGCCCGTGACGAGCACCGTCGAGTCCGTGGCCGCCACGCGCGCGAGCCGCTCGCGCAACGCGATCATCGAGGGGCTCTCGCCGAGCAAGCGCGTGCCGGAGCTGCGACCGGAGCCGCGCCGGAAGCCCGCCAGCTCGCGCCGCAGCTCGGCCCCGACGAGGGCCTGCGCGACCGTCGCGAGCAGCTCGTGGTCGTGGAAGGGCTTGGTCAGGAACGAATGCGCGCCCTTCTTCATGGCTTCGACCGCGGTCTCGATGCTCCCGTGCGCGGTCAGGATCACCACCGGAAGATCCGGATCCGTCTCGCGGAGCTCGTCGAGAAGCGTGAGTCCGTCGCCGTCCTCCAGACGCAGATCCAAGACGAGCACGTCGACTACGTCGTGCCGCAACACGCGGCGTGCTCCACGGCAAGACGTCTCGGTGACGACCTCGTAGCCATGGTGCTCGAGGCGCATCGCGATGAGCTCGCAGAGGTCCTCTTCGTCGTCCACCACCATGAGGCGGGCGCCCAGCATGACGGAGCGGTGCATCGAGTCGGGGGCGTTCATCGTCAAGTCCTCTCGCGGGCGGCGCGGGCGGGGGCAGAGTCGGAGTCGGAGTCGGAGTCGGAGTCGGAGTCGGAGTCGGAGTCGGAGTCGGAGTCGGAGTCGGAGTCGGAGTCGGAGTCGGAGTCGGAGTCGGAG
>JALOQC010000374.1 GCA_025453555.1 Myxococcota bacterium | reverse complement strand
GTGTCCTCGACGTACATCGCGAGGTCGGTCTCCTCGAGCGGCGGGCTCACCGGGAACGGATAATCGGGCACCGGCGTCTCGCTTCCGCAAGCGACGAGCGCGAAGAGCGCGAGGAGGACGAGCTTCTTCATCGGCGGGATGAAGCCACGGAGGTCGGGCCGCACGCAAGAGACGTCGCGTGGCGTACGGGCGGCTCGGACCCGATCGCGCCGCCGCTCGGCCTTCGCGCGCTCGCGACGCCGCGTCCCGCTACCGGTACGACCAGAGCACCTGATCGCTCCGCACCGCGCCGCGATCGACCACGAGGTGTTGATAGGCGCCCTGGAGCTGCACGTCCGACGCGTGCTGTCCGAACTGCGCGCGCAAGAAGTGGCTCAGCTCGCCGATCGTCAGCACACGATCGCGCGGCGGCATGTCGGCGTCGCCCGTGACCGCGAGGCGGAGGAAGTGGCTCAGGTAGCCGCCCGCCTGGAACTGGCTCGCGACGGCGGAGAGCACGTCCTCTTCGGACGAGAAGTAGCCGACGCGACCGGGGCGCGTGATGAGATCCTTCGCGAAGCCGCCGCTGAAGCACGCGTCGATCGCGATCATCGAGAGGCGCGCGCGCACCGGGTCGAAGAGACGCCCGAGCTCGTCGTCGAGCAGCGGACCGTCGTGCATCACGAGGTACTCGTCGGTGCCGTCGATCTCCCGTAGGTCGCTGCTGCCCTGGGTCTGGCCACCGTGGCCCGAGAAGAAGAAGACGAACACGTCGTCGGGACCCATCTGGGTCGCGAAGCGCTGCATCGCCGCGCGCATGTTGCCCGCCGTCGCCTGCGCGTCCGTGAGCACGACCTGGCGGCTCTCGTCGAGCAGCCCGCGCTCCCGCAGCGCCTGCGCGAGCTTGATCGCGTCGTTGGCGCACTCGGGGAGATCGCCCACGCCGGCCGGGTAATCGGTGATGCCGGCGAAGAGCCCGAACACACGCCCGCCTTCGCCCGTGCCGCCCGCGTCGGCAGGACGCGGCACCGAAGTGCCTCGACCGAACGAGAGCTCGTAGGCGCCGACCTCGCCGGGTCGGTAGCTGGTGACCGTCACGCGGTAGGTGCCCGCCTCGGCGGCCGGGAGATCGACGCCGGAGTTGCGGGTCGAGGGATCGAGGTCGTCGTTGTCGAGCTGCTGACCGCTCGGAGTACGCACGATGAGATACGGGTCGAACGTGGTCGACGCGAGCCGGATCTGCACCGATTGACCAGGCTCGAAGGATCGCTCGAAGACGTCGGAGAACTCCCCCGACTGCAGCGTCTGATCGCCGCTCGCGAGCGCGCCGCGCACCGAGTCACCGGTCACCGGGGTCGCGGGCGCGGCGGGCGTCGTCGGGGTCGTGGGCGTCGTCGGGGTCGTGGGCGTCGTCGGGATCGGGGCCGAACCGTCGCGCGTGACGACGAGCTCGTACGCCCCCGTCTCGCCGGGTCGATAGCTCGTGACGAGCACGCGGTGCTCGCCCGCTTGGCGCGCGACGAAGTCGACCACCGCGTTGGTGCTCCCGCCGCCGGGCGGATCGTCGTTGTCGTGCTGCTCGCCGCCCGGCTCACGCACGATCAAGTACGAGTCGAACGCGGAGCTGCGCGCCTCGATGCGCACGCGCTCGCCCGCTGCGAACGTCAGCGTGTGCGCGTCGACGAGCTCGCCGCTCTGCAGCGTCTCGTCGCCCTGCGCGAGCGCGCCCGCCACCGACTGCGCGGCCCCCGTCGGAGCGGGCGGCGTCGTCGGCGTGACGGCGATCTGGGCGCCCGTCGCCGCGCCCATCGGCGCGACCGTGAGCTCGTAATCGCCCGTCTCGCCTGGGCGATAGCTCGTGACGAGCACCTCGTAGCGGCCCGCCGCGGTCGTCGTGTAGAGCAGCCGCGAGCTCGTGACGCCCGGGCTCTCGTCGTCGTTGTCCTGCTGCGATCCGTCCGGCGCCTTCACGATCAGATACGGATCGAACGCGCCCGAACCGAGACGGATCTCGAAGGTCGCGCCGGCCGGCCAGTCGAAGGAGAACGAGTCGACGTGTTCGCCGCTGCGAAGCGTGCGATCGCCGGACGCGAGCGCGCCGCGTTGGGTCTGCGCGGGTCCCGTCGGCGTCGAGGGCGTGGTCGGCGAGAGCGCGCTCGCCACCATCGCGCCGAGCCCCGTACGCTCGGAGCCGACCTTGATCTCGTAGTCGCCCGCGAGTCCCGCGCGGTACGCGGTCGCGACCACGCGGTAGGTGCCCGCGATCGGGAGCTGCACGTCGAGCATCGAGCTCGTGGTGCCGCCCGCGTCGTCGTTCTCCCAGTGCCGGCCGTCGGGGCCGATGACCATCAAGTACGCATCGAACGCGTCACTGCGGTGCTCGACGTGGAGCGACTGACCTGCCGCGCCCTGGAATACGTAGAGGTCCGCCGACTCTCCCGTCGGGAGGCGCACGTCGTCCGCATCGCCGAGCCGCGCACGCACCGGAGCGTCGAGCTGCACCGCGCGCCCCACCGTCTCTTGCGGGAGTTGGTGGTGATTTCGCGCGAGGGTGGGCGTCGTCATGCGCGAGGCCGCCGCGAGCGAGACACGGTAGCCCGCCTGCGCCCCGGGAGTCGGCGAGAGCATCTGCAGCCGGTGTGGCCCCGGTTGCATGATCGCGTACACGCCGCTGCCCGATGCCGAGAGCGGTCGTCCCGTCGGATCGAGCACGATCGCGAGCGGCACCGCCTCGCCGACCGCTTCGATGCGCAGCTCGAGCGGGCCCGCGTCGCCCCCCGCGACCACGAAACGATCGGAGAAGCGACCGTCGGGGAGCGCTTCGTCGCCCGGCGCGAGGCGACCCTCCTGCGACGCACCCGCCGCGAGCACCGGCGCCGCCGGAGCCGTCGCCGAGGCGCCGCGACGTCGCACCACAACACGATACGCGCCCGCCGCGCTCGCGTTCGTGCTCGTGACGGTGACCTTGAGCACGCCGGCGCTCGCGACCAGCACGGAGAGGCGGCTCTCGTTGCGCTGACCAGCGAAGTCGTCGTTCGTCAGCGCACCCGCGCCGGGCGGGGTCACTTCGAGCAGCGGATCGAACGCGTCCGAGGTGAGCACGATGTCGAGCGCGTCGCCCGCGCCGACCGGCACGTCGAAGGTCGCCCGGCCGGCCGCGCCCTGCGCTGCGGCGAGTGTGCCTGCTCGATCGAGGAGCGCAGGTCCCTCGGCCGGCGTCGGCGGAGGCGGGGTCGTTCCGTCGTCTTCGCCGCCGCAAGTCGCGCAGCTCGAGATCAACGCCCACCCGAGCCACGCCACGATGTGCTTCCGCATTCCCGCCTCCACGAACGGAAAGCTACCGCGAGACCGTGTGCTCGCGCCGACGAAAGTGACGGAGGTTCTTCGAGCAGGCCGGGCCGCTTCGTGGGGCTCGCGCGACGGGTGACTCCGCACGTGACTCCGCGAGTGGGCGACGCCGACGGCGCACTGCGCGTGATATCGTTTCACTCGTGCGAACCGCGCTCTTGATCGCGCTCCTCGGGCGCATCGGCTGCGAGCCGATCTCGGGCGACCCCGACGCGTCCTTCGACGCCGCCGTGGAGCCCGCGAGCGACGCAGGCGCATCGGTCGACGCAGGTCGCGACGCCGGCACCGACGCCGGACCGCCGAGCGAGCTGGATCCCTTCGTCGAGCACCACATGGCCGCCGGCGGCATCCCCGGCCTCGCGGCCGCGATCGTGCGCGACGGTGAGATCGCGTGGACGGGCACCTACGGCTACGCGGACGTCGAGAGCGCGCGCCCGGTCGACGCACACACGCTCTTCATCGTGGCGTCCATCTCCAAGACCGTGGTCGCGGCGCTCGCGCTCCAGCTCGCCGAAGACGGCGCGCTCGACCTCGACGCGCCGCTCGACGAAGTGCTGCCCTACGCGGTGCGGCATCCCGCGCACGCGAACACGCCGATCACCGCGCGCATGCTCTTCGCGCACACGAGCGGCCTGCGCGACAACTGGCCCGCGCTCGGACGCGTCACCACCGAAGACCGCGATCACCCGATGTCGCTCGCGGAGTTCGGCGCGCACTACGTGACCGAGGAGGGCTCGCTCTACGCGGACGCGAACTTCGGCGATCCGCCAGGAGAGCGCCGGGTCTACTGCAACGCCGGCTACGGCCTGCTCGGACACCTCCTGGAGGTCGCGAGTGACTCGCGCCTCGAAGCGCTCTCCGAGGCGCGGCTCTTCGGCCCGCTTCGCATGGACGGCGCGAGCTGGTTCCTGCGCGACACCGATCTCACGCGCCTCGCGACGCCGTACTCGTGGAGCCGACGCGACGGCTTCCTCCCGAACCCGCACTACGGCTTCGCGCATTACCCCGCGACCTCGCTGCGGGTGAGCGTGACGGGCCTCGCGCGCTTCTCGCTCGCGATGCTGCGTGGCGAGCTCGACGGCGTGCGTGTGCTCTCCGAGACGAGCGTGGGCGAGCTCGGGCGCGCGCAGTTCCCGAGCGCGAGCGGGGGCCAAGGGCTCGCGTGGAGCTGGCGCACCGTCGGGTCCCGCCGATGGCTGAGCCACTCCGGCAGCACTTACGGCGCGAGCGCGCTGCTCTTGATCCAGCCCGACGAGCAGCTCGCGATCGTGCTGCTCACGAACGCCGACGCGTACCTTCGCAGCGAGTTCGGGTTCGAAGACGGTGCGAATGCGATCGCGACGATCGCGGAGCGGCTCGACGCGGAGGCCGCGACGCTCTCCGACGCGGCTCCGTGAGCCCATCCACGCGTGGCACGGACCTTGTGTACGCGCGCTCGGACGTGGGACCGGCACACGCCGACACATCCCATCTCGCGAAGAGCTTGGACGGCACCGATGCGAACGATCCGTTTTCCTCTCCTGTCTTCCCACGCGCAGTGGGCTCCGTGGCTGCTCCTGCTCGCCTGCTCGGCGAGCCACACCCACGATCGCGACGCGTCGGCGCCACCGTTCCGGATCGACGGCGGCCTCGACGCGGGCCCCATCGCGCGCGACGCCGGCCCGATCGCGCACGACGCCGGCCCGCCCGCGGACGCGTGCGAGCGCGCCGCCACCGGTGAGCCGAACGTCGCCTGCGATCCCGAGACCTTCGAGGCGTGCTCACGCGAGGTCGCGGGTGTTCCCTGCTGCTCGATCGCGTTCGAGTGCGAAGCGGGACGGGTCGTCGCGCGCGACGGCTTCTGCACCGACGACTGCGCGCAGGGGTGCCCCCGCATCACCGACTCGTTCGACTGCGAGGTGTCGGGCTGCGAGTGGTTCACCGGCGGCTGCGGTCCGGCCCCCGACGGAGTCGTCGAAGGTCCGCGGTGCATCTGGCCGCGCGGTGAGGCGTGCACGAGCGACGCCGACTGCGACCCGAGCTCCGGAACGACGTGCGTCTCGTTCTGGGTCGATCCCTGCGCAGGCTCGACCTGCGCCGCGTGTGGCGGCGAAGCGCGCTCCTGCTCGTCGTGGATCTCGCTCGAGGGCGAATGAGCGTGATCCTTCGCGCTCGACGGAACGTACGCGTGCTCCCGACGCAGAGTGCGCGACGATGAGACGTCACGGCTTGCGGAGCGGCACGTGGTGGGTCGGCGCGATCGCGATCGCGGTCGGGTGCGGATCGCGCTCGGGCCTCGACGAAGGCGAGCCACGACACGATGCGGGCACTCTCGACGCCAGCTCCCGGGACGCCAGCGCCTTCGACGCCCGGCTCGACGCCCCCTCGCCGGATGCGGGCACGACGCCATGTCGCTGGGAGCCCGCACGACGTGACGGCGAGCTCGTTCCGCCGCGTCGCGTCGACATCCCTCGCGCGATCCTCGCGACGGATGTGCAGATCGTCGCGTACGACCGCGGCTTCTTCTTCCTCGTGCCCGGCACGCCCGGTCGCGACTCGCTCGCGAGCCCCGTCGCGTACGGCCGCCTCGACGACATCGTCGGCGCGGAGCCCGAGCTCTGGGAGGGCTCGCGATTGATCGGCATCGCGGAGAGCGGGCTCGCGCGGCACGGCTCGACCTCGAGCTTCGGCATCCTCTGCAACGCTGGGCTCGTGCCGCGCCCCGACGACGGTCGACTCGGATTCGTGTTCTCGGATGCGTGCACCGGCTTCGTCAGCGGCGGCGATCGTGCGTTCGCGTGGCTCACGCGATCGGGTACCGAGTCGCAGATCGCGGAGCTCCGGATCGTCGAGCGCAGCGAGCTCGTGGAGACCTTCCACGACGTCGCGACCGTGTTCCCGCCCGAGCTGCTCGGTGCGACCTTCGATCCGCGCGAGCGGCGTGCGGTGTTCTTGGTCGGCGAGATCCGCGGCGCCGCGTCGATCGATCGTCTCTACATCGCCGAGGCCGGCGCCACGATGGCGCGCGCAGCCTCGCTCCCCTCGGTGGACCGCTTCCGACGCTTGGTCGATCTCGTCGCGCTCCCGAGCGGCGAGCTCGCGTCGATCGATCTCGCGGACGTGCCGGTGCTGCACGTGTTCGACGTCGACGGGATCGCGCGCGACGAGCGGCCCGCGAGCCTCGACTTCTTCGCGCGTGGCCGTCCAGACGACGCCGACCTCGCGGCCTACGAGGGCGGCGTGCTCGCGAACGTCAGCGGCGTGATCGTGGACTTCGCGAGTGACGGCGCGCGGCTCGTGGTCGACGAGCTCGCGACGAGCGACGCCTCCGCGCGCGGCTTCGACGTCGCGCTCCACGGACGCCACGCGGTGACGGCGACCGCGCACGTGGAGGG
>JALOQC010000373.1 GCA_025453555.1 Myxococcota bacterium | reverse complement strand
CTCGCCGCAGCGGAGGCTCACGGACTTGGCGTCCTCGACGCTCATCTGCCCGGTGCGGGCGAGGAGCGGCTCGTACTTCTCCGCCGCGGTGGCGAAGTCACCCTCCGCGAACGCGAGATCGCCGAGACCGCGGGAAGCAGGCGTGCAGGTTCCGTCGAGCTCGAGCGCCTTCTCGAAGGATGCCTTGGCGCGCGTCGGATCTTCGAGGCGACCCACGTAGAGCTGACCGAGCTCCGCGTGGAGCTGGGCCTTGCGGCTCTTGCCCTCCGCGACCTCGATCTCGCGCAGCAGGAGCTCCGCCGCCCCGTGGGCGTCGCCGCGCGAGGCATACAGACGACGAAGCGCCTCCGCCGCGCTGCTGCTCTCGTCGAGATCCAGCGCGCGCTTGTAACGCTCGATCGCGCGATCGCGATCGCCCGCGTCTTCGAGCATCTTCGCCGCTTCCACGAAGCGCTCGGCCTTCTTCTTCGGATCCGACTCGCCCTCGGCGAGCTTCTCCACCGCTTCCACGGCCGCGGTCGCGTCACCCGTCTGGGCGCGCAGGCGCGCGATCAGCGTCAGCGCGTCCGAGTGGCTCGGATCGACCGCGAGCACCCGCTCCGCGAAGCCGATCGCGCGGTCGGGCGCGCCGACGTCGACGAGCAGCGTCTTGGCCGCCTGCAAGAGCAGGTCGGTCTTGCGCTTCGCGTCGTCGGACGCGCGCGCGTGGCGCTCGAGGGTCGTGACGAGCTCGTCGTAGCGGCCCTTCTGCCGGTAGAGGCGCGCGAGCGCGGGGTTCGCGCCCTCGTGGCCGGGATCGAGCGCGACGACCTGCTCGTAGGAGCCGATCGCGGCGTCGAGATCGAGGAGCTCCTCTTCTTGGATCGCGCCGATCTGCTCGAGCACCCCGACCTTCTGGCGTGGGGTCGCGATGAGCTCGAGCTGCTGACGCAGCACGTCGAGCAGGCGCGGGTAGTTGCTCGTGCGGGCGAAGATGCGCTCGAGGCCCTTGAGCGCGTCGAGGCCGCGCGGGTCGATCGCGAGGACGGCCTCGTACTGCACGATCGCGTCGTCGGTGCGGCTCAGGCGATCGTCCTGGATCTCGGCGAGCTCGAGGAGCGCGTCGATCTTCGCGCTGCCCTGCACGAGGCGCGCGCGGCGCTGCAGGAGCTCCGCGAGCTGCGCCCACTCCTCGCGCTGACGGTGCAGCGTGGCGAGCGCGTCGAGCGCGGTCGGGTGTGCGGGGTCGTCGGCGAGGATCGCCTCGAACATCGTGACCGCGCGGTCCTGATCGGAGAGGCGACGCAGCACGACGTCGGCCGCCTTCGCGCGGTGGTCGCGGGCCGCGGCCGGGTTGGTGGTCGCCGCCGCGCGCGACTCGAGCACCTGCACGAGCTCGGGCCAGGACTTCGCACGCTCGAAGAGCGCGACCGAGCCCTCGTAGGCGGCGTCGCAGGTCGCGTCGAGCTCGATCGCCTTGCCGAAGCAGGGCAACGCGAAGTCGGGGCGCTGGAGCTGATCGCCGTACCAGCGGCCGAGGCGCACGTAGAGCCCGACCGCGTGCGGGTCGTCGCCGAGCTCCTGCACGGACTCGTTGAGCGACTCGAGCACGGTGCCCCAGCGCGCGGTGTCGTTGCCGCAGAGGCGCTCGATCGCGCGCGCGGTCTTGTCGTCGTCCGGATCGTCGGAGAGCGCTTGGGCGTACGCGACGAGAGCGTTCTCCGGATCGTCGAGCCGCTCTTCGTAGAGCGCGCCGATCTCGCGCAGCACCCGCGCGCGCTCTTCGCCGTCCTCGATCAGCTCGAGGCGCTCGAGCAGCAGCTCCGCGAGCCCGTCGTGATCGCCCGCTTCGCGCTTGAGCTCTTCGAGCCCGCTGCGCGCGATCGCGTCGCTCGCGTCGAGGTCGAGGATCGCGCGGAAGGTCTTGCCCGCCGCCTCGCGATCGCGGATCTCGGCCGCTTGGATGCGCGCGGCGCGGAAGAGCAGCGCCTTCTTCGCCGAGGCGTCCTCGATCTTGCCGGCCACCTCCGCGAAGAGCGCGGCCGCCTTCTCCCACGCGTCGGCGGGCGCGACGATCTCTTCGACCAGCGCCGCCGCTTCGCCGTCCGCGGGCGAGCCCTCGAGGACCTTCGCGGCCTCCGCGAACGACTCCTCGTCGAGCGCTTCCTTCTTCGCCTTCGCGCGCGCGAGCTGCTCGATCGCGTCGAGGAGATCGCGCGCCGACGCGTAGCGCTCCTTCGGATCCTTCGCGAGCGCCTTGAGCACGAGGACGTCGAGGTCCTTGCTGACCCAGCCCTTCGGCGCGACCTGCGAGGGCGGCTCGGGCGGCGTCGCGAGGTGCTTGGCTACGACCTCGAACGCGCTCGCGCCCACGAAGGGCACGCGCCCCGTGAGCAGCTCGTAGAGCATCACGCCCGCCGCGTAGACGTCGCTCGCGGGACCGATGGGCTCACCGCGCGCCATCTCGGGCGCGATCGCGTGCGCGTTGCCGAAGACACGCAGCGCGCCGATGGTGTCGGCCTGACGCGCGCCCGCCGCGAGGAGGCGATGCGCGCCCGCGTCGACCACCATGCCGGTCGGCTCGCCGCGCGATCCGTCCGCGCGCTCGGGGCGGACGACGAAGACGTTGCCCGACTTCACGTCGGCGTGGACGAGCCCACGATCGTGGAGCTTCTGCAGGGCGGTGAGCACGCCGCGGAGGATCGGGCGCGCCTCGTTCATGTGCATCGGACCGACGCGCTGGAGGCGCGCCGAGAGGGTCTGGCCCTCGATGTACTCGGTCGCGACCCAGGGGCGCCCGTCGTCGAGCACGCCGCACGCGTAGATCTTCGCGAGGCCCTCGACGTTCACGCGACGCAGCGCGCGCTGGCCGGTGAGGAAGCGGGCGACCGCGCTCGGATCGCGCGAGAGGCTCATGCGCACGAGCTTGATCGCCGCGCGCTCCTTCTTGCCGTCGATCTCGCGCTCGGCGAGGTAGAGGCGACCGAGGCCACCGTCCGCGAGCTGCTTGAGCACCTTGAAGCCGCCGAGCTCTTCACCCGGTTCGAGGGCGCGACCGGCGCGCACGTCGAAGAGCTTGCTGACGTCGGGAGACTTTCCGAAGAGGCGCATCGCGTCCGCGAGCGCTTCGAGCGCGCTGTCGGCCACGCAACGCTCCACGAGCGCGCGGGCGAAGGCGCCCTTTCCATCGGTTCCACCGAGCTGTCTTGGCTCGTAGCCGAGCAGCTCCGAAGAAAGCTCCGTCATCTCGTCGAGCTCGAAGAGTCGCTCCAGCTCGCCGCGCAAAAGGTCGTAAGTCTCGCTCATCAGGGGTTCCAGCTCCGCGCCCCCCGGCGGGGAGGCGGGTACCCTACCCGCCCGAGGCCCGCGACGGAATGGCTCCTGCTTCGCACGTGACCTGGGGGTGAGGTCACGCACGCGCAGCGGCGCACCAAACCGAGCGCGCGCCTCCGCTCAGGCGCGGCCGGCCGGCGTCTTCGGCTTCAACACCGAGAGCGACACCCGCACCACGTCGCCGAGCTCCTGCACCGCCACGCCCGCGCGGTGCAAGATGCCGAGACCGTTGAGGGTCGCGGTGAGGTGGCGCGCGGTCGCGGCGGTGTCGAGCGGCTCGATCTCGCCCTTGCGGACCGCGTTGTCGAGCGCGTTTCGGAACGCGTTGACGGTGCGATCGAAGAAGTAGTGCACGCGGGCCGCGACCTCGGGATCCGCCGCGCCGAGCTCCATGCAGCTCCGGCCGATGAGGCAGGCCTCGGGGTGCGTCTCGGCCGCGCCGCAGCTCCCCTTCTGGGCCGCGTTTTGCCCGAGGCGCTCGAAGAATCCGAAGACCTGCGCGAGGCTCGCGTCCTCGTGCTCGAGGTCGCCCAGCATCTCGCGCGCGCGGAGGTCCGCGTAACGGTCGAGAGCGGCGAGGAAGAGGCGGCGCTTGTCGCCGAAGGTGTTGTAGAGGCTCTGTCGGCTGATCCCCATGTGGGTCAGCAGCGCCTGCAGCGACGTCGCTGCGTAGCCATCGCGCCAGAAGAGCTCGAGCGCTCGCTCGAGCACGGCTTCTTCATCGAATTCGCGGGGACGGCTCATGCAGCGACTCGTCGATCGAACGGACTCGAGCGGAGACTCGAAAGGATGCGGGAGGGGCGGGCGAGCGTCAAACCCGAGGCTCGGCGACCCCGCATCGAAGTCGTCGGGATTCGCGTGGAGCGCGTTACGCGACGGGCGCGCGTGCCACGCGCACGGCTTCAGCGCAGCGCGCGGAACTTCAGCGGCTCGGCGACGTTCTTCACCTTCGCGTCGCGCGGGGGGCCGAAGGCGTCGTCGTCCGCGTAGGCGGCCACGAACTCCTCCATGCAGAGGATCTCGTCGCAGGTCGCGACGCCCTGCAGACGCGCGGTGTTGTTCATGCCGCTCGAGAACGCGGTGTAGTCCTCGTCGGGGCCGAAGAGGCCGACGCTCGCGCGCGTCCAGTTCAGGCCGGTGGCGACGCCGACCGGCGGGCTCACGCCCGCGAGCTCGGGCACGAGGTTGCCTTCGTTGAGGGTGCGCGTGAGGTCGCGGATGCGGCGGGCGGCGCTCGCGGCGCGACGGCAGGCCTCGCTCGGCGAGAGATCGTCGAAGGGCGGCCCCCAGAACGCGATCACGCAGTCGCCGACCATCTTGTCGAAGACGCCGCCTTCGTCCCAGACGATCTCCACCACCTCGCGGCCCCAGCGGTTGATGAGATCGCCGACCTTCGCGGGCTCCTTGAGCACCTGCTCGCTGATGCGCGTGAAGCCGCTCAGATCCGTGAAGAGGATCGCGGTCATCGTCTCGCGCGGCTTGAGGTAGCGCTCGACGTAGTCCTCCGCTTCGAGGAGGCGGCGCACGTGCGCGGCGGAGAAGATCTGCGTGAGCTGCTTCCACTCGCGGTTGAAGTCGACGATGCGCTGGCGGAGGTAGTCCGCGAAGAGCTCGAGCAGGTCGCGATCGAAGGTGGCGAACTCGCCGAGGTGGCTCGTGACGACCACGCGGCCGACCACGCGCCGATCGCGCACGCCCGCGATCAGCACCTCCTCGCGCCCGTGATCGAGGCCGAAGCGCGTGAGCAGCGCGCGCGACTCGCCGCGCAGCAGCGGCGCCGCGTGGGTGCGCAGGAAGTCGTCGACCTCCATGTCCGGCGTGCGCGAGTCGTGCGTGACCTTGCCGTGCTGGATGATCTTGTAGTGCAGGCTCGCGCCGCGGACGTCGTCCTCGTGGCGGAAGACGAGGAGCATGTCGTCGAAGTCGACGTGACGACGCAGCACGTCGATCGCGCGCTGCACGCCGACGTCGACCAGCGGCTCGCGCAGGGCCTCGCTGAGCTGCGTGGTGACGCGGTGCTTCTTACGGGAGAGCGCGATGGCCGCGAGGTAGTTGTCGAGCTCCTCGCACCAGGTGTTCAGGAGCGAGCGGTAGAGCGGTGTTCGCTCGGCGGAGAAGTGGGCGGCGTCGAAGACGATCGCGGCCGCGCCGAAGCTCTCGCCCGCGACGTCGAGCTGCTGCGCGATCACGTGCTGATCGCCGACGCGCCGACTGAGCACCTCGCCTTCGCTCGTCGCGGCCACGAGCTCTTCACCCGACAAGGGCATGCGCCCGCCGAAGGAGAAGTCGCGGAGCTGGAGCGACTCGTCGTAGGTGCGGATCCACGCGCTGCTCGCGTTCGTGTGCGAGCAGAGGATCGGCAGCACGGAGTCGAGGGTGCGCTCGAGCGGCAGCCGATCGCGCTGCGCCATCTCGAGCGCCTCGTCGGTCGCGTCGTTGAGCTTCTGGCGCGCTTCGAGCGCATCGAGGCGCTCGCGCAGGCGGGAGTCGTCGGTCATCGCGGGAGACTCTACGCGGACTCGCGAGGTCGGTGGGAGCCGACACGTCGGGGCTTGGCCGACGCGTGGAGGAGCGCGCTGCCTCAGCGACCGAGCAGGTCGCTCACGAAGGCTTCGTTCGAGGCGAACGCGAGGCCCATCGACACGATCAGACCGATCGTGACGTAGAGCAGATCCTTACCGGCCATGCGGAACGCGGTGCGGAAGCCACCTTCGTTGGTGCGCTGGATCGCCATCGCGATCTCGCGGCCCGCGAGCAGACCGACGAAGACCCACGTCGTGCTCATCGGCACCGTGGAGTACGTCTTGAAGACGTAGAGGATGAGCGAGTAGACGAGGTCGACGACCGTGGCCGCGCGCACGTCGACGACACGCGACTTCTCGTCGACGACCTTCTGGACGCGCTCGCCGCCGAGCTTGAAGAGCAGGCCGAGGCCGAAGAACATCACGGCGAGGAAGGCGCCGAGCTCGACGAGGGAGAGGCTGCGCGGCAGGTAGACCGCGACGTTGGCCGCGTCCTGCATGAGCCAGGTCATCCAGAGCAGACCCGTCGTGAACCACTGCGCGACCGTCCACGCGGGGTGCGCCGGACCGCTCTCTTCCCAGCGGCGCAGGGCCTTGCTGACCAGGAACCACACCCCGAACGCGCAGCCGAACGCGACGCCGTAGCCCGCGAAGCTCTTGGTGACGACCGAGACGACGCTCGAGACCTCGGTGGCGAAGCAGCTCAGAAGGAGGAACGTCGTCGAGACGGGGATGCCCGCGCGCGTGAGGAGGAGCAGGACGACGGGCGCGGCGACCTGCAAATACGTGAACGCGACCGGGGTGGTCTCGAAGCCCTTGCTGGCGAGGCGCGCGTAGCTGACGTCGCCGTCGTAGGCGAACCACGAGTAGAGCGCGGTCGCG
>JALOQC010000372.1 GCA_025453555.1 Myxococcota bacterium | reverse complement strand
GCGCGCTCGTCCTCGGCGTCGTGATCTTCGCGCGACCACGACCGACCAAGACCACGCGAGCCCCGAACGATCACGCCCACGACGCGGTGCGGAGTCGATCGCGATACCGCTTCGTGCGCCGCGAGCTCGATCACGCAGAGCCTCGCGGACGCAGGTCGTGTGCTCGCGACCTCGAAATGCGACGAGGCCTCCCCGAGCCCCCGCCCCGGTCGGCGCCGCGGCGTCGATGGGGAAGGAGGATCGCCGCGGCCGTTGGGGAGGGAGGAGGGACGGTGGCCGGGGCAGGGGCTCGGAGAGGCCTCGTGCTTCTACTGACGCGCGAGCGGCCGGAGCGTTTCGCGGAATCTCTCGACACGTCGCGGAGGACTCCGCGGCGGACGTTTCCTCGGCGCGCGTGGGCGAAACACACACGGGGCACGGGCGCACGTCGCGCGGCGCGCGCGGGGGAAACCCTCGCGCACGCCAGCACACTCACAGCTCAAGCGGCGGGGTTGGAACCGATCTCGGCCCGCTTCTCCGCGCTCGCGTGCGGGCTCGTCTCGAGCTCGAGCGGCTCGAGCGCGAGCTCCAGCACCTCACGCATGTCGTCGACCAGTACGATCTCGATCTGATCGCGCACCGAGCTCGGGATCTCGTCGACGTCGTGCGCGTTCTTGCGCGGCAAGAGCACGCGCTCGAAGCCCGCACGGTGCGCCGCGAGCACCTTCGACTTGATGCCGCCCACCGGCAGCACGCGACCGCGCAACGTCGCCTCGCCCGTCATCGCGGTGTCCGGTCTCACGCGTCGTCCCGAGAGCAGCGACGCGAACGCCGTGAAGAGCGTCACGCCCGCCGAGGGCCCGTCCTTCGGGATGCCACCCGCCGGCACGTGCACGTGCAGATCGTGCTTCTCGAGGAACTCCGGATCGATGCCGAGCTCGTTGGCGTGGGTCCGCACGTACGCGAGCGCCGCGCGCGCCGACTCGTTCATCACGTCGCCGAGCTGCCCCGTGATCTCCACGCGGCCCTTGCCGGGCATCCGCGTGGTCTCGACGTAGAGCACGTCGCCGCCCACCGGCGTCCACGCGAGCCCCGCCGCGACACCAGGCGGACGCTCGCGCTCCGCCACGTCGGTGAAGAAGCGCGGCTTGCCGAGCACGAGCCGCAGCCGTGCCTCGTCGACCAGCACCGCGGCGTCCTTCCCGCGCACCACGTCGAGCGCGACGCTTCGAAGCAGCTTCGCGAGCTGACGATCGAGCTGCCGCACGCCCGCCTCGCGCGTGTAATCGCGCACCAGCGTCGCCAGCACACCGTCGCCGAGCGCGATCTTCTCCGCCGGCAAGCCGTGCCGCTCGAGCGCCCGCGGGAACAGATGCGTGCGCGCGATCGCGACCTTCTCGTCCTCCGTGTAGCCGCTCACCTCGATGATCTCGAGGCGATCGCGGAGCGGCCCCGAGAGCGGCTGCAGCTCGTTCGCGGTCGCGACGAAGAGCACCTCGCTCAGATCGAAGGGCTGCTCGAGGTAGTGATCGGTGAAGGTGTGGTTCTGCTCCGGATCGAGCACCTCCAGCAGCGCCGCCTCTGGATCGCCGGCCCAGCTCCGACCGCCGACCTTGTCGATCTCGTCGAGCACCACGACGGGGTTCTTCACGCCCGCCTTGCGCATCGCCGTGATCAGGCGCCCCGGCAGAGCGCCCACGTAGGTGCGCCGGTGCCCGCGGATCTCCGCTTCGTCGCGCACGCCGCCGAGGCTCACGCGCACGAGCGGTCGACCCGTCGCGTCCGCGATCGACTGCGCGAGGCTCGTCTTGCCCACGCCCGGCGGGCCGACGAGACAGAGCACCGTGCCGCGCGCCTTCGGAGCGAGCTTCAGCACCGCCATGTGCTCGAGCACGCGCCGCTTCGGCTCGTCGAGCCCGAAGTGATCCGCCTCCAGCTTCGCCGCCACCGCGTCGAGATCGAGCGACGAGTCCGCGCGCTTGCTCCACGGCAGATCCGCGAGCAGCTCGAGGTAGGTGCGCAGGACGTGCTTCTCCGGGGACTGCGCGGGGAGCTGCGCGTAGCGCTCGAGCTCGCGATCCGCGACCTTGCGCGTCTCTTCGGGAAGCTCCGCTTCGTCGATGCGCCGGCGCAGCTTCGCCGCGTCGTCCTCGGCGTCGTCGTCCTCGCCGAGCTCGCGTCGGATCGCCTCGAGCTGCTGCCGCAGGATGTGCTTGCGCTGCTGATCGCTGAGCGTCTTGCGCACCTCGGAGTCGACCTTCGACTGCAGCTCCGCGCGGCCCTTCGCTTCTTGCACGAGGGTCGCCGCGAGCTTCAGCCGCGCGACCACGTCGAGCTCGTGCAGGATCTCGAGGCGGCGCTCCGTCGGCGCGTCCACCCAAGCCGCGACGAGGTCCGCGATCGCACCCTCGCCTTCGACCTTCGCGAGCTCCTGCACGAACGCGCGGTCTTGCCCCGCGAGCTCCGTCACGTGCTCGCGCAGGCTCTTCGCGAGCGCCTGCGCCTCGACGTCTCCGTCGCCGGTGGACGACACCAC
Source organism: Myxococcota bacterium (assembly GCA_025453555.1). Lineage (GTDB taxonomy): Bacteria > Myxococcota_A > Polyangia > Polyangiales > Houyiibacteriaceae > JACKEH01. The sequence continues at coordinate 4,201 of JALOQC010000372.1, read as the reverse complement.
GCTCACGCGAGCGCGCGCGAAGGGAGAATGCGCGACGAGCTCTTCGATCCGAACGCGCTCCTCCGCGCGCACCACGAGCACGAGCCCGCGGCTTCCGCGATCGACGCGATCTTCGAGGCGCCCGAGCACGCCCACGCGGTGCAGATCCGCGAGGCCGGGCTCGTCGACCTCGCCGTCGTGCTGGGCCGCGAGCACGAGCACGTCGCCACGCTTCAACGCACGCGCGAGCGCGACGGAGCGTGGCCGGCCGATCGGGAGAGTCACGGTGCGGCCGGGAAGTACGACCCCACGGCGTAGGGGGAGGAGGGGAAGGTCCGAGGGGTCGAACGATTGAATCATGAACGAAAGCTAAAAACGTTCATCAACAGATCAAGACCCGACCTGCAACTTCGTCGCAGAAGACGAAATCTCTCGTAGTTTCCGAGCCATCGGATGCACCCTTGCGGCGCGACGGAGCCATGGCGCAGTCGTGCGCCCACGTGCGGACGCGCCATCGCGGAAGCCCAGCCGTCGGTCTGCGCACGTCGAGGTCGGTGCTCAGCGATCCCGAGACACTGCGCGCGGACGGGGGTCTACAGCAGCCCGTACTCCTCGAGCTTGGGAGCGCGGTCGCGACGGTGAGCGGCGAGAGCGCGCGATCGAGCGCGTGGAACTCGCGGTGCCGCGTGAGCTGGTACGCGAGACTCGACAGGTTCCACGAGAAGAGGCTCACGCAGAGCGCGACGAACGGCAGCCGCAGGCGCGACGCGCGGCGCCCCGCGAGCACCGCGACCCCGAGCGCCAAGAGCACGGCGGCCGCGAGCGCGCGCATCCAGTGCTCGACGGTCAACGCCCCCCACATCGCGCCAGGCTCGCGCCGGGCCTTCGCGGTGTAAAGACGGCAGGCGCGCGCCCGCGCTCACCGGTGTGCAGCTCTTTGCTCACGTGGCCCTCCGATTCGCGTGCATTCGACGCGGCGCACGCGTTGCAAATCCGGCTCCTGCATGAAGCAGCCGAACGTGAAGCGCCGATTCTCGAAGCGGCGACTCTTGAAGCAACTGGGCAAGCGTGTGTTTCGCGGGACCGATGCCTGGTTCGGCCGAACGTCGGAGATTCCGGACGCGCCCGTGCTGACGCGAGAGCACGTCCCGTGGCTCGCCGACCTCGAGCGCGCCGCCCCCACGATACGGGCGGAGCTCGACGCGCTGCTCGAGGCGCGCGCTCTCTTGCCTCGATTCCAGGACATCGCGGCCAATCAACAGCGAATCGCCGACGACGACCAATGGCGCATCTTCGCGCTCTGGGGCTTCGGTCGGTGCTCCGAGCTCGGCCGTCGGACCTGCCCGGAGACGACCGCGTGCCTCGACGGGATCGCCGGGCTCGAGAGCGCGTTCTTCTCGATCCTCGGACCGGGCAAGCACATCCCGCGACCCAGCTCGCGTGGGAGCGCGACGTCGCCGACCGCTTCCCGCGACCGAGCCCAGCGTCGAGGCGGACTGCGGCGCCGTCAGAGGACGAGCGCTCGAAGCCGCTCCACCCCGTCGTCGATCACCCAAGGTGATTGCCGGGCGTCGGGCTCCCAGCCTTCGAAAGTTCGAATGAGCCGTGCGATCCATCCCGGTCTGTTGAGGTTGAAGACTCGCGATTCGCCACGAACGAGCTCGACGACCCCCGACCGCGGATAGCCGACGAGCACTCCCTCGGACGCGACGAAGCGCACCCTCGCCGGAGCTCTTGGATACCCCGCGCAATACACCGTCAGCACCTCCGTGCAGCGGTACCCCGGGGGGCCAACCTTCGGCTCGTGCACGTGCCTCACACGCCATCGGTACGACGTACCGTCGACGACAATCTTCCGGAGCTTCTGCTTCATGTCGGCCGACCGCGCACTACGCCTCTCGAAGCACCGCGATCGCGCGACGATACTTCTCGACGCGCGCCAGATCCGCCGCGCTCGGGTCCGCGATGCGCGAGAGGTCCGAGTTGTCGTGCAGGTCGGCGAGCTTCACCGCGCGCCCGATCGGATGAGCCGCGGCGCGCCGCACGAAACGCTCGTAGCCTTCGTCGCTGCCGTGCTCTTCGGCGGTCTTCGTCACCGCCGCGAGCGCGTCGAGCACCGTCTCGGAGAACCCCTCCACGCGCAGCGCCTCGAACGTCCACTCGGAGTCTTCGACCACGTCGTGGAGCACACCCACGATGCGCGCCTCGTCGGTCGTCTGCGCGAGCATCACCCGCAGCGGATGGAGGATGTACTGCGCTCCGGCCTTGTCGACCGCGCCGCGGTGGGCTTCGGCGGCGATGGTGATGGCGCGTTCGAGATCGGACATGCGCGGAGCGTAGCGCACGGGCGCCCAACGCTACCGCCGACCGAGCCGCATCATCGCCGCGCGGCACTTCGGCTCGAGGGCGTCGTAGGTCGCGCGTGGATCGTCGCGCGGCCATCGACGACGCGCGCGTCCGAGCTCGGAGGAGAGCCGACGCAGCATGACGTTCGGCGCGGTCTGCGCTCGCAGCGCACGCCGAAGCGCTGCCTCCACGTGCGCGAACGGCCACGGTGCGCGGCTCCAATCGCGGCATTCGTGATGAACCGCGCGTGGGTAGTCCACGATCCAGTACTGGAGCCCGAGCGCGAGCCCGCACACCGAACAATGAGTCGGAGTCGGGGCGGGCGTCGCTTCGGCCATCGCGCGACGGTACCCGCGCCCTCCGACATCAAGCGGGGTCCGATCGCACCGCTACGCCGCGCCGCGGCTCGCCCATTGGGCCGCCGATCCTTCGTGGACGGCGGCGTAGATCGCGTCGCGTAGGCGATTGCACTCGGCGTGGGTGAGCGTGCGGTCGACCGCGCGGAGCACCACGCGCAGCAGCACGTTCTCCTGCCCTTCGCCGAGCCCGATGCGGGCGCGCGCGAGCTCCGAGAGCGCCGACGCGGGCGTGCGCTCGACCACCGCGACCGATTCGACGAGCTCCGCGTCGTCGCGCAGCGCGCTTCGCACGCGATCACCGAGGTCCTCGTCCGTCGTGCCGGTGGCCACCGCGATCGAGAGATCGCGACGCACGGGCGGCATCGTCGACACGGGGCGATAGGGCGTCAGGTCGAGCATCTGCGACGCGACGCGCGCGTCGGTCGCGCGCAGCAGGCGGATGTCGTCGATCCCTTTGCGCAGCATGAGCAAACGATCCAGCCCGAGCCCCATCGCGAGACCGGACCAGCGCGCGGGATCGAGCCCCGCGTCGCGGAGGACCTCCGGGTGCGCGAGGCCACACTCTCCGATCTCGACGAGCCGTTCGCCGACCTTCACGTCGATCTGCAAGCCAGCCAACGTGTACGGGTGCGTGGCGTCGGAGACCACGTGCTCGACCCCCGGCAGCACGGCGTCGACCACACACGCGACCATCGCGCGCAGGTCGTCGCGTGAGAGCGGCGCTCCCACTCGGATCCGCCACAGATCGACTTGGTGCGGCTCGCCCGTGTGCAGCCGATCGATGCTGTCTCGGCGATACGTGATCCCCGGCGCGACGATCAGCGCATCGTCGAGCTCCGTCGTTCGCGCAAGCGCGCGGAGCGCCGACGGGATCATCGCGCTCGTGTGCGAGCGCAGCATCACGTCCTCGCTGACGTAACGCGTGTAGCGGCTCTCCCGCGCGACGGACGCGGCGGCGTACTGCAGGCGGTCGTAGTTGTCGGCGACGGAGACGATCGGAGCGTCACGTCGGTGGATCGCGCGACATCGCCACGCGTCGATCAAGGTCGTCGAGAGTGAGTCGACGAGGAGCTGGAGGGCGTGAGGACCTTGCGACGGGTCGGTCAGATCGCGGAGGGAGAGCGCATGACGGAGCGCGGGCCAGGTGAGCGGAGCGTGGGACACGGCGAAACCTCGAAAGTCACGGGGTGAAACGTTGGACGCCGTGCCGTCGGCGCCGCGCCTTCCCCGGTCCCTCGTCGACTCCGTTCGCGTCGCGGTCTCGGCCCGCGCGTTGGAGGATCAGTCGCTCGTGCGTCGTCCTCCCGGAGCCCTCGAGGGGCCGGGGGACGTAAATCGCAGCGACGGGGCGATCGACTCCACGAGCGGAGAATGGCGTGCGTACACCCGCTCGGCAAGCTCGTCGAAGGAACGTCACGCTGTAGCGTTCCCCTTCTGTCAAGACACTTCGTCGGCAGGATTCGGGTTTGAAGTTCGACGAAGTGTTCGGTCTGAGCCTGCGCTCCGCAGGGCCCCCG
>JALOQC010000371.1 GCA_025453555.1 Myxococcota bacterium | reverse complement strand
ACAGTTCCCGTCGATCGACGCGATGGTGAAGGAGATGGACGCCGCGAAGGTCGACAAGGTCTTCGTGACTCAAACGAAGATGTGGTCGTATCGCAACAAGAAGATGACCATGGACACCCGGCTGGAGGAGGTCGATCAATACCTCACGCACTCGCCGGATCGCTTCGTGGGTCTCGCGGGCTACGACCCCTTCCGCATCTCGGAGTCGCTCGCGGAGATCGAGCACGCCGTGAAGCACCGCGGCTACAAGGGCGTGTACGTCCACATCTACGGCTTCGACATCGGCTTCGCGGACGCGAAGATGTACCCGCTCTACGCGAAGTGCGCGGAGCTCGGGGTGCCGGTCTCTCTGCAAGTCGGGCACGTGCTCGAGGGCATGCCGAGCGATTGTGGGCGTCCGATGGCGCTCGACCGGGTGGCCTGCGACTTCCCGACCCTCAAGATCCTGGGCGCCCACACCGCCTGGCCTTGGGTCGAGGAGCTGATCTCGCTCTGCTACAAATGGGACAACGTCTGGTTCGGCATCGACGCGTGGATGCCGCGTTACCTGAGCCCCGCGATCGTTCATTTCATGGACAGCCGCATGGGGCGCGATCGGGTGGTGTGGGGAACCAACGGGCTGCCTTGGGGCAAGAGCCTGGATCAGCTCCAGAGCATGGGGCTCAAATCGGAGACGATCGAGAAGATCACGCGGGACAACGCGCGTGATCTCTTCGGATTGACGTAGTCCATGCGGGTCGCCTTCGTCGCGGCGAATCGCGAGCGGCTGCCGAGCCCGGTGGTGCCACTCGGGCTCGTCGCGGTGGCGACGGCCTGTCCGGAGCGGCACGAGCGACACGTGCTCGATCTCTGCTTCGAGGACGATCCGATCGCGGCGTTGCAGACCTTCGTGGAGCGCGTGCGGCCCGACGTGGTCGCGCTCGGGCTGCGCAACGTGCACGACAACGACTACGGCGACACGCGCGGGCGGGTCGACGAGTACCGCGCGCTGGTGGCTGCGATTCGCGAGGTGAGCGACGCGAAGGTCGTGCTTGGCGGCGGTGGCTACACGTTGCTCGCGCGCGAGCTGCTCGAAGAGACGGGGGCGGACTTCGGGGTGGCGGGCGAAGGCGAGCTCGCGTTCGCGCAGCTCCTCGACGCGCTCGAGGCACGCGAGGGGGTCGAGCGGGTGGGCGGCGTGCACCGGTTCGTGGACGGCCAGGTGCTCGCGCCGACACGACCGGCCGCGGGGGTCGATCTCGAGCGCACACCCTTCCCCGATCGTCGGTGGGTCGATCGGCGCCACTACGTCGAGGTGGGCACGGAGTCGGTGCAGACCAAGCGCGGCTGTCGCATGCGCTGCTCGTACTGCACCTACCCCGAGATCGAAGGGCGGCTCTCGCGACTGCGGCCGCCCGAGCTCGTCGCACGCGAGCTCGATCACGTCGCGGAGGTCGCGCCGGAGGTCGATCACGTCTTCGTCGTCGACGCGGTGTTCAACCTGCCACGCCCGCACGCGCTCGCCGTCTGCGACGCGCTGATCGCGCGCGACCGGACGATCCCGTGGACCTGCTACGTGAACCCGATCGACTTCGGCGCGCCGCTCGCCGAGCGCATGGCGGCCGCCGGCTGCTTGGGGATGGAGATCGGCTCGGACTCCGGCTCCGACGCGGTGCTCGGCCGGCTCCGCAAGGGCTTCGACACGCGCGCCGTCCGGCGGACCTCGGAGGTGGCGCGCGCGGCCGGGTTGCGCGACTGCCACACCTTCTTGCTCGGCACACCGGGGGAGACCCTCGACGACGTGCGGCGCACCCTCGACTTCGTCGCGGACCTCGATCCGTCGGCCGCGATCCTGATGGTGTGGAAGGACGCGCACGAGCCGGTGGATGCCGCGCGTGCGAGAGAGCGCGCGAAGCTCCGCGAAGAGACGCTGTCGCTGCTCGAGGCGAACCGAGATCGAAACCCGCGCTGGGTGATCCCACCGCTCGACCACCGCTTCTCGGATCGACTCTTCTCCGCGCTGCGGCGCCAGGGGTTGCGCGGCCCCGCGTGGCTGCACCTCGGCTGAGGTCGAAGCCGCGATCGAGCACGTCACGATCGAGCACGTCACGATCGAGCACGGCACGATCGAGCGCGGCGCGATCGAGCACGGCACGATCGAGCACGGCGCGATCGAGCACGGCACGATCGTGCACGGCGCGCGATCAGCGGCTCTGTGATCCCCAAGTGCTCAGCGGCGACCCGCGTACGCGTGGGGGGTGTCGGTGAAGCAGCTCAGCGAGTCTTCCACCGGCACGCGCGAGTAGAACTCTCGCCACAAGCGGAGGAAGCCGTCCATCAGCTCGTTCTCCGTCATGTGTTTGGGTCGATGCACCACGTTCGCGCAGTTGTAGCGAGACCAGTCGGTGTGCAGCAGGCGGCCCTCCGCGCGCCATTGGTGCCAGAGCGGCGTGTTCGGGAACGGAGTCGCGATGAAGAACTCCGCCGTGACGATGCCGGCCTCCTCGCAGAACTCGAGGATGCGATCGAAGGTGCCGGGATCGTCGTCGTCGAAGCCGACCCCGAACGCACCGAAGAAGCGGATGCCGCGATCCTGGAAGGCCGCGACGCTCGCCTTCGCGCGCTCGACGAAGCGCCGGTCGCCGCGGTAGACACCCTCGGAGATCGGGTCGAAGCCGAAGGTCACGTACATGCACTGCGCGCCGCCGCGCGCGAGCGTGTCGAGGAAGTCGGGGCGCTCGTTGAGACCGAAGGCGGTGGTCAGGAAGACGCGCGCGTCGAGGTCCGCGAGGCGCTCGAAGAGCTCGGTGGCGTAGCGGTCCACCGCGCGCGTCTTGAACATCACGGCGTCCTCGGTGATGTAGAACTCGCGCCCGCGCAGGCTCGCGATGTCGCCCACGACGTCGTCGAGGTCGCGGAAGCGGAACGCGCGACCCTGGTACTCGGGGATGTTGCAGTAGGGGCACGCGCGCGGGCAGCCGCGGATCACCTGCACGAGCGCGGCGTGCCAGTCGTAGACGCCGGGGCGATCGAAGATGGAGCGGCGCGGGCGCACCCACGTCTCGCAGACCGAGTCCGCGTGTGGCCGCGCGTCTTCCGGGTACATCGACGGATGCATCCCGCCCAGCACGACCTTCGTGCCCCGCGCGCGGTACGCGTCGGCAATCGCGTAGGCGGAGCTCGCTTGCGGCGTGAAGAAGCTGATCGCCACGAGATCCACCGCTTCGTCGAAGTCGAGCGGGTCGAGGTTCGCGTCGGTGACCGCCCACTCGACGTCGTCCGGCATCAGCGCGGCGAGGATCTGCAGACCGAGCGCGGGCGGCATGCGGTACTTCCAGAGCCCCGCGATCTCCGGCAGGGATTCGAGCTCGGGGTGGGTGTCGCGGAAGCGAGCGAAGCGTGGGTAGACGAGGCGAACCTTCATGGGACTCGTGCGGACGGGAGCGAGGGGTGTGAGAGCCAGGCGCGTGCCGTGAGCGCCGCATCGACCGTCACGCGAGCCGACACGGGCGAGGTGACGGGCAGTCGCGCGCCCACGTCGTGCAACGCGCGCGAGGTGTCGAGGTCGTCGAGCACGCCCGGATCGTCGACGTCGATCGTGCGAGCGCCCACGAGCGTGTCGAAGAGCGGGCGTGGGTTCGCGCTCGAAGCGAGCTCGAGGAGCGCGGGGAAGACACGCGCGTCGATCACGTACGGATGGCCGCGCCGATCGCCGTGACGTGGGCGCACGAGCGGCGCGCGGCTGCGTCGCCACGTCGCGACGAGCGTGCGCGCGGTCTCGACTCGTACGCGCGGGTGATCGACGAGCGCCACGAGCGCCGCCTCGTGGGTGGTGCCGAACGAGAGCGCGCGCTGGAGCGACGAGAGCATCCCCTGCTCGGGGTGGGTGTGATGGATCGGAGTGGCGCCGTGGCGACGCGCGATCTCCGCTACGGCGGTGCCCCAGGGGGCGGCCACGACGACGACGACCTCGCGCGCGCCCGCCTCGCGCACGAGACGGATCGCGTGCAGCACCAGCGGCTCGCCGCGCAGACACGCGAGCGCCTTCGGTCCGCCTGCGCGCTGCGATGCCCCTGCGGCCAGAACGATGCCGAGCACGCTCACGCCGATCCCTCGTTCCCCGCCTCGTTCCCCGACTCGTTCCCCGCCTCGTTCTCCGACTCGTTCCCCGACTCGGTCCCCGACTCGGTCCCCGCCTCGTTCCCCGCCTCGGTCCCCGACTCGGTCCCCGACGCGTTCCTCGACTCGTTCGCCCACCCTTCGATCGCGCGGCGCACGAGCACGCGGTGCAGCTCGCGGCGATGCTCGGGATCCCAAGGGACGTTCGGCAGCGGCTTGCATTGCGCGTGGACGAGCTCTGCGACGTCGCGCGCGAAGGCCGCGTCGAGGCGTCGGCCGCGCAGCCGATCGAGGTGCGCGAGCTCGCGCGGCTTCGGACCGAGCACCGCCGCGACCACCCGCGCGTCGGCCACGCGGTCGTCGTCGTCGAGGTCGAAGCGGAGCGCGATCGACACGAGCGGAAAGTCGATGCCGCCGCGCGGACGCCACTTCACGTAGGCCTCGCGCCGCTTCTTCGTCCGCGGCGGGATCCGCACGTGGACGAGGAGCTCGTCCGGCTCGCGAGTCAGGTGTCGCGTCCCGTCCGCGCGGTAGTAGTCGGCGAGCGGGAGCTCACGCGCTCCGCGCACGCTCGCGAGCACGATCGTGGCGTCGAGCGCGACGAGCGGCGCGACCAGATCCGCGCTGAGCGCGGCCACGCAGCGGCGCCCGCTCGGGACGACGTGGCAGACGGTTCCTTCGGACTTCAAGCATCCGCCGAGCGAGCCGCGCCAGAAGGCGGTTTGATTGACGAAGCGGCAGCGGGTGTCGAGGGAGAGGTTGCCTCCGAGGGTGCCCATCGCGCGGAGCTGAGGCGAGGCCCCGAGCGATGCAGCCTGCGCGAGCATCGGCGCGTGGGCTTGGACGAACGCGCTGGTGGAGAGGTCGGCCAGCGACCGGAGCGCGCCGAGCTCGAGCGTTCCGTCTGCGTCCACGCGTTCGTACCGCAGCTCGTCGAGCCGGTGGAGGCTCAGCACGCGCTCGGGACGCGCGCGCCCCTGCGCGAGGCTCGGCAGCAGATCGGTCCCGCCCGCGATCGGAGTCGCACCCTCCGCGAGCGCTTCGAGCGCGCCTGCGAGCGTGGTCGGCGTCGTGAGCTCGAACGCGGCCGGCTTCACGAGGCGTCTCCTCGCGAGGCTGCGCGCGACGATCCACGCGGTGAGGCGTTGCCCGTCAGGACCCTCTTCCCGCGCGCTGCGATCTCGCCGCGCTGCTCGTTCGCGCGAATCGCCGCGAGCACGCGCGGCGGCGTGAACGGCAGCGCGTCGAGCCGGATCCCCACCGCGTCGAAGATCGCGTTCGCGACCGCGGGGATGCTCGAGTGCAGCGGTCCCTCGCCCGCTTCCTATCGCGGTCGGCAGGCGGTAGTCGAGCAAGCTCGGACCGGCGTGGAGCCCGCCGTGCGCGGCGTCGATCGCGTGCTCCTCGAAGAGCGCTTCCGCCACGCCCATGTAGGTCGATCCTTCGATCTGGCCTTCGACGAGGCGGCGGCTGATCGCGCGACCGCAATCGTGCGCGCACCAGATGCGCTCGACCCGAACCTCACCGGTCTCGACGTCGACCTCCACCTCCGCGACGTGCGCGGTGAAGCTGTACGCGGGCGACGCGCCGATGGTGCCGCCGCGGTAGCTCCCGTGGCGATCGGTGGGCGTGCGGTAGCTGCCCGCCGCGCTGAGCAGGCCGTGCTCGACCTCCGCGAGCTGGAAGGCCTCCGCGAGCACCATCGCGCGCCGTGGCTCTTCGCGATCGAACGCGCAGCCTCGCGCGAGCACCACGCGGTTCGACGCGACCTCCCACGCACGCGCGACGCTTCTGCGCACGCGTCCCGCGAGCTCGCGCGCGGCGTCGAGGCACGCGTTGCCGACCATCAAGGTCGTGCGCGAGCTGTAGGCGCCGAGATCGACGGGGCAGAGATCGGAGTCCGCGCTGAGCACGCGCACGTCCTCGATCGCGAGGCCGAGCTCCTCGGCCACGATCACGGCGACCAGCGTGTCCGAGCCCTGCCCGATGTCGCTCGCGCCGCTGAACACCCGCGCGCGGCCGCTCCGGTCGAGCGTCACCTGCACCGCGGACTGCGGCATGTCGTTCGGATAGATCGGGTAGTTCGTGCCGGAGATGTACGTGCTCCCGGCCACGCCGAGGCCACGTCCGAAGGGCAGCTTGCCGCGACGGGCTCGCCACTCGGAGGCGGCTTCGACGGCGGCGAGGCAATCGAGGAAGCCGTTCGAGCCCACCAGGAGCTCGTTGACGGTGCGACGTTCGGCGGGCATCGCGTTGCGGCGACGCAGCTCGATCGGATCGATCCCGAGCGCGTGCGCCGCCTTGTCGAGCTGCACCTCCATCGCGAAGCGTGGCTGCACGCTGCCGTGCCCGCGCTTGGGACCGCAGGCGGGCTTGTTCGTGTACGCGCGGCGGCTGTCGAAGCGGTACGCCGGGAAGTCGTAGGGCGCGCAGAGGAGCTGGCCGGAGTAGTAGGTCGTGACGAGCCCGAAGCTCGCGTACGCGCCGCCGTCGAGGATCGATCGCGCGTCGACCCCGAGGATCCGACCGTCCGCGTCGAAGCCGGCGCGATGATGCATGACCATCGGGTGGCGGCCGCGGTGCGCGTAGAAGACCTCCTCACGCTCGTAGAGCAAGCGCACGGGGCGGCCGGTCACGAGCGCGAGCTTCGCCACGCAGAGCTCGAGGTCGAGGGGCTCGCTCTTACCACCGAAGCCGCCGCCGAGCGGAGGCTGGATCACGCGGATCGTCCGCGGCGATCGGTCGAGCACGCGCGCGAGCTCGCGGTGCAGGTAGTGCGGCACCTGCGTGGTGGACCAGACGGTGAGCAAGCCGTCCGCGTCGACGTCCGCGAGCGCGCAATGCGGCTCCAGCGCGGCGTGGGTCGTGCCCGCGAAGCGATATTCGCCTTCGACCACCAGCGCCGCGCGCGCGAGCGCGTCGTCGACGTCGCCGAACGCGAGCGAGACCTCCTTGGTGAGGTTGCCGTGTTTGCAGTGCGGGTTGACCTTCATTCCGGATCGAAGAGCGCGGGAAGCGGCTCCCAGACGATGCGGATCGCGCGCGCGGCCGCCTCCGCGGTCGCGAGATCCTCCGCCGCCACGCAGGCCACTCCGTCACCGACGTGCAGCGCCTTCTCCACCGCGAGCGCGGTCTCGTCGCGCGTCCAAGGGATGATTCCGTAGGGCGTCGGAAGGTCGCGACCAGTGATGACCGCCGCGACCCCGGGCATCGCGAGGGCGTCGGTGGCGTCGACGGATACGATGCGCGCGTGCGCGTGGGGGCTCCGCACGATCTTCGCGTGCAACATCCCCGGACGCTTCAAGTCGGCGGTGAAGCGCGTGACGCCGCGGAGCCGATCGTGGATCCCGACCCGGCGGTGCACGCCGCCGATCTGGCCGCCCCGGAGCTCCGCCGGTACGTCCTCGCGGTTCGTCACGCGCCCTCCGATGCGCGCGTCGCGGCGTCGACGACCGCGTCGAGGATCTTCTCGTAGCCGGTGCAGCGGCAGAGGTTGCCGCTCAGCGCCGTGCGTACCTCCTCGCGACCGAGCGGTCCCGGCCGTACGCGTAGCAGATGGTCGACCTGCATGAGCAGACCCGGGGTGCAGAAGCCGCATTGAGCGGCGTCGTGCTCCACGAAGATCTGCAAGAGACGCCCACGCGGACCAGTGAGCCCTTCCACCGTGCGCACGCTGCATCCGTCGACGCGCGCGGCGAGGGTGAGGCACGCGAGCATCGGCACTCCGTCGACCTGGACGGTGCACGCGCCGCAGTCCCCGGAGGCACAGCCCGATTTGGTGCCGACGAGATCGAGCTGATCTCGAAGGAGCTCGAGCAAGGTCGTGCGCGGCTCGACCACCACGTGGACCTCGCGGTCGTTGAGGGTGGTCGTGAGCGTGAGCGTGGGTCGGGGCATACGCGAGATCCCACGCTCGCTCTAACGAAACGTTCGGTGACGTTCGTTGCGCCGGATCAATCTCCTCGCGCTCGAGGAAGCTGGAATTGGAGAAGCCTCACGAATCGCGCCTCACCTCGCGAGCAGGACGGCCTCGCCGCAGCGCTCGCGCTCGTCGACGTCCACGAGGTGCGCGACCACCACGAAGTCCTCGCCGATGAGCGCGGCGGGGCGCTCGTCGACGATCAAGTAGAGCGAGCTCGTCTCCAGCTCGTCGCCGACCTCACGCATGCCCGCGCGACTCCGCAGCGTCGCGATCTGGTCCCCGTGGACGTCGAAGAGGAGGAGCTCGAGCTCCGGGTTCTCGCTCGCGAAGGGACGTGTCGGATCGCCCGGAGAGACCCCGCGCGTGCGCACGGCGAGCGGGAACATCGTCGCGCCTTGAGGTCCGACCACCGGCGTGATCGGTCCGTCGAGCGGCGCGAAGGTCGCCTCGGTCTCCGAGCCGGTGCAGAGCGCGCCCCCCTCGAGCACGCAGCGCCCGATCTCGAGGGGCTCGCAGCCGGCGACGTCGCGCGGCGGGAGTGAGGCGTCGCGGGGCGCCACGACGTGGGCATCCTCCGCGGCCGCGTCGTCGCACGAGCCTCCCGCGTCCCGGGCCGCGTCCCCATCCCCCGGATCGCCGCCACAAGCGAAGCTCAACGCGAGAGCTCCGAGCATCCAAGCCTTCGACGCGCGCATCACGGCACCTCCACGAGGATCCACGACTCGTATTCGCTCGGCGGACGCCAGACCATCACCGAGTACGCGGCGCCGCTGAGGTTGATCGCGCGAAGCACGAGCTCGTCGCCTGGTCGCGCGTCGGGATCGACGCCCGCGATCTCGCGCACGAACGGGTTGTATCCGCTGAAGCCCGGCTCGTCGTCGGTGACCTCCGCGACGAGCTGTTCGTCGCGTCCGCGACGCACGAGGATCTGCAAGAGCGCCTCGCTGCCCTCTTCGTCGAAGTTCGGAACGTAGAAGACGACGTTGCCCGTGATGTCGGTGCAGAGCGTGGTGGTGATCTCGACGAAGCTCCCCGGCCCGACCAAGAAGTGCTCGCCGTGGACGAGCTCGCTCGGCCCGAGGCCGCGTGGCGCTTCGCCCGGTTGCCACCGTCCGTCGCCGCTCGTGTCGTCGACGAAGTGCGCGTCGTCGCAGAGCTCGGCGTCCTCTTCGTCCTCGTGGACCTCGTGCAAGAGCGGCCACGTCCCGTCCGCGCGGGGCGGCGCCTCGTGTCCCTGCACGAAGAGCCGGTGACGCCCCGGCGTGCGTACGCCGTCGTGTGGGCAGACGAAGTCGCCTCCGTCGGGAGGAACGTCGGGCCCGACGTCACGGTGCGAGTCGTGTGGCGCGTCGCGGGATGCGTCGCTCGAGGCGTCGAACGACCCGTCGAGCGTGCCCGCGTCGAGGTCCGCGTTCGAGCGCGCGCACGCGGCGAGCACGAGCACCAGCGCGAACGCTCTGCCGATCGGTCCCATCACAGACCCTCCAAGAAGCGCTCGAGCGCGAGCACCTCGTCGACGCTCAACGTCGAGGTCGCACCGTGCGTGTCGGGCTGGCCGAAGCGCTCGTTGAGCCCGCGCTCTCCGGGACGCAGCGCCGGATGTCCGGGGGTCGCCAACACCTCGCGCAGCGAGCGCGCCGCGCCGTGGTGCAGGAGGCGGCTGCGGTCCCAGACCCCGCGGAGGTTCGTGGCGCCGAAGCGCACGCCCGCCACCGTCTGCCGCGCGCGCGGGAAGGTGCCGAGGAAGCCGTCGCTCACGCGGTCGACGTCCTCGCCGGTGTCCGGGTGCAGCAGCGGCGAGACCACGTAGGGGAAGGTGATCGGCGCTCCGTCTCCGTCGACCGTCGCACCCACCGGCAAGGGGTGACACGTCGAACAGCCCGTGCGCGGCGAGCGATAGAGCGCCTCGCCGATCCGCGCGCGCGCGCTCGACACCGCGGCGAAGGGGTTCGGGAGCAGCCGCGGATCGCTGCGCAAGAAGACCCCGAGCGCGCGCGTGACGCCGTCGAAGCCGAGCGGGATCGGGCGACGCACGATCGTGCCGTCCGCTCCGAGGCGCTCGACGAAGAGCGCGTCGCCGAAGCTCTCGTCACGCTCGAAGAGCGCACGCGCCGCCGCGCGGAAGTGAGCGTCGCGCGTGAGGTGCGGGCTGCCGTAGCCTCGCGTCGCGCACTCGGGCGGCGGGCTCGCTTCGCAGTCGAGCACGTGCACGCAGCCTTCGGTGTCGGGGCTCGCGAGGCAGGCGTCGCGCGTCGGATAGCTCGCCCAGACGCGCGGATCGCTCTGCTCGCAGCAGAAGTTCTCGCGGCGCGCGAACTCGTTGAGGACGGGGAAGAAGTTGTCCTCGTTCATCGCCGCCTCGAGGAACCATGGCGCGCTGTCGTGGGCACCGCGGTACGCCATCACGTTGCGCACGCCCCACTCCGGCTGCGCAAGCAGCGGCATGCTCACCGGCTTGCCGACCGGCGAGCCGTCGCGGTGGCAGTGCACGCAGGTCTGGTCCCCGTCGACCCCGAAGGCCGCGCCGACGGTGTTCACCAGCTCACCGATCTCGGCGTCGCTCGCGGGGAACGCGCCCGCGCTCACGTCGCCGACGACGACCGTCTCGCGCGGTGCTCCGGGCTCCGGGTCGATCCCGTCGAACGCGCCGATCACCGAGAGCGTCTCGTCGAGCCGATCGACCACCACGTAACGCGCGTGCGTCGGCTGATGGATCACGTCCATCGCGCCGCGCCCCGTCGCGCGCAGCCCCCGCGGCACGAGCGCGCCCGTCGCGAGCTCGACGTCCAAGAGCTGAAGCTCGCTCGAGCCGCCGTAGACCACCGCGAGCCGCGTGATGCCCGCCTCCTCGTGCGCGAGGAGGCGCTCCGGCAGCGCGCCGCCCACGATCCACCGATCGCGCGGCGGCAGGAAGTCCACCCGCGAGGCCGGCCAGCGATCGACGGGCGCGAGCCCCGCGCCGTGCTCGGGACGATCGGGATCCACGTCGCGGTAGTCGCGGCAGCAGATCGAGTCGCTCGTGTAGGCCTGCGCGACCTCCAGATCCGACGCCCGAAGCACCGCGAGCTCGTTCTGCAGATCTTGGAAGCCCACGTTGGCGGTGCCGTCGCCGCGCGCGCCGTCCTCGTCGCCGTCGAAGCCGTCGTCCGGCGGGTGTCCAGTGCCGGTCCCGGTGTGCGCGATGACGACCCACGGGCCGACGAGCGCGAGGTCGAGCACCGGCGAGCCCACGCGGCGCTCGAGCACCTCGCGGGTGTCGAGGTCCACGCGGTAGAGCGCGAGGTCCGACTCGGACGTCACGAGCACGCGCGCGTCGTCGAGAAAGCGAACGCGGCGCGGCGCGCCCGGCAGCGCGATGCCCACGCGCTCCTCCGCGTCGCGCGGCGCGTCGATCACCCGCGCGACGAAGCGCTCGTCGTCGACGTCGACCTCCCAGCGGATCACCGAACGCTTCCAGCGGTTGGTGAGCGCGGCGCGCGTTCCGTCGGGCGAGAACGCGAGGTCCTCGACATAGAAGGGCGCGGGGATCTCGGCCACGACCCGCGCGCGCCGCGCATCGACGATCGCGACGTACGACGCGAAGCGACAAGCCACCGCGACGAAGCGCCCGCTCGGATGCACCGCGAGCGCGTGCGGCATCGGGCCCACCTCGATCCGATCGAGCACCGTCAGCGACGCCGCGTCGAGCACCGCGAGCTCACGCCCCGGGCGCATCTCGGTGCCGCCGAGCGCGACGAAGAGCTTGCCCTCCGCCTCCACGAGCGCGCGTGGTTTGTCGCGGGGCGGCATCGGTGGGAGGTCCGTCGCGATGTCGGTCACAGCCGGCGGGAGCTCGCGCGGATAGGGCGATGCCGCGGGCTCCGCGTCGCAACCCGAGTGGACGACGACGATCGCGAGCACGCACGCGAGCGACGCGCGACCGAGCGTCGTGCGGAGCAACGCCCGCGGGGCTTCCTCACTCAAGGCGTGACCCCGCAGACCGCGGCGTCCGCCAGCCCCGCGTCGACCTCTCCCGCGTCCACCACGATGGTGGTGTCGACGCAGGGATCGTCGTCCCGCACCGTCACGCGCACGCTCGTGCCGCCCACGCACGCGCCGCTGCGCACCACGAGCTCGATCTCGGCCTCGCGCCCGACCAGCGCAGAGGCCGGCTCGTCGTTGAAGAACACCAGGTACTCGTCGAGCACCACGCCCGAGTCCGTGCGTCGGAAGCCACGCTCCCGCGTGCGCTGCGAGAGCTCCACCCCCGAGCTCTCCACGAACACGACCGTGCTCAGCTCGAGCTCGTCGCCGTGCGTGCCTTCGCTGGCGAGCGCGAGGTCGAGCATGCGGAAGCCCTGGAAGCCGAGCACCAGCTCGACCGGATCGCCCTCCGCGAGCGGCTCGAAGACGCCCCCGCGTGACTGTCCGAGCGTGACGTCGAGCGCGCAGCTCCCGCCGTCGGTGGGAGCGTCGTCGTCCCCACACGCGAACGTGAGCAACACCAGGAAGGTCACGAGTCTCATGGCCACTCTCCCACCAACGAAAGTCCGAAGAGCGCGGCGGTCCGCCGCGGAAGAAGCGGGGTGTCGAGGAAGCGATGGCGCTCGAAGCCGCCGCGCGCGGAGACCGCGAGCGTCGCGTGCTCCCGTTCGAGGAAGCGCCAGCGAAGCCCGAGCTGCGCGCGACCGTGGAATCCCGAGGCGAGCTCGCGATCGTGGGTGCGCCAGCGCGGCACCTCCGGTCCGCTCGCGTAGCTCCCGCGGCGAAAGCGCGCGCCGTGCTGCGCTCCGAGCGCGCCCGTGAGCGAGAGCTCGACCGGCGACGCGAGCGCGAAGACGAGCTCCGGCTCGAGCACGTAGCCCCGCACACCCCAGTCGTCGGCGTGCAACCGCAGCCGCGCACGTGCGAACACGTGAGAGCTCAACGCCGCGCGCATCCCGAGGGCGAGCGCCACCCGATGCCGCGCGTTCGGCACCGCCTCCGGCACCGCGAGCCGCTGCAGTCCTTCGCCAATCCGCACGGAGCGGTAGGGGCTCTCTTGGACGCCCCGCAGGAGCTCCCCCGCGAGCGCGAGATCCGCGATCCAACGCGGCGAGAGCACCCGCGACCACGCGAGCGAGCCGCCGACGCTCCCGAGCTCACCCACCGGATCGGGATCGCCGGCGCGCCCGACGCTGGCGAGCGATCCGTCGATCGAGAGCCGCACGGTGTCGCGTCGTGTCTCGTCCTCGAAGGTGAACGCGCTCCCGACCGTGACGCTGCGGTAGTCCGGCGATTGGCTGGTGCTCGCGCGCACGTCGAGCACGCGGCCGCGCGCGAGCGTGCCCGCCAGACCGAGCGCGAGGCCGTGCCGTGTCTCGTGAAACGGTCGGACGCTCGCGCTCGTGCGCACGTCGACGGTCGCGGCGGTGATCACGTCGGCGTCGTAGGTCGCGCGCGCGCGCCAACGTCCGCCCGCCGACGCGCTCGCCGACGGATGCCAGACCGTGAGCCCGTCGTCGTCGACGTAGCCGTGCAGCGATACGCTCGTCCGTGCGGGAGCGTCCTCCTGAGCACGCGCGGGCGACACCGCGAGCGACGCGAGCATCGCGAGAACGCAGCAGAGCGTGCGCCGCGAACGGTCAGCCGCATCGGAGGTGTCAGTTGCAGCCACAGCCGCCTCCGCCGCTCGCGCCCGGATCGAGCCCCGCCTCGTGTGCGCCGCGCACGTGCGCGTCGAAGGCCTCGCCTTCGGGATCGGTCGACTCCGCCATCGCCGGATGCGCGAGGAGCTCGCGCTCCCAAGGCTGCACCGTCGCGCAGCCG